>DATGEO010000053.1:0-39175 GCA_035310015.1 Candidatus Dormiibacterota bacterium | reverse complement strand
GGCAACCACGAGGTGGCGATGCTCTGGGCGCTGCGCGACCCGCAGCGCATCGGCTTCTGGATGTCGATCGGGGGCCAGGCCCACGACCTCGAGGAGCTGAAGAAAGACGGCGCGCTGCAGGCCTGGCTCCACGCCCGGCCGGCGATGATCCGCCTCGAGGACGGCACGCTCGTCCAGCACTGCGGCCATGACGGCTACGCGCGTTGGCTCGACTCGAATGAAGAAGGAACCGCCGCGGCGCAAGCGATCAATCGCCGCGTGCACGACCTGCTGATCGACGGCAACGAAGCCGAGGTCTGGGATGTCCTCAGCGCGAAGAACGTGTTCGAGCAGCAGCCCCTCCGCCTCGAGCACTGGCTGCAGGCGACGAATAGTCGCCGCGTGGTCTTCGGCCACACGCCGCACAAAAGTCACAGACCCGAGAGTCACCACAACGGTCGTGCGATCAACTTCGACGGCGCGCTGAGCCGGCGCCATCGCAAGCACTCGCGCAATTCACCCGTCGGCGCGTCCGTCGCTCCACTGGAGGTCCTAAGCTAGACGTGCATGCCTGAGGTCCTGACTGCCGAGCAGCGGCTGGGCACTCTCAAGACCACTGCGGTTCGCAGCGCGGGTACGCCGCTCATCGGCGCTTCGCGCGTGGCGCGCCGGGTGCACCAGCTGGGCAGGCAGATCTCCACGGTGTACACCGACATCGATTCTCCCCTCGTGCTCGTGGTGATTCTCAAAGGCGCGACGGTCTTCGCGGCCGACCTTTTGCGCAGCCTCACCATCCCCGCGGAGCTCGAGTTCGTGCGCGCGGCCAGTTATGGCTCGGGAACCTCGAGCGAAGGGCGGCCGCTGCGCTTGGCGCGCATGGTCGAAGGCAACCTTCGCGACCGGCACGTGCTGCTCGTCGAGGACATCGTCGACTCCGGGCGCACCGCGCACGCGGTCATTCGCAGCGTGAAGCGCATGCAGCCCGCGTCGCTGCGGCTGGCGGCGCTCCTCGACCGGCCGGCGCGCCGCACCATCGAGGTGCCGATCGATTTCCAGGGCTTCACCATTCCCGATCGATTCGTGATCGGCTACGGCCTCGACTACGCGGGACTGTATCGGGAGCTGCCCGCGATCTACTCCCTGAGCTAGGCCGCCTCCGGCCGGCAAACCTTGCACGGGCGAAAGCCCCCCGCCCGGGCCTGAGCTGCGTCGCGAAGCCACACCACGTTCTTCTCGTTCGCCCGCTGTGCGTGGTGGCAGGTCGGGTAGCAGTAGATCTTGGTCGAGCGCACGCCCTCGTACCGGTAACCGGAACGCGCGAGCTCCTGAAGCCGGCTGAGGCGCACACCCTCGAGCGAGAGGATGCTGCGCTTGGCCTCTGGACCGCCGCCGGAGTAGTTGCCGATCACTCCGTCCGCGCGCACCACCCGGTGGCAGGGGATGAAGTACGGGATGGGGTTGTTGGCGAGCGCCGTCCCCACCGCCCGCACCGCCTTGGGGTGGCCGATCTCGCGCGCGATCCAGCTGTACGGCCGCACCTGGCCGCGAGGGATCTCGCGCGCCTTCCGCAGCACGGACTGCTCGAACTCGGTGAGCCCGCGCAGGTCGAAGCGCAGACCGCGCCTGCCGCTCAGCTCGTTGGCCAGGCGCGCGGCCATCTCCGCAGGCGCCACCGCTCGGCGCAGCGGCCTGCCGACCTCGCGCCGGAACCAGCGCTCGAACTCCTCATCCGAGCCCGCTCGCATGGCGGCCGAAACCCCGTGGCGGTTCCACGCCACGTGCACGCGACCGATCACGGTTTCGAACGTCGCGTACGAGTCGCCGATCCCGGCCTCGGCCAGCACCCGATCCGCAAATCCCGACGGCGCCTTCAGCGCGCCCAGGGCCTTCAGGTCAGTCGTCTGCACGGTCATGGTCCTCTCCTCGAAGCATCTTCAACGCGCGGTGCACGTTGGACTTGACGGTCCCGACCGGCTGGCCGAGAGCCTCGGCGACCTCGGTGTAAGGCAGGTCCTGGACGAACCGCAGCACGACCGCCTCGCGGTACCTCTGCGGCAGCGCGGCCAGGCTCGCGGCCACGTCGTCGATCTCCGCGCGGCGCAGGGCTCGCGACTCGGGTCCCGGCGCCACGTCCTGCTCGCTGCCGTTGAGCTCGACGAGCTTCGGGCGGAGGCCGCGATGGCGGTTGCGCGCCACATTCACCGCGATCCGGTGCAGCCACGCCCGCTGCTTGAGCTCGGAGATCCTCTCGGGCGTGTAGGTCACCAGCGCGCGATAGGCGCGCAGCAGCGTGTCCTGCGCCACCTCTTCGGCGTCGTGCCGGTTGCCCGTGAGCGCGAAGCCGAGCGCGTACAGCCGGTCCTGGTGCTCGTGCACCATGCGCTCGAATACGCCCTCTACTCCCTCCATCGGCTCTCTCCTTAACACGAGAGCGGCCGCCTGGGTTGCAGGAGCTTCACGCCGGCGGCGGTTCGCCGCCTACCCGACGGTCAGTCTTCTCGTAACCGCGGCACTGGAGGACGGGAAGTCGCGGGTACCGCGGAAACGAGGGGTCGGTTCGCGAGCGCTCGCAGAGCCAGAACACGGTCCGCGCGGCCCGGACCTGGCGCGAATGCGCGCAGGACTCGCACAGCCCTACTTCCACCATTCCCAATCATGGAGCCGTGCTTCATATCGAGACATACGATCTGGGGTCACGGTCAGATCATCGCCAAGAGCCGGTCAGATCTTTGTAAGCGCGTTGACCAGCCGCTCGAAGCTCGACGCCACCCCGTAGCGACGCCCCATCTCCGCCACCTTCGCGGGATGCGCGGGGTAGCGGTCGCGCCGGCCGGGCGGGACTTCCAGGTCGAGGGTGGTCACCGGCGGGACGACCTTCCGCGCCTGCTGCAGGTATGCGGCGTCGGCGTTGCGGAAGACGCCGGCGTCGAGCATGCCCTGGATCGAGCCGTACCGCTTCACGAGGTCGGCGGCCTTCTTCGGCCCCACGCCGGCGACGCCCGGCAGGCCGTCGGACGGATCGCCGCGAAGGATCGCGAAATCCGCGTACGCGCGTCCCGACACGCCGTAGCGCCGCTGCACCTCGGCCTCGTCGACGACCGCCAGACCTGCCTTTTCGGGGTACAGCACGACGACGTCGGAGTCACGCACCAGACTGAACAGGTCGCGATCGCCGCTCCAGATCTCGACCGGCTTGTTCACCTTCTCCACCAGCGACGCGATGATGTCCTCGGCCTCGTAGTCCTTCTTCCCCACGACGTCGAAGCCGACTGCCGCGAGCGCCTCGATGATCACGGGCATCTGGGGGATGAGCAGCGGCGGCACGGGTTCCGCGACGCGGTGCTCCTTGTAGCCGGGGATCGCCTGGACGCGCCAGTCGGGCCTCCAGTCCTCGTCGGTGGTCAGCGCGACGTGCTGCGGCTTGCGCTCGGTGACGACGCTGGCCAGCCGGTCGAGCGTCCCGCGAACGGCGTTGACGAGGAAGCCGTCCGGCGCTCGGAACGCCTGCGGCACGCCGTAGAACGCCCGGAAGATCGCGCTCGACCCGTCCACCAGCAACCAGTTGGGTCTCAAAGCCGGAACATGGTACGCGGCCATGAGATCCGGGACGCTGGCGGCGGGGGCGTGCGCGCTGATGATCGCCGGCGCGTGCCACTCATCGGTGTCGCTCTCGACCGCGTCGCCCTCGCCCACGGATCTGGGCCAGGACTCGCCGGCCGCGAGCCTGCGCGTCCACGTCGACCTGCTGTTCGGGGAGCACGCGTTCGTGCTCGGCAAGCTGGCGGTCGTGGCCGCGGGGGGGCGAAAGGACGAGTTCCACTCCTACGCCGGAGTCCTGGCGGCCAACGCCGTGGACATGGCGACGGTCTTCAAGCTCGCCGTCGGTGAGACCGGAGGTCAGCAGATCACCGACGCCTGGACTGAGGGCGACAACTTCTACGTCGCCTACCTGATCGCGGCCGTAACCCAAGACCACGCGAAGGCGGACGCCGCGATGACGAGCCTGACCTCCAGCTACGTGCCACGGCTCGCGGCCGCGATCTCGTCCAGCGCCGGGCTTGGGTCGGACCAGGCCACGCAGCTCGCCGACCGCCAGGTTGCGGCAAACAAGCTCGTGATGGACGATGCCGTGGCGGCCGCCTACCCCAAGCTCTTGACCGACCTCACGGCGAGCCACGCCGCGGCGGTGAGCTTTGCCGACGCCGTCGCCGCGCAGATCGTCGGCCGCTTTCCCGACCGGTTTCCCGGTGCCTGGAACAGCGGGGCCGCCACCTTTCGCTCAACCGTCAACGAGCTCCTTCAGCGCCAGGCCTACCTGCTGACGATGCTCACAGAGGCCGCCGCCGGCGCCGTCCAGGGCGAGGTGGCGCCGGTGGCCGGCGCGCTCGCCGGCAACTCGGTCGCAATCGACGCGCGGCTGCAGGCGGCCTTCGGCGACGCCTCGGTGAAAGCGCTCGACACGTTGTGGGAGCAGGAGTCGCAGCTGCTCGCGGTCTACGCCAAGAGCGGTGACCCGGCCATCGGGCAGAAGGTCCTGAACAGGGCCGCGCCGCCCGTCGATATCGGCGCGCCCTACGCTCCCGACCTGACCACCGCCTTCACCGCCATCCTCAAGGTGGTGGACGACCAGAGGGGCACCGCGTTCGACACCCTGGGCGGTGACGATCGCGCGGCGGCCGTCGAATTCACGGCGGCCGCCGACGAGATCACCGAGGCCGCGGTGCGGCTGGCTCCGGCGAAGCTCTCCTAGGACTGCGCGTCGAGGGCGGCGGAGATGATCTCGAGGCCGGTCGCGGCCTCCTGGCGGTCGAGCACCAGCGGCGGGCAGATGCGCACCGCGCGCGTGCCTGCCGTCAGCAGCAGCAGCCCGCGCTCGAAAGCCGACTGCACCAGCTGAGCCGCCTGCTCGGCGGTCTTGAGCTCGATCGCCTGCATCAGGCCGCGGCCGCGCACGTCGGTGACCTGCGGATGGCTGCCCGCGATCTCGCGCAGCCCGTCGTGCATCTCCGCGCCCACCTTGGCCGCGTTCTCCATCAAGCCTTCCTCGAGCAGGTCGAGCGTGACGAGCCCCGCCGCGCACGCGATCGGGTTGCCGCCGAAGGTGCTGCCGTGTGAACCGGGAGGCCAGCTCATCTGCTCGGCGCGCGCGATGAACGCGCCCAGCGGCAGGCCGGACGCGATGCCCTTCGCCAGGCAGACGATGTCCGGCTCGACGCCGGTGTGCTCGATCGCGAGCAGCTTGCCGGTGCGGCCCATGCCTGACTGCACCTCGTCGGCGACGAGCAGGATGCCGTGCTTCTTCGTCAGCTCGCGCAGGCGCGGGAAAAAGTCGTCCGGAGGCACGAGGTATCCACCCTCGCCCTGGATCGGCTCCACGAAAACGGCGGCCACGCTCTCTGGCGGCGCGACGGTCGCGAACAGCTCCTCGAGGCGCGCGATCGACTCATCTGTCGTGATCCCGCGCGCAGCCGACGGGTAAGGCGCGTGGAACACCGATGACAGAAGCGGCGCGAAGCGCCGCCGCTGGCTGGCCTTCGACGCGGTCAGCGACAGCGCGCCGTACGTCCGGCCGTGGAACGCGCCGATGAACGCGATGTAGCTCGGCCGCCCGGTGGCGTAGCGCGCAAGCTTCATCGCGCCCTCGATCGCCTCGGCGCCCGAGTTCGTGAAGAACACGCGCGCGGGTATGCCGGGCAGGATCCTGGCCTCGAGCCGCTCCGCCAGCTCGATCTCGGTCCGGTAGTAGAAGTCGGTGCCGGACATGTGCAGGAACCGGTGCGCCTGCTCCTGGATCGCGGCGACCACGCGCGGGTGCGCAAAGCCTGTGGTGTTGACGGCGATGCCCGCGGTGTAGTCCAGGAACGTGTTGCCGTCGACGTCGGTCGCCCAGCAGCCCTCGCCGTGGTCCATGACAAACGGATAGGCGCGCGTGAAGCTCGGCGACATGGCCTTCGCATCGCGCGCGATAAGCTCGGCGGCTTTCGGCCCGGGAAGGGAAGTCTTGATCTGCGGCCGGCGGTGTGTGATCACGCCCGTGAAAATATCAGCTAATGCCCAGGCTCACGCCAGACCAGGTCAAGCTCCTCAACCCGCCGAACTTCGCCACCGTCGCCACCGTCATGCCCGACGGCTCGCCGGAGGCGACCGTGGTCTGGATCGAATCCGACCAGGATCACGTGTACTTCAACACCGCGATGCACCGCCTGAAAGCGCGCAACCTCCAGCGCAACCCTCACGTCGCGGTGGCCGTGTACGACCCCGCCGACCCCTACCGCGGGGTCGCGGTCCGGGGCCGGGCCGAGCTCATCCTCGAGGGCGCCCACGAGAACATCGACCAGGTTTCGCTGGCGTACACCGGCAAGCCGTTCCGCGAGCTCGGGCCGGGCGAGGTGCGGGTGATCGTGAAGATCACGCCGGAGAAGATCCACGTCTTCGATTAAGGGTTTGGGTGAGGGCTCACAATTAGTCGATGCCCAGGACCAAGGCCCCCGCCTTCGACATCCGTCCCGCGACCAACGACGACCTGAACGCGATCGTCGGCATCTACAACTGGGCGGTCAACCAGACGTTCGCGACAATCGATTCCGAGCCGCTCAGCGCCGAGGAAGCAACCGCTTGGTGGGAGCAGCACGGCCGCCGCTCGAAGCTCATCGTCGCCACCGACGAGAGCGGCGTGATCGGCTGGGCGCGGCTGTTCCCCTGGAAGCAGCGCGGCATCGACGTCGTCGAGGACCTCGTCTACGTCGACCCCGTGCACCAGGGGAAGGGCATCGGCCGGGCGCTGCTGACGGAGCTCATCAGCCAGGCGCGCGGCCTCGGCTACAAGACGATCGTCGCCACCGTCGCGGCCGACAACCGCTCGGGCCTCGAGCTGCACAAGAAGGCCGGGTTCGAGACCATCGGCACGATCCGCAACGCCGCCAACAAGTTCGACCGCTGGATGGACATCACGCTGGTCCAGCGGTCACTGGAGTAGGCGAGGCAGCATTCAACTCGTTTGCGCACAAATGCAGAGAATTCCGCTCAAATTCCCCGCGTTTGTGCACAAACGCGGCTCTACATCGCTAGCTGAGGGGCAGGGGTTTCGAGGTCGCGTAGGCCGCCGGGTAGACGATCCGCATGTCCTCGACCCCCTGCCACTGGCCGACCACGGCGGCGGACCGAGTGTTCTGGCCATCGTCGAGCGAGCCGTCCTGGCCGAAGCGCACGCCGCCCCCGTTGATCTCATCGCCCACGGGCACGTCGACGGCGAGCGCGGCCGAGCGGATCGAGTCCGGGGTCACCGCGCCGCTGATCGCCCCCAGCACGTCGTGGAACAGCACCCATCCCCCGACGAATCCGGCGACCGCGGGAATCGACATCGCGGTGTGCCGCGAGCGCGCGTAGGCGGCGACGGCCTTCTGGAACAGCACCCGACCGGCAGGTGACAGCGCCGCGGGGCTGATGTCCGCGTCGGGCTTGTCGGCGGCGTAGACGCCTACCGCCTCGCTCCCAAGCTGGCGTCCGAAGTCCGGCATGCAGAAGGCGGAGCTCGTGCCGACCGCCGCCAGCAGGTGCACCTGGTTGCGGACGATCGCCTTCCAGATCGCGACGCCGTCGTCGAGGTAGCTCACGTCCCAGAGGAAGTCGGCGCGGTCGGAGGCGATGCGGCGGGCCAGCGCATCCGGGTCGAAGGCGATGGGGTTGTACGTGATCGTGTCGACGACGTGGATGCCGAGCGAACCGGCGAGCGCCATCTCCCCGCCGCCCACGGAGTGGCCGTAGATGTCGTCGACCTGCACGATCACTATGCGCGGAGCCTTCAACCGGCTCGCGGGGACGAGCACCTCGTGCGTGAAGGTCACAGCCTCGCGGCCCAGCGAGCTGCCGGTGGCCACGGTGCGAAACACGTAGCGTCGCTGCGCGGTGATCGGGTCGGCGACCGCGCCGGTCTCCCAGTAGACGGTCTTCAGCTCTTCGGCGCGCGCGGACGCGGCCGCCGAGAGGGTGCTTCCGTACGTGCCAAGAATGGCCGCGACATGGTCCTCCCTGACCAGGCGATCCACGGCCGCGCTTGCGGCGCGCGGCGTGGTCGCGTCGATGACACGCAGCTGCACGTGCCGCGGCAGGGCGCCGCTCGACGTGGCCACCTGGAGCGCCGCCTGCACGCCCGCGAGCTCGTCGCGACCGCCCGGCGCCTGCGGGCCCGTGAGCGGATAGACCGCGCCGATCGTGACGACGTTCGGGTTCGATGCGGTCGACGACTCGCCGCACGCGGCGGCGAGCAGCATGATCGTGAGAAAAAGGACCGCCCGGCGCAGCACGAACCCCAGCTTAGACGGTGGCCGCGGCTCCCAGCCCGAGGCCCCGCGCGTCGGCGAGCTGGCGTTCCAGCTTCGGCGCGGGAGCGTAGCCGTAGTTCACGTGCAGCGCCTTGCCGCCGGCCGACATCACGACGGTGGTCGGAAGCGTGTAGACGTGGAAGCGGTCGGCGGTCACGCGGTCGGCGACAGCGTCGACCTTCTCCACGCGCACGCCGTCGAGCCTGGCCAGCGCCGGCTCCTGGTGCGTCCGGCACACGGTGCAGCCGTCGCCGGTGAAGTAGAGGATGTAAGGCTCGCTCGAGGGCGCCGCCGCCGCGCCGCGCGCGCCGCGGCGCGCGCTCCACGCGCGAAAGGCCTCCAGGCCGGCGGCGGCGAGCACAATCGCGCCCACCACCGCCAGAGCCAGGAGCTGTGTGCTCATGCCCGAATCAATCCCCGCTTGCCAAGCTGGAAGTAGATCTGGCAGCCGAGGCAGTAGCCGAACGCGAGGTTGACGAACGCCAGCACCGCGACCAGCAGCGCCAGCGCCAGGCCTATCACGGTCGCGGGGATCAGGAAGGCGGAGGCCACGACGAGGAACACGCCGCCGAGGCCCTGGGCGAAGTTGTGCGGCTCGGGTCGATCCTGCACCGGCCGCGGCTTGATGATGCCGCGCGGCTTCAGGACCTTGAAGTAGAGCTGCTTGAACAGCGCCAGCTGCGGCACGAAAGTGCCGGCCAGCAGCACGATCGCGAGCAGCGGGATGAGCAGCAGGAGTGGGCGCAAGAACGCGCTGCCGATGAACGCCACCAGAACGGTCGCGACGATCCCGGTCTGGTTGACCTTGAGCGCCGAGTGGTCGACCGTCTGCAGACCTGCGGCCATCTTTACTTCTCGATCGGGACGCGAATGGAGCTGCCCCACTCGGTCCACGAGCCGTCGTAGTTGCGAACGTCGGAGTAGCCGAGCAGCTCCTTGAGCACGAACCACGTGTGCGCCGAGCGCTCGCCGATACGGCAGTAGGCGATGACCTCTTTGTTCGGCGTGATGCCCTTGCCGCCGTAGATCTCCTTCAGCTCGTCGACGCTCTTGAACGTCCCGTCCTCGGTGTTGACGGCCGTGCCCCACGGGATGCTGACCGCGGTCGGGATGTGGCCGCCGCGCTGCGCGCCTTCCTGCGGGAGGTTCTCCGGCGCGAGCAGCTCGCCCGAGTACTCCTTCGGCGAGCGGACGTCGACGAGGCCTGCCTTGCCGAGCTTCGACTGCACGTGGTCCTTGTAGGCGCGCAGCTCCTCGCGAGGCTGGCCGTGGAACTTGTAGTTGGTCCGCTCGACCTTCGGCGCGTCCGTGGAGTATTCGCGGCCTTCCTTCTCCCACTTCACGCGGCCGCCGTCCACGAGCTGGACCTTGTCGTGCCCGTAGTACTTGAGCGCCCAGTAGGCGTAGGCGGCGAACCAGTTGTTGTTGTCGCCGTAGAGAACGATGTTGGTGTCGGGCGTGATGCCGCTGCTGCCGAGCAGCTCCTCGAGCGCCTCCTTGCCGGCGACATCGCGGACCACCTGGTCCTGCAGGTCCTTGCGCCAGTTCCATCCCACCGCGCCGGGGATGTGGCCCTTCTCGTAGTTGCTGGGGTCGACGTCCACCTCGACGAGGCGAACGCCCTGGTCGTTGGCGTGCTCGGCGGCCCAGTCGGTCGTCACCAGCGCCCTGGATGCTGTCGTCGATGAGCTCATGTGTCGCGATCCTCCAAAAAAGAAATAGCCAAAGGGATTGGGAAGTCGAAGAAGAGAGGTCGGGTGGTCGCGCCCTCAGGGGCGCGCGCAAGCGACCGGCCTAGCTACAGAAGCAGGCGGGGCAGTGAACCAGACGCTGTGCCGGGAAGCTGATGAGGCTCCGCATCCGTATCCGCAATGTTATCGAACACCCGAACAGCTGCGTCAATTCCCCACACTAATGAGACTTTGTCGCAAATCGAGCTGCTGAAGTACCAGGCGCTGGGCAACGACTACCTCGTGCTCGACCTGCCCGGCCCGCAAGACACGCGGCTGGACGAGCTGGTCGCGCTGCTGCCGGTGCTGTGCGATCGCTTCCGGGGCCTCGGCTCGGACGGCCTGCTGGCTTTCGACCCCCAGGCGATGTCGGTGCGGATCTTCAACCCCGACGGCTCGGAGGCACAGAAGAGCGGAAACGGCCTGCGCATCACGGCCGCGCACGCGGTGCTCGAGCATGGCGCCGGCGACTCCTTCGAGCTGCGCACGCTCGACCGCGCGAACGCCGTGCGCGTGCTCTCCGTCAACGGCGCCGAGGTCGTGAGCGAGATCGACATCGGCGTGCCCTCTTTCCGCGCAGAAGACCTGCCGGCGCGCTTCGAGGGCGAGCCCGACCGCGTGCGGCTGGAGACGCCCGCGGGCACGATCGAGGCGATGCTCGTCTCGGTCGGCAACCCCCACTGCGTGGTCTTCAACGAGCCGGTCACGCGCGAGCGCTGCATCGAGCTCGGGCCGCACGTCGAGCGCCATCCCGCGTTTCCCGAGCGGACCAACATGCAGCTCTTCGAGGTCCTCGACCGCGGCCGGCTCCACGTCGAGATCTGGGAGCGCGGAGCCGGCTACACGCTGGCGTCAGGCACGAGCGCGAGCGCGGTCGCGGCGGCGGCGATGCGCGCGGGGCTGGTGCACGACCGCGTCAGCGTCGAGATGCCGGGCGGAGCCCTGAGCGTGCGGCGCGAGCCGGGCGGCCACCTCGTCCAGTCCGGCCCGGCGCGGCGCGTCTACCGCGCCGAGCTGGAGCTGGAGGACTTCGCTAGCTGACGTTGAAGCTGTCGAGGTCGAACGTTCCGGAACCGTCGGTGGTGCCCACGCCGTTCTCGAAGAAGCAGCCGCCACCGAACGAGAAGCCGATCAACGTGACGTCGGATGCGGCGGCGTTGAAGGCGTCGGCGTTCGCCGCCGCCGGCTGGCCGTTCCAGTCGGACCAGGCGAGCGGGCTCACGTCCGCGGTCAGCGTGAAGGTGCCGTCGTCCAGCAGCGCGAAGGCGCTGTCGGACCACCAGTAGTGCGTGTAGTCGAACCCGCCCGCGTTGGACGTCTGGAAGAAGAGGCGGACGTTGGCCGGCGTGCCGCATGGGTTGGAAGACGTGCCCTCACCGAAGTACGTGAACGCGCCGGTCGCGCCCGTGATGTGGAACGTGGCGGTGATGGTCTTGTTGCGATCGTCGCCGAGCAGCGTGCCCTTGAAAGCGCCGTTGGTGGTGTCGAGCAGCGCCGTGTTCGGCGCACTCGTGAAGTCGAACGTCGCGACTCCGCTCGGCAGGGCGTCGGCCGAGGCGTTGGAGAGCGTCTGGCCGGAGGGCGTGTACGAGCCGACGCTCCAGCCGGAGGCCGTCGCGGCCAGTACCGGCGCGGTGGTGAGCGCGGCCAGGACCCCGGCCGCGACCAGCGTGGACAGCGAACGCGCGATTCGGGCTCGGCGCATCGGCACACCCCCAGGTGGAAAGGGAGGAACTGACTTCAGGTCAGCTTAAGCCTTCCGAAACCAGGTCACCGGCTTGGGCTGCGGCCGGCTTCTCGGGATGGCGGCGCAGCAGCTCGTCGACCGTCATCGTCGTCTCGACCGGCCAGCGCTGCGTGGCCCGGCGGCGCAGGCCCTTCGGGTGATAGAGAGCATCGAGGCCGACGAGCGCGTACTGATGCAGGGCGGTGGCGGGCGTGCGCGGGAGCCGGCGGGTGTGGAATCCAAGGACGCCACCGGCCGTGCCCATCAGCGACCTCGCCCACAGCAGGCGGGCGCTCGGGAACTCGCCGGCGCGGATACGGTCGGCCAGCGCGGCCAGGTCTCCGCGCAGTTCGCGAAGGATGCCGAACGGCGAGGCTCCGGCACTTCGCCGGCGGTTGTACTCGCGGCTGTCGACGTGCAGCTCGAGCACGCCGCCGGTCCGGCGCGCGTGGACGGCGAAGATCGAGCCCTGGCGGATCGGCGTCACCGGGATGAGCCACAGCGTCAACCGCTCCCACCACGCCCACGCGCGCCACGCGTGGCGAAATGCCCTCCACCGCAGGTCACTGGTCACGCGAAACGCACCCGTCTCACGACGACGATGCCGAGCAGCAGCGAGATTGCCGCCAGCACGAACACAAGGCGGTATGCGATCGCCGACAGGCCAAGCGCACCGGCGCTGAGGATGACGAGACCGCCAAGGGCGGGAGCGATCAGGGTCGGCAGATTGATCGATACCGTGAAGATGCCGAGGTCGCGGGCGGAGCTGCCGGCTCCAGGCAGCGAGTCGATGGCGAGCGCCCAGTCGACGCTCAGGTATGCGCCGTAGCCGAGGCCGAAGAGGACGGCGAGGGGCGCCAGCGGAAAACCTCCTGGGGCGACAACGAAGATGAGCGCCGCCGCGGCCATCAGCACGTTGGCCGCGATGACGACGCTGACCCGCGAGATTCGATCGCTGAGCACGCCGAAAAGGAGCGAGCTCGACAGCGCCGCCACCAGCGCCACCAGCGCGACCACCACCGTTGCACCGACGAACCCGACCGCGCCGTTGGTCTGCGCCAGGTAGTACTCGATGTACGTCAGGAACAGCGTGAGCCCGATCATCACCAGGGCCCTGGCCGCGAAGACCACGCGGAAGGGCTGGTGGCGAAGCGCGGCGGTCCAGCGGCTGCCATCCGCGGGAGTGGCTTCGGGCTCACGCTTCTCCCTGACGCCCAGCACGGTTGTCGCGGCGCAGATGACCAGGATCATTGCCGCGACGGCGTAAAACTCGGCGGAGCCGGTGCGGACCTCCGACTCGAGCCTGGGACCCCGGCTGACGCCGCCGAGCAGCACCCCGGCCGCCGCAAGGCTGCCGACGCTGCCGATCAAGGTCATCAATCCGAGCCACCCGGACGCCGCGCCGCGCTCCGACCTGCGGACGAGGTCGGGCAGCAGGCCCTGGTAGGCGGCGGTGGCGGTATTCGTGCCGATGAGCATGAGGAGCGCGCCCGCCAGGAACACGGCCAGCGGCGTCGTCAGCGCCAGCCCCACCTGCCCGGCGACCGCCACCGCGATTCCGCCCGTGATGAGCTGGCGGCGCGTGCCCGAGCGCCGCTTGAGCTCGTCGCTCCAGAAGCCGGCGAGCGGTGTGGCGGCCACCGCGATCAGGGCGGCGGCGGTGGAGAACAGGCTCAGGACGACCGCCTGCCGCTCGCTGCCGATCGAGCCGGCGTCGATGAGGAGAAGCAGCTGCGCCGGCACCACTATCGGGAGCATCGCGGACGACTGAAAGTTCAGGCCCAGCCACAGGGCGCTCAGGAACACCTGGTTTCGAAAACCGAGCCCGCGCTCGGCCGCGTTGCTGCCCGCTGCTGATGCGTCTATCTGACTCTGTCCACCGCCTCCGGCAGCGCGTCGAGCCCCGCAATCATCGCGTCCGCCAGCGCCGGATCGTCCTTCTCGCCCTGGCGGTTCACCCAGACGCGGCTGATGCCCATCTCGCTCGCCGGCTTGATGTCGTGGAAGTAGCTCTGTGCCACGTGAATCCAGGTGCCGGCCGAGGAGCCGAACGTGGACTGGAACAGCAGGAAGTGCGCGTGGTCGGGCTTGTAGGCGGACACGTCCTCGGCGGTGATGACCGCGTCGAACGGCACCGGCAGCCGGCGCTGCGTCAGCGCGATGAGGTCGCGGTCGCAGTTGGTCAGCAGCGCGAGCTTCCATCCGTCCTTGCGCAGCGCTCCCAGCGCCGGGCCCACGTCGGCGAACGGCGGCCAGTGGGGGATCGTCGACACGAGCGCCGATTCGTCATCCGGCTTGAGGTCGAGCGCGAGCTCCTTCGCCACGCGGCGCGTGGTCTCGGCCAGGATTGCCCGGTAGCGGCGGAACGGGCCGTTCTCGACCTCGGCCTCGAGACCGATGTACGCGTCCAGGAAATCGGCGCCGCGACCTGGGAAAAGCAGCTCCCCGGTGGTGCGGATGCCGTGACGCCAGTCGATCAGCGTCCCGAAGCAGTCGAAGGTCAGCCAGCGGTCACCCAAGTACCCGACTAGCGCCCGGGCGCGCGATACGAGAGCGCCTTCTTCCCCGCGGCGTCGATCTCTTCCGGCGTGAGCAGCACCGTGGTCTTCACGCCGTGCACCGCGCCGGTCGCGGCGATGCCCATCGAAAAGGCCGCTGCGGTCGCGTGGTCGATGCCGTCGACGATCACGTAGACGTCGGTCTCGCCGAAGCCGAAGTAGTACGCCTCGACTTTGCCGCCCAGCGCCTTGACGGCCTCCTCGACCGCTTTGCGCCGCCCCGTGCCGCCCTCCTTCAGGACGCCCTTGATGCCATCGACCGAATACGAGCCTTGGAACAGATACCGCCCCATCTCAGATCCTCCTTGATGATCACCCAGCCGTAGGCAGGTACTCCTGGATCGCGTGCGCGAGGTGCTGCATCGTCATCGACTGCAGCCACACGCGCCCCGGCCCCGTGAGCGCGGCGAGGAAGATGCCGTCGCCGCCGAAGAACGCGTTCTTGATGCCCGGAATGGTCGTGATGTTGAACTGCACGGTGTCCTGGTACATCCCGACGTGGCCGGGATGAACGCGCAGCGTGTTGCCGGGCTGCAGGTCGTAGATCACGACCTCTCCGTGGAGCTCGACCCACGCCCTACCCTGGCCCTGCAGGCGCTGCATGCGAAAGCCCGTGCCGCCGAAGATGCCGGCGCCCAGCCGCTGCTGGAAACCGATCGAGAACTGCACGCCGGGCGTGGCGCACATGAAGCCGTGGCGGTGAACCATGTAGCCGGAGCTCGGCGCGATGTCCATCGGCAGGATCTGTCCGGGCAGCTTCGCGGCGAACGCGAGCAGTCCCGGCCCGCCGACGGCGCTGTACTCGGTCATGAACAGCGTGCCGCCCGCGACCGCCCGGCCGAGCGCACCGAGGAATCCGCCCTGCTGCCCGCCCGCCGACGTCGAGGTCTGCATCTGGATCGCCATCGACATCCAGCTGAGCTGGCCCGACTCCGCGAACACTCGGTCGCCCGGGTTCATGCTCAGCTCGAGGACGGGCATCACGGTGCCGACGATCTTTCCTTGCATCCCCTGCTGGGTCGCCACGGCTAACTCCCCGACAGAAGTGAGCCGACGACGCCGCCGGCGTTCGACTCGCGATGCGGCAGGTACTCGGCGATGGCGTGCGCCAGGTGAGGCATGGTCATCGACTGCAGCCAGACGCGGCCGGGGCCCGTCAGCGCGGCGAGGAAGATCCCGTCGCCGCCGAACAACGCGTTCTTGATGCCGGGGATCGTGGTGATGTTGAACTGCACCGACTCCTCGTACATGCCGACGTGGCCCGGGTGCACGCGCAGCGTGTTGCCGGGCTGCAGGTCGTAGATCACGACCTCGCCGTTGAGCTCGACCCACGCCTGTCCCTGGCCCTGCAGGCGCTGCATGCGAAACCCGGTGCCGCCGAAGACGCCGGCGCCGAGCCGCTGCTGGAACCCGATCGAGAACTGGACGCCCGGCGTGGCGCACATGAAGCCGTGCCGGTGCACGAGGTAGCCCTTGCTCGGCGTGATCTCCATGGGCAGGATCTGGCCCGGCAGCTTGGCCGCGAACGTCAGCAGCCCCGGCCCGCCGGCGGCCGTGTACTCGGTCATGAAGAGCGTGCCCCCCGCGACAGCACGGCCGAGCGCGCCGAGGAAGCCGCCCTGCTGGCCGCCGGCCGAGGTGGACGTCTGCATCTGGATCGCCATCGACATCCAGGACAGCTGGCCTGACTCGGCGAAGACTTTGTCGCCCGGCTGCATGTTGAGCTCGAGCACCGGCATCACGGTGCCTACGATCTTTGGCTCCATCCTCTCTCTCTTTTTGGGACAGGGGCTGACGGTTGGGCCAAAGCCTAACCGAGGCCGGTCAGTGGTGAACGTGCTCCAGCGTCGGATGCCGCTCGGCCTTGCGGCCAGGCGCTTTGGCGCAGGCCTCGCACACCCCGACGACCAGCACCTCGGTGCGCGCGGGCTGGAAGTGGTGCTGGTGCTCGAGGTGACTTTCGAGGTCGGCGACCAGGTCCTCCTCGATGTGCATCACCCCGCCGCAGACCGAGCAGACCGCGTGATGGTGGTCGCCGCTTGCGAGCTCGTAATGCGTGGCGCCCTCGCCGAGGTGCGCGGCGTACAGCGCACCCGAAGCGGTCAGCGCCTCGAGCCCGCGGTAGACGGTGCTGCGCGGGAACGCCGGCTTGGCCCGCCGGACCTCTTCGGTGATCTGGTCGGCCGTGCAGTGGCCGCCGAGCCGGACGATGGCGTCGTAGACCATGGTCCGCTGCTCGGTGCGCCGCATGCCTAGGCGATGACGCGCAGCGAGCGGTCGGCGTGCGTCAGCAGCCGGCAGCCGTGCGCCTCCACCACCACGTCGTCCTCGATGCGCACGCCGCCCCAGCCGTCGGTGTAGTGCCCGGGCTCGATGGTGGCGACCATGCCGGCTTCGAGCTGCAGCGTCGAGCCGGGGTCGAGGCTTGGGTCCTCGTGCACCTCGAGGCCCAGGCCGTGGCCTGTGCGGTGGATGAAGCGCTCGGCCTCCTGTGCGTCCTCGAAGACGCGCCGCGCCGCCGCGTCAACGGTCCCGGCCGTGACGCCGGCGCGCACCGCGTCGATGGCGGCGTCGTGAGCCTTGAGCACGAGCTCGTGGATGCGGCGCTGGTGCGAGGTCGGCTCTCCCGCCACGGCCACCCGTGTGATGTCGGCGCTGTAGCCGTCGACCGCCGCGCCGAAGTCGAGCAGCACCAGGTCGCCGACGCGCAGCTCGCGGCTCGTCGGGTGGTGATGCGGAAGGGCGCTGTTGGCGCCGAACTGCACAAGGGAGTCGAACGCGAGCGTGCCGCCGCGCGCGCTGATGGCCGCGGCGATCGCGTCCGCGACCTCGAGCTCCCTCTGACCGACGTGGATCCCGCGCACCACGTCCTCGTACGCGCCATCCGTGATCTCCGCGGCGCGCCGCAGCGTCTCGAGCTCCGCCGCGTTCTTGACGCGGCGCAGGCTGCGGATCTCGCCCGACACGTCGGCGAGCGCGCGCACGCCCGTCAACGCCTGCAGCGACTCCGCGTGCCGCACGGTGAGGTGGTCCTTCTCGACCGCGACCTTGTCCGCGCCGGCGAGCGAGTCACGCGCCAGCGTGTAGGGATCCTCGCCGTCGCGCCAGCCGACGACGCCGAAATCGCTCGCGGCGCGCACCGCTCGGTCGTGCTCGATGGCGGGGACGATCAGGGTCGCGCTCTGGATGCGGACGACGAGCGCCATCAGGCGTTCCTGCGTGTCGGCGTGGAAGCCGGTCAGGTAGGCGATGGAGACGGGCCTGGTGACGTACGCGGCGTCGACGTCCTGGTCGGCCATCCACGTGCGAAGGCGCACTAGGCGTCCGGCGCCCACCGCCTCGTGGTCGCTAATCAACTCCGACGACGCGGACGCGGTAGGAGCCGTTCGGCGACCTGATCTCGACCTCGTCGCCCACGCGGTGCCCGATCAGCGCCTTGCCGAGTGCGGACTCATAGCTGACGCGACCCGCCTTCGGGTCCGCCTCGGCGGGGCCGACGATGCGGTACGACTCCTCCGCTTCTTCTCCGTCCTCCTGGAAGCGCACCGTGCTGCCCATCGCCACGAGGCCGGGTGTGCGCTCGCCCTCGATCAGGACGTGGTTCTTGAGGATCACCTCGAGCTCCTTGATCCTCGCCTCCTTCATGCCCTGCTCGTTCTTGGCGGCGTGGTACTCGAAGTTCTCGGAAAGGTCGCCGAGCTCGCGGGCGGCCTTGATCTTGGAGGCGATCTGCGGCCGCCAGTGGTTGACCAGCTCGTCGTGCTCCTTGCGCACGGCCTCCAGGCCCTCGCGGGTGATGTGGACGTCTTCAGCCATCGAATCGAGTGTAGGGCGACATCCCCCCTCCCGCTCCAGCGGATCCCTCTCCCGCTCCGGCGGATCCCTCTCCCGCTCCGGCGGGAGAGGGTTAGGGTGAGGGCTTTTAGAGGCCTTTTCGGATACATTCCCCGCCATGAGAAGGCTGCTCTTGACCATCGCGATGCTGCTCATGGGCATGGCGCTCGTGGGCGGCGCCGCCGCCGCGCTCGTCCCGACGTCGCTGCTGCCCCTCGACCAGGAGGTCGGCACCCACACGTCCGCCGCCGGCGCCGTGCTCGGCATCGGCCTCATGGCCGCCGCCTTCAACCCGGCCGCCAACGTCGGTTGGGTGCGCGCGGGAATCCTCTACGGGTTCGTCGTGCTCGGGTTCGAGGCCGGCGCCTACTTCCTGTGGCGAGAGCCCTTCCACCTCGGCCCCGTTTTCTTCGGCCTTGCCTTCACCTTGCTGCTAATCGCCCTCTACCCGCAGCGGCGCAAGCTGGTGCCCTCCAGGGCCGACGACAGAGCAGCGGCGCCGGCGCCCATCCGACCGGCTTTGGACGAAAGGGACGAGAAGGCCGAGAGCAAGGAAGAGAAGAAGGCCCCTGACTCCGAGCCTGCCGCCAAGCAGGGCTAGCTTCGCGGCACCATCGCCTGCACCTCGCCGGTGAGCCGGCGCTGGAGCAGGAAAGAGACGCCATAGATCGCCGCCCCGAGCAGCGCACCGGCCACCGCGGCCAGGACGGCGTGCAGCGGCTCGTTCGGGATGGGGCTGAGCGCGACGGCGTCGTCGCCGAGGATCACCGCGGCCGCAAGCGCGATCGGCGTGAGCACCGGCAGCCGCTGCAGCCGGCGCATCGCGGGCGGCACCGCCGGCTCGACCCGACCGACCATCCGCTGGCCCATGATGCCGACCGACCGCACGTGGCGCAGGTTCGGGGTGACCGTCAGCACGACGTTGACCTGGTTGCCCGGGATCTGCTTCAGCCTCGCCGGCGCGACCAGGTACTGCTCGGAGCCGGCCCTGGTCTGGACCATCAGGAGCCCGAGCCCCATCGAGGTGCTGACCGTGCTGGCGCCGACTAGCTGGCCCTGGACCAGGCGCGCCTCGGCCGTCCGGTCCTTCAGAGCAAGCCGGAAGCCAGGCGCGATGAAGCTGGCGAGCAGCGCGATCGGGAAGACCCACGCGATCGCGGCGACGATCGCCACCGGCCAGCCGTAGAAGTGCGGGACTGCGAGCAGGAGAGCCGCCCCCACCAGCACGCAGAAGACGCCGATGCCGATGGCGATGTAGCCGAGCCGGATCACGAAGTCGGGCGCGTAGCCCTGCAGCATCCCGCCCGCCTGCACATACCGCTCGCGCTGCTTGCGGGTGGCGCCCGAGCCCGGCGCCGTCGTCGTGGCGGCGGCCTTCGGCTTCACCTTGCGCATCTGCGCGCGGACCTGCTTTTTCCCCATACCTCTCTCAGATGGGGAGTCTATCGGGAGGTGGATAGGTGATGCTCCCCTCTACCACCTGCGCGAACGGGGTCAGGCGGTGCAGGGAGGGCTCGCCTTTATCCGTGACATGGCGGACCTCGACTCCGGCCACGGTCAGGGCGTCGGCGACGAGGGAGCGGTGGCAGCGCCAGGGAACGGCCTCGGCGCACATGATCGCGGTCCGCCTGACGGCCGCAAGCATGCGGAGGCGGCCCAGCGCGGCCGCGAAGTCCGGCGTCTGCATGTAGTCGGCGTAGCCGCGGAAGCCCTCGTTGCGCCAGCCGCCGTTCGCCGAGTCCGGCCGCGCCTTTCTCCTGGCCCCGGCCTCGGGCATGTGGAGGTACTCGATCCCGTGCTCGGGCAGCGAGAGCTGGAGGGCCGCGCGGGCGAAGTGCGGCATCCGGCGCGACCCCGGGGCGCTGCGCACGTCGACCAGCAGCTCGATGCGGTTGAGACGCAGCAGCTCGACCAGCTCGTCGAGCGTCCGGGTCGAGTGACCTACGGTCAGGACGATCTCAGCGACGGGTCGACCAGCGGAACGAGAACCCGCTTGACATACGTCTCACCGTTGTACGCGAACGTGCCCGAGAAGAGGTAGGCCGGCTCGAAGTAGCCCTGCCCGTCGCCGACGGCAAGCGCATAGACGAGCTGCGCCTCATCGAGGTGAACCACCGGCGCCGGCGTGATCACGGCCGGGCCCGACGCCTGCGCGCTCACCGCCGCCTGCGCGGCGGCGTCGTTGGAGATGAGGCGGTAGCTGACACTGGTGAGCGACAGGGGAAGCTCACCGAACGCGAGCACCGGCTTGCCCTGGCTGATCTCGACCTCGATGCCGTAGCGCTCGCCGATCCAGTCGATGAAATAGGCGCTGCCGCTGCTCGGGAGGTTCGACTCGCGCGCGTACACGACGCGTGCGTTCTGCTGGTCGGTCTGCTGGACGATGACCGTGTACGGCCACTGGGGCACGAGGCTGTACTTCGCGAGAAACGCGCCGGCGATGGCGGCGGGCGTGTCGCCCTGCACCGAAACGGATGCCGAGGGCGTGAGCACGAAGAACGGTTCGCGCGGAAGCTGCGAGACGCTGCCGCGAACGCTGACGGTGAAATCGGCGCCCATGTACGTGCCGAGGAAGCCGTTGACCTGGCGGACCTGCTTGCCGCTCGACGCCCCGAGCGAGGCGGCGAACTGGTCGGCCAGCGGCAGGCCAGGCTCGGTGTAGCTCAGCACCGGCGCGTCGACGGTCGGGCTGGCGAACGTGCCGGTCCAGTCCATGGTGGCCGGGCCGAAGTAGAGGTGGGCGGAGGCGGCCGACGACAGCGGACCAAACGGGACGGCGCCGTTCGGCGCCGGCGCGGCCGCCTGGACGCCGCTGTCCACGTAGCCGGGATGCAGCACCGGCGTGGGCAGCAGGCCGGAGCTGGTGTGTTCGGCAGGCGCTCGCGGCGCCGCGGCCGACTCGGACAGCGTGCTGCCGGGCGGGTGGAGGCCGCCGCCGATGGCAAGCACGCCGATGCCGACGGCGACGACCAGCACCGCCGCGATGGCCGCGGTCGGGACGGCGGGGAGGCCGCGCAGGGCGCCGGGGAATGCGCCGATCGCGTCGCGCAGGCGCATCCAGAACGGCCGGCGGCGCTGGAGGCGCGACCACAGCTCGTCCTCGAACCCGCGCCGCGGCCGCGTCGTTTCGAAGGCGTCGTCGAGCTCCCGCTGCAGGGCCTGCAGCTCCAGCTCTTCCCGGTCGTCACTCAACGGGTTGTCCCTCGCCTTTGGTGGCGGCGCGCAGCGCCTTCAATGCCCGGTGATACAGCATCTTCGCCGCGTCCTCGCTGCAGCTCATCAGCCCGCCGACCTCTTCGAAGCTCAACCCCGAATGGCGCAGCGAGATGACCTCGCGCTGCCGGTCGGGCAGGCGAGCGACGTGGCCGAGCAGCGCACGGTACTGGACGCGCTCCTCGGCCATGCGCGCCGGATCCTCCTCCGCGACCGGCTGGTGCTCGATCGTCCGGCGGAGGCGCTCGCGCCTGGCCCCCGCGCGGAAGTGGTCGAGCGTCGCGTTGCGGGCGATGCGAAACAGCCAGGCCGCCGGCGTGCTGTGCCTCGGCTCGAAGCGGTCGTAGGCCTGGTAGGCGTTCATGAACACCTGCGCCGTGATGTCCTCGGCATCGGCAGAGGTGCCGGTCTGGGCCCGGACGTAGGCGTAGATGCGGCCCATGTAGTCGCGGTACAGGTCCTCGAAGCGAGGCCGGTCGGCAGCCAAGGCGGGCTCATGGTAGGTGGCCTCACGTCAATTGAGGCAACGACGCCGGCAGCGGGCGTGTAACGACGCCTGCAACCCCGTTGCGCACGTCTTGCGCAAAACGTGCCCTACGCAGGCTGAGTTTGCGCACGTCTTGCACAGAACGGGCGGAATCGGGTGGGGTCCAGCTAGCTCCGAAGCGCCTTGCCGATCTCGACCGGGCGGTTGGTGAAGATCGAGTCGGGCCGGCAGAACTTGCACCAGGCGAGCGCCGCGTCGTCGTCGACCGTCCACACGCCCACCGCGCCGCCGGCCGAGTGCACCTGGTCGATGAGCTCCCGGTCCATCGCCCCCCAGTGGGGCGAGAACACCTCTGCGCCCGCCTCGCGCAGCAGCCGGGCGGGGTCGATCGGCCGCGAGCCCTCGAGGATGCCCAGCTGGAGCCGAGGCTCCATCTCGTGCAGCTTGCGGATGGCCGGGTGGTGGAAGGAGATCACCGCGCACTCCTGCACCGCGCCGAGCTGGCGGAGCATGTTGACGAGCTTCTCCTCCAGCCCTTCGTAGGTGATCGGCAGCTGCTTGATCTCGATCACGAGCCCGACCTTGCCCAGGGCCAGCTCGATGACGTCGTGCAGGAGCGGGATCTTCTCGCCCTCGCCGGCGTCGAGCTTGCGCAGCTCGGCGGCGGTGTGGTCGCGGACCAACCCTTGGCCGTTGGTCGTGCGGTCGAGGGTGTGGTCGTGGATGACGACCAGCCGTCCGTCGGAGGACAGATGGACGTCGCACTCGATGAGGTCGCATCCGGCCGCGATGGCGGAGCGGAACGACCGCATCGTGTTCTCGGGGTGTTGGGCCGGGTTGCCGCGATGGCCGCCGAGCAGCGGTCGACCCTCGTCGTGCGCGGTCTCGTAGCGGGAGCGAATCGACTCAGTCAAACGCGCGCCAGCATAGCGCGGCGGCTCGCGCGGCTTCGGCCAGCGAAGGGCCGCCCTTCCTTCTCTATAGTGCAGTTGATGCCCTCAACCGAGCCACGAACCATCGGCGAGCTGCGCGCGACCGGTCACATCCGGGAAACCGTCAAGCAAGAGATGCGGCGCAACCTGCTCGCCAAGCTTCGCTCCGGCGAGCCGCTGCTCGCGGGCATCGTCGGCTACGACGACACCGTGCTGCCGCAGCTTGCGAACGCCGTCATCTCCGGACACGACGTCATCCTGCTGGGCGAGCGCGGCCAGGCGAAGAGCCGCATGATGCGCTCGCTGGTCTCGCTGCTCGACGAAACCGTGCCCGCGATCGCGGGGTGCGAGATCAACGACCACCCCTTCGCTCCGATCTGCCGCCGCTGCCTCGACTTGGTGGCCAGGGACGGGGACGCCGTCGAGATCACGTGGATCGGCAGCGAGCAGCGCTACGGCGAGAAGCTCGCCACGCCGGACATCTCGATCGCCGACCTCATCGGCGAGGTCGACCCGATCAAGGTCGCTGAGGGCCGCTACCTCGCCGACGAGCTGACCATCCACTACGGCCTGCTGCCGCGCACCAACCGCGGCATCTTCGGCATCAACGAGCTGCCCGACCTGGCGGAGCGCATCCAGGTCGGACTGCTCAACATCATGGAAGAGAAGGACGTGCAGATCCGCGGCTACCGCGTGCGGCTGCCGCTCGACCTCTTCGTCATCGCCAGCGCGAACCCCGAGGACTACACCTCACGCGGCCGCATCATCACGCCGCTCAAGGACCGCTTCGGGTCGCAGGTGCGCACGCACTACCCGCTGACCATCGGCGAAGAGATGCAGATCATGGAGTCGGAGCGCAACGCGCTGCCCGAGGACTTCGAGGTGCTCATCCCCGGCTTCATGAAGGAGATCGTCGCCGAGCTCACGCATCTCGCCCGCCGGAGCCCGCACATCTCGCAGTCGTCGGGCGTGTCGGTGCGCATGTCGATCGCGAACTTCGAGAATCTCGCGGCCAACGCCGTGAGGCGCGCCGCGCGGCTGGGCGAAGCGCTGGCCGTTCCCCGCATCACCGACCTCGCCTATCTCACATCCTCCACCGCCGGCCGCGTAGAGATCGAGGCGCTCGACGAGGGCAAGGAGGACCAGGTGCTGTCGCGGCTCGAGCGCGGCGCGGTGAGCGCGGTGTTCAGCCGCCACTTCTCGGCGGCGCATTTCGACGGGCTGGTCTCGAAGTTCGAGGACGGCACGATGCTGGAGGTCGGCGAGGGCATCCCGTCGCGCGCTTACACGCGCGCGGTCGGCGAGGTGCCGGAGGTCGCGGCGGCCCTGAAGCGGTTGGGCCTACCCGACCGGCCGGAGGTGCGCGCGTCGGTGATCGAGTTCCTGCTCGAGGGCCTGCACCTCAACAAGCGCCTGAACAAAGACGAGGTCGAGGGCCGAGCGCTCTACCGCCGGTAGGTTTCCCCCCTCCCGCTCGCGGGAGAGGGCTATCGCTCATTTCTGGATGGCGTAGATCCAGGTGAAGGCGATCACCAGCCCGACCACGAGCAGGAAGAACAGCAGCTCCACCCGGATGGCCAGCCGCACCAATCGCCTCGCCCGTCGAGTGCGCGCGCCGCACCGCTCGCAGTAAGCCGCGTTCGGGACCAGCCGCGCCCCGCACGCGTCACAAGCGACCTGGACCTGCTCCACCCTCCGAGTATGCCGCGCGGCGAGCTCAGTCGTGGCAGGTGGGCGTGGCGGTGAAGCGCGTGGCGGATGCGTCGATGGGCTGGCCCGCCGCGGTGATCGTGAAGTGATAGCTCTTGCCGGCGGTGACCTGGCTCTGCTGCTCGTCCTGGAACTCGTCGACCTTGATGCCCTGCGCGTCATAGAAGGTGTAGATGAACGTGAGGCTGTTGCAGCTGTCCCGCGCTCGGTAGTCGAACTCGATCTGCGTGGAAGAGTCGATCCTTGCGTTGGTGACGCCGTACCGGGTGGTGGTGTCGACGACCGGACGCGGATATGCGTAGATGACATAACCGATGACGGCAACGATCGCGACGGCGACGCCGATGAGGGCGAAGCTCGGCCGTCGCTTCCTGACGATCGGCTGCCACGCCGACCCGTTCCACCAGTACTTGCGGTCCTGGGACACCCAGGCGGCGCCATCGAACAGCGGCGGGCGGCCGGCCGGGTCGACCATCGCAGACAAGGTGCGCACATCTTGCGGCAAGGGCCGCCGATTTCCACTCGTTATCGTTGCGTGGATGGAACTGCAGGAGGAGCTCACGCCGGCCGACGCCGCGCTGCTCATGAGCTCGGCGCCCGAGCGGATCAGCGACCTGGTCTACGGCCTGGACGAGGCGCGCCTGCGCTACCGCCACGGCCCTGCCTTTCCGACGATCGGCGGGCTGATCGCCCACCTCGTGGACTCCGGCGCCAGGGTCGATTCGCTGCTGCGCCGGGCGCACCTCGAGGGCCTGGCGTCGGCGGACGTCCGCGCAGCCATCGACCCCATGCCCGACGAAGGTCTGGACAGGCCCCTTCAGGAAGCGATCGAGGACTTCGCCCGCGTGCGCCGGCGCACCGTCGACCTGCTGCACGGCTGGGGCAAGAGCGAATGGTCGCGGGTGATCTCGGACACGCGCGGCGGCGACCTCACGCTGCTCGAGATCTGCCGCCAGGTGACCCGGCACGAGATGGGTCACATCGCCCAGATCCGCAACCTGACGGCCCTCCTGCCCGAGCCCGAAGACCTGGGGCCGCCGACGGCGGCGGCGCGATGAGCGACGAGGAGCTCCTTGAGCCCGAACCGCCCGAACAGGCCGAGCAGGCTGAGCAGGCTGAGGCCGGCGAGTCTCAGCCGCGCACGGGGCGCGGCCGCCGGCGGCGCAAGTCGGGGCGTTCGGAAGGCCGGCCGAGCCAGTACTGGATGGTCGTCAGCTCGCCCGACAACCTGCGCAAGACACGCGAGCATGGCTGGACCATCCAGGGCCTCAAGAGCCGCCACCGGCGCCGCGTCGAGTCGATGCGCGTGGGCGACCGCTTGCTCTACTACGTGACCGGCCGGATGGGCTTTGCGGCCACGGTCACGGTCGCCTCCCCCATGTACGAGGACCACACGCCCATCTGGCGCTCGGCCCGCCGCGACGAGGACTACCCGTGGCGCGTGCACATCCGCCCGGACGTCGTGCTCGACGAGTCCGACTGGGTTCCGGCAAAGGAGATCGCCTACCGCCTCGACTACGTGCGCAAGTGGCCGCCCGAGCACTGGACGCTGGCGTTCCAGGGCCACATCCACATGCTCAACCGCAACGACTTCGCGATCGTCGAGGACGCGGTCGCGAGCAGCGCCCGGCGCGAAAAGCACATGGCGGGATAGCGCGCATGGCCCGCACCCTCGCGAGGCTCTATCGGTTTCATTTCCAGGACGAGCGACGGGAGCGGCTGTTCCTGGCCTCGGCCGGATTCTTCGTCACCTTCGCGATCGTGCGCGGGATCACGGCGATGATCCGCGCGGGCGTGGGGCCGCTCCACAACGTTTCCGCGGGCGGCACGCACATCCACCACCTGGTGTGGGGCATCCTCCTGCTGCTGGTCGTCGGGTACGTGTGGCTGTCGGAGGTCGGCGTCGGGTCGAGCTGGGTCGCAAGCCTCACCGCGGTCCTGTTCGGCGTCGGCGCGGCGCTGACCCTCGACGAGTTCGCGCTCTGGCTCAACCTGCAGGACGTGTACTGGGAGCGGCAGGGCCGCGAGAGCATCGACGCCGTGGTGATCTTCGGGAGCCTCCTTTCGGTCGGGTTCTGGGGCGGCCCCTTCCTGCGCGGGGTGGCGAAGGAGCTGCTGAGGCTCCGTCCACGCCGGGCCTGAGGCCGGCTGTCACAAAATCCGGCCGGCCGGTGCTTGTAGGTCAGTGGGCGCCCAGATCGACCAGGCACGCCGGATCACGGCGATGAAGTCGGAGCAGGACTCGTTCGAGGCGCTCTTCAAAGCTGAATACGCCCGCGTCGCGGGCATCGCGAACCGCGTGCTGTTCGACCCGCAGGAGGCGGAGGACGTGGCCCAGGAGGTCTTCATCGACTTCCATCGCCTGCACTCCGCGACCTCGCCCTACGCCGCGCCGTGGCTGTATCGCGCGGCCGCCCACACCGCGCTCAACCGGCTGCGCGGACGCAGGCGCCGCGAGCGCCGCGAGCACTCGCAGGCGGTCGAGGAGGGTTCGCGCGCGATCGACCCGCAGCAGGTCGCGGAGGCGAACGAGGACCGGCGCCGCGTGCGCCGCGCGCTCGCCAAGCTGCCGGCGAGGCCGGCGGCGGTTCTGGTGCTCCGCTCCAGCGGGCTCAGCTACTCGGAGGTGGCTGAAGCCCTCGGCGTTCGAACAGGACAGATAGGAACTTTGTTGAGGCGCGCAGAGGAAGCGCTGCGCAAGGAGGTCACCCGTGGCACATCTGCATGACGGAACACTGCGCCGGATGCTCGACGATCCGGACGCGGTCACCACGCCCGAGCGCGAGCATTTCGCAAGCTGCGCCGAGTGCAGGGCGCGGCAGGAGGCGCTCGCGGCCGACGCGCGCAGCGCCGCGCTGCTGATGGCGACGCCGGCGACGAGCTTCGACGCCGGCGCGGCTTACAAGCGCATCAGCGCCCAGCCGTCGCGGCCGCGTTTCGGCTTCCGGCTGCCGGTCATCCGAGCGGCCTCCCGGCCGGTCCTGGCGGGCGTCGCCCTCGCGGCGGTGCTCGCCGTCGCCGTGACGGCCGCGGTCAACGTCTCGACGATCTTCGCGCCGCAGACGGTCACGCCCGTGCCGGTCACCCTGGCCGACTTCCAGTCGCTTCCCGATCTGAGCAGCTACGGCGACATCACGTGGTCGCAGCAGCCTCAGCCCTCCGTCGGCATCACCAAGGCCGAGGCCGAGAAGATCGCCGGCTTCTCCGCGCCCAACGCGGGCACGCTGCCCTCCGGAGTGTCGAGCACGGTGACCTACGGCGCGATGCCGCAGACCACCGGCGTGTTCAAGTTCAGCGCCGCCAAGGCTGAGGCCGCCGCCGCGGCCCAGGGCAAGACGATTCCGAAGATGCCCGCGGGCATGGACGGCAGCACGCTCACGCTCACGATGGGCCCGGCGCTGGTGGAGATCTACGGCGACCTCAAGAGCTCGTCGGCCGACAGCCAGGGCATGCCGGTGCCGCACCTCATCGTCGCCGAGTCGGTCAGGCCCCTCGTCACGTCGACCGGCGTCACGGTGAAGCAGCTCGAGGACTACCTGCTCGCGCAGCCCGGCATCACGCCGCAGCTGGCGGCCGACATCCGCGCCATCGGCGACCCGACCACCACGCTGCCGATCCCGGTGCCGATCCAGTTCGCAACCTCCTCGAAGGTCACGGTCCAGGGCGTGCCGGGCGTCGCCCTCGGTGACAACACCGGCGTCGGGGCGGCGGTCGTCTGGATCAAGCACGGCGACGTCTTCATCGTCGGCGGAAGCCTGAAGCAGTCGGAAGCGCTGACCGTAGCGAACGCCCTTCGGTAATCGTTAGCCTGCTGTCGTGGCAGGTGTAGCCGAAACCACAGCGGCCGCTCCCACCGGGGCGGCCGCTTCCACGCCCGCCATTCACACCGTCGAGCTGACCAAGCGGTTCGGCGCGACCGTCGCGCTGGCCGGGCTTTCGATGACCGTTCCGCGCGGCGAGATCTTCGGCTTCCTCGGCCCGAACGGCGCCGGCAAGACGACCGCGGTGAAGCTGCTCCTCGGGCTGCTCACGCCGACGTCGGGCGAGGGCTGGGTGCTCGGGCAGCGCATCGGCGACCTCGACACCCGCCGCCGCATCGGCTACCTGCCCGAGCTCTTCCGCTACCAGAGCTGGCTTTCGGCGCGCGAGGTGCTGGCGGTCCACTGCGAGCTCGCGCCGCTGCCGCGATCGAATTGGAAGGGGGCGATCGACGGCGCGCTCCAGACCGTCGGGCTGGCCGGCCGCGGAGACGACCGCGTCGGCAACTTCTCGAAGGGGATGCAGCAGCGGCTCGGCCTGGGCGCGGCCCTGCTCGGCGAACCGGAGCTCGTGTTCCTCGACGAGCCCACCTCCGCGCTCGACCCTGTCGGGCGCCATGACGTGCGCCAGATCATCCGCGACCTCGCGTCCCGCGGGTCGGCGGTGTTTCTCAACTCCCACCTCCTCAGCGAGGTGGAGCAGGTGTGCGACCGCGTCGCCGTGGTCGACCACGGCCGCGTCATCGCGTCGGGGACGATGGACCAGCTGCTCAGCGGCTCGGCGGTTCGCGTGCGAGCCGCCGGCCTCGACGACGGCGCGAGGTCCAAGCTCGGCGACTTCGGCCCCCGCGACGACGAGGGCGAGCAGATGACGTTCACGTCGCTCGCGCCGGACCGCGTGCCCGCGCTGGTGGCGCAGATCGTCGCGCTCGGCGGACGCGTCTACGAGGTCGCGCCTCGGCACCAGACGCTGGAAGACCGATTCCTGCAGCTGCTGCACGAGGACAGATGACGCCCTCGATAGTCATCGCGCGACTGACGGTCAAGGAAGCGGCGCGCCGGCGCCTGCTGCTGGCGCTCGTGGTGCTGACCCTGATCGTCGTCGGCTTCTCCGCCTGGGGCTTCAACAAGATCACCACCGTCACCGGGCGCAACGGGCAGCCGCTCGACCACACCGAGGTCCAGGTCATCACGTCGCAGCTGCTGATCGTGGTGACGTTCATGTTCAGCGGCGTCCTGGCGCTGAGCGCGGCCGTGGTCGCGGGCCCGCTCATCTCGAGCGAGGTCGAGAGCGGCCTCTTGCTGTCGATGCTGGCGCGACCGGTTCGCCGCAGCGAGATCGTCATCGGCAAGTGGCTCGGCCTGGCCGCGCTGGTCGCGATCTATGCCGGCGGCTCGGCGTTCCTCGAGATGGCGGCGGTCGACTGGGCGACCGGCTACGTCCCGCCGCATCCCCTCGATCTCACGCTCTACGTCGCAGCCGAGGGGCTGGCGCTGCTGTCGCTGGGCCTCCTGCTGTCGACGCGGCTGTCGGGCATCACGGGCGGTGTGATCGCGCTCGTGGCGTGGCTGATGGCCTGGATCGGCGGAGTCGTCGGCGACATCGGCCAGAGCTTGCAGAACGATGCCGTCGCCAACATCGGCACCATCAGCCACCTGATCCTGCCCACGGACGGCCTGTGGCGCGGCGCCGTGTACGCGATGGAGCCGGACGCGGTCATCGCGACGCTGCGCGCGGCCGGCACGGTCGCCCGCGCCAACCCGTTCAGCGCGGTCGACCCGCCGCCCGTGGCTTACCTGGCGTGGGTGGTCGTCTGGTTCGCGTCGATGCTGGCGCTCAGCATCTGGAGCTTCCGCACCCGCGAGATCTAGCCCACAATGCGAGTGGAGGTGGGCACATGACGACTTCGAGCGAAGAGCGCAACGTGGAGATGGCGCGGAAGGGCTACCGGGCGTTCAACGAGGGGCACATCGACGAGGCGATGGCCACGATCCACGACGAGATCCTCTGGCACAACGGCGGCGACAACCCGCTGACCGGCGACTTCCGGGGCAAGGAGGCGGTGATGGAGATGCTCGCCAAGTTCGGCCAGCTGATGGAAGGCTCGTACGAGGCCGACATCCACGACATCCTCGCGTCGGAGGAGCACACGGCCGTGATCGGCACGTACACGGCCACGCGGCATGGCCGCACGCACTCCGCGCGGTTCGTGGACGTCGTTCACCCGGCCGCGGACGGCCGCGCCAAGGAGTTCTGGCGCTTCGTCGAGGATCAGGCCGCCGAGGACGAGTTCCTGAAGGAGTAGCCGGCTCCCGTCCGGGCGCCGGCACTCGGCTGCCTGGGGCGGGCCCCCGCTGGTGCGGGAGCCGGCACTCGACCGGAGCCCGCCGAGCTCAGGGGTAGAGCCCGCGCTCCCGCGTGGCCGCCGAGACCCGCGACACCGCCTGGACGTAGGCGGCCATGCGCATGTCGAGCTTCTTCTCCTCGCGTGTCTTCAGCACCTCGCCGAACGCGCGCGTCATGATCGCCTTGAGCTTCTGGTTGACCTCGTGCTCGGACCAGAAGAACGACTGCAGGTCCTGCACCCACTCGAAGTAGGACACGGTCACGCCGCCGGCGTTGGCGAGGATGTCCGGCACGAGGAAGATCCCGCGCTCGCGGAAGATCGCGTCCGCCTCCGGCGTGGTCGGGCCGTTGGCGCCCTCGACGATGAGCTTGGCCTTGACGTCGCGCGCGTTGCGTGAGGTGAGCTGGTTGCCGATGGCCGCCGGCACGAGCAGGTCGCAGTCGACGGTGAGCAGGTCCTGGTTGCTGATCTGCTGCGCGCCGGGGAAGCCGTTGATCGTCTTTTCGCGCGCCCGGTACTCGAGCACGCGCTTGATCGAAAGCCCGAGCGGGTTGTAGATCCCGCCGTAGTCCTCGGACACGGCGACGATGGTGCACCCCGCCTCTTCCAGAAGGCGGGCGCTGATGCTGCCGACGTTGCCGAACCCCTGCACCGCTGCCTTCGTCTGGTGCGGGCTGCGCCCGAGGTGCTCGAGCGCCGCCACGGAGCAGAGCATCACACCTCGACCGGTCGCCTCGATGCGCCCTAGAGAGCCTCCGACCTCGATCGGCTTGCCGGTCACCGAGGCCGGGCTCGAGTAGCCGAGATGCATCGAGAGCGTGTCCATGATCCAGGCCATGGTCTGACCGTCGGTGTTGACGTCGGGCGCGGGGATGTCGCGGTCGTGGCCGATGAGGATCGAGATCTCGGTGGCGAACCGCCGCGTCATGTGCTCCAGCTCGTTCAGGCTCAGCTCCCGCGGATTGACAATGATTCCGCCCTTGGCGCCGCCGAACGGGATGTTGACGACCGCGCACTTCCACGTCATCCACATCGCGAGCGCCTTCACCTCGTTCAGGGAGACGTCGGGGTGATAGCGGATGCCGCCCTTGGCCGGACCGCGGTTGATGTTGTGCTGCACTCGATAGCCCGTGAACATCCGGATGCCGTGGTCGTCCATGCGCACCGGGAACGTGCAGGTGAACTCGCGCTGGACCTCGCGCAGCACCTCGCGGAGCCAGGGCTCGAGCTTGATGATCTCGGCGGCCTCGTCGAACTGCGCTTGCGCGGTGCGCCATTCGTCGGCCTCGACCACCGGTTTGAGTGCCGTGCTCACATCAGGACAGATGATCGCGGATATTCCGCGCTGGGGTCGCAAATTACGTTGACGCAGGCGGGCACGCCGGCCTTGAAGGCGCGATCCAGCGCCGGCCGGATGTCCTGGGGCCGCTCCACCAATTCCCCATGGCCGCCCAGCGCCTCCACCACCCTGTCGTAGCGCGTGCCGGGCGCCAGGTCGGCGGCGATGCTCGTCCCGAGCATCTGCTGCATCGGGTGCTTCTCCAGCGCCCAGATGCCGTTGTTCCCGATGACGCACACGACCGGCACGCGGTGGCGCACGAGCGTGTCGAACTCCATGGCCGAGAAGCCGAACGCGCCGTCGCCCGCGAGCAGCAGCACCTGGCGGTCGGGGCGCGCGAGCTTGGCGGCCATCGCGTAAGCGGGGCCCGAGCCCAGCGCACCGAACGGACCGGGGTCGATCCACAGACCGGGCTCGGGGCGCTCGATGAGCCGGCCCGCAAACGAGACGAAGTCACCGCCGTCGCCGACGAGGATGGCGTCGGGGTCGACGTAGCGGCCGACCTCCGCGATCAGCCGCGCCGGGTGCACCGGCGCCGAGTCGGACTCGACCATGGCGGTGTCTCGCTTGCGCGCGGCCGCCTCCGCCGCGTGAAGCCTGTCCAGCCATTCGAGGCGAGGCGGTGTGCCCTGCACCTCGGTCGCGAGCGCGGCCAGGGCGGCGCGCAGGTCGCCGAACACCGCGGCCTCGCCCGGCCGGTGCTTGCGGTGGTCGTCGACGTCCACGTAGACGAGGCGCGCGCCCTCGGCAAACACCGGCGGCTGGCCGAAGTTCAGGCGGAAGTCGAGCGGCACCCCGATGACGAGGATCAGGTCTGCCTCGCCGAGCGCCGGACCTCGGGCACGGGTGAAGAGGAGCGGGTGGCCGGGCGGCAGCATCCCGCGCGCCATGCCGTTCACGCACAGGGGGAGCTGCGCGCTTTCGACGAGCCGCTCGAGCTCGTCCTCGGCGTGCGCCCACCACACGTTGCCGCCGGCGATGATGGCCGGTCGCTCGGCCTCGCGGACGAGCCGGGCGATGCGCTTGATCTCGTCTGGGTCGGGCGAAGGACCGAAGTCGGGGACGAGGTGCTCGGTGGCCTCCGGCAGGTCCGCCGCGCCGAAGAACACGTCGATGGGCACGTCCATGAAGGTCGGCCCGGTGCGGCGGCTGAGGGCGACGCGCATGCACTCGGCCGCGCACGCGTACGCCTCCTCCGCCGAGCGCAGCGTCATCGCCTTCTTCACCAGGCTCTCGACCACGGCGACGTGGTCCATCTCCTGCAGCGATCCCATCCCCCAGCGTGCCTCGGGCGCCCGTCCGCCGATGACGAACATCGGGCTGTCGCCCGACTGCGCCTGCGCCAGCGCCGTGACCGCGTTGGTCACGCCAGGCCCGGCGGTGACCGCGGCGACGCCGCACTCGCGTGTGACCTTGGCCCACCCTTCGGCCGCGAACGCGGCCGACTGCTCGTGGCGCGTGTCGACGATGCGGATGTCGTGTTCGCGGGCGCCGGTGAGGATCGGCCAGATGTGCCCGCCGTTCAGCGTGAAGAGGTGGCTGACCCCGGCCCGCTGCATCGCCAGCGCGATGAGCTCGCCGCTGTTGCCGGAATCGATCACGTGCGCATGGCCCACGGCATCGCGGGGGTGTTGTAGGCGGCCTGCGGCTCGCCCTCGCGCGGGATGAGGATCACGCCGCCCGGCGCGCCGAGCGCGGCCTTCAGGTGGTCGACCGCACCTTGCGCGATAAAGGCCGGGTCCATCCCGTGCTGCAGCTCGACGACCATCAGGCGCGCGAGCCCGAGCCGGATGAACGCCTCGCCGAGTCCGGTGCCGCAGACGGCGCCGAAGCGGTCGTCGGCGTAGAACCCCGCGCCGGGGATCGGCGAGTCGCCGATGCGGCCGGGCAGCTTGCCCGCAACGCCGCCCGTGGAGACGGCGACGGCAAGCCTGCCATGCCCGTCGCGCGCGACCGCCCCCACCGTGTCGACCCCGGCCTCGGCGGGACGGTGGCGGGCGGCATTGACGAAGACCGAGGGGTCGGTCATCTCGACGCCGTGCGCGCGCGCGAACTTCGAGGCGCCTTCGGCCGCGAGGATCACGTGGCGGCCGTCGCGCATGATCGCCAGCGCGAGGTCGACCGGATGCCGGACGTCGCGCAGGCAGGCCGCGGCGCCTGCGCGCAGCTCGGCGCCCTCCATGACGCCGGCGTCGAGCTCGACGTCGCCCTCGCTGTTGACGCAGGCGCCGAGGCCGGCGTTCAGGACAGGCTCGTCCTCCATGTGACGCACGGCCGCGACCGCGGCGGCCATCGCGCCTTCACCGATGTGCTCCCAGCCGATCGCCAGCGCGCGCTGGACCGCGGCCTGGCGTTCGGCGCGCTCGGACTCCGGAACGGGTCCGGCGCCGCCGTGGACGATCAGCGCGGGTGTGGCCACCGGCTCAGATTAAGGAAGATCGATCCGCCACCCGCACTCCCCCAGGGGAGGCCGCGCTAGGCGGGCTGGTAGGCCAGGTTCGAGGCCCGGCGGTCGCCCACCCGGCGGTCGTTGGCGAATACGACGCGCCTCCCGGCCACCGCGCGCTCGGGGCTCCGCCGCTCGCCAAACCGGCGATCGGCGCTCCCGCGCCTCTGCGCCTGACGCCTTTCCTTCTCCACGTGTGGTTCCTGCATGACGCCCTCCCTTCCCGTCGAATCCCCTGTCGCGGGCACGATCCTATCGCAAGGACCCCCGGGCCGGGGTTCAGAGTTTGTTCATCTTCTCGTCGAGCCGGCGCTCGCTCCGGCGCCGCTCCAGCTCGTCGCCGGGACCCATGTCGACGAAAGCCGCGTGGCGCGCCAGGCGGGGGTGCACCTCGGCGACGAGGCGGAACATCTCCTGGGCCACGCGCCGGTAGTCCGGATGCCCTTGCGGCGTCGTGCGCAGCTCGCACAGGTGGTAGATCTCGCGCAGGTTGACGCGGAAGTACCAGCGGACTCGAAACGACAGCGGCACCACGTACTGCGCGAGCGCCGGACCGAGGTCGCGCTGCATCTGCCCATGGGCGCGGGCGGCGGCTTCGATCGCCTCGGAGAACCGCGCGTCCATACCCAGCTCGACGAGGCCCGCCGGCACGTCGTAACCGAGTGCCGTGCCGAGCAGCTGCCTGTCCTGCGTCAGCATTCGATGCCGGTGCAGGTCGCGATACGCCGCGAAGTTGGCGACGATCTCGAACTTGTACTGGGCGTGCTCCAGCGCGCGCGGCGGCCGCTGCCGGCGATTGGTCCTGCCGGCGAACATCGCGTCGAGCACCGCGTCCGCGTCCGCGTCGAGGTCTTCGAGCGGGCGGTCCGAGTACGGGAAGAGCGCGGCCTGCACGACCTTGCGCTCGGCCTCCTTGTCGTAGCCCGCGAGCTTCACCGACGGACCGGTTTCCGTCGCGCCCGTGCGCGGGGCCATTCGGTGCAGCGACTCGCGCATGCGGGCCATCCGCTCGGCCGCGGGCCGGCCGTACCTGTCGTCGATGGCGCGCTTCACGAACGACGGGATGACCTGCTCCAGCTCGCGGTGCAGGTCGACCGCGAGCGCCTGGCATTCGGGCAGCTCGTGCGCCGCGAGCCTGGTGATCAGGTACTCGAAGGCGCGGCCGTTGCCGAAGAGGCCGACGTTGGTCAGCGTGCCGGCGGGAAGCAGCCCGCGCAGCAGGTCGAGCGCCTTGGCGCGCGTCGCCGACTTCCACGCGCGCTCCGTCTCACCCTCTTCGATGGGGTAGCGATCGCGAATCGCCTCGGTCAGCGGCTCGAGCAGCGCGCTGTACGCGTCGAAGAGCGCGTCCGCGGCGGGCTCGTACGCCGGGTGCGCAAGCTCGGGGCCGCGGTGGTAGAGGCGCCGGCCGTCGGGGCCTGGACGGTCGAAGCGCACGTAACGCGTCGACTTCTCCAGCGGCGAGATTCCGATGCGGCTGTCCTCGAGCGCCTTCGCCGCGAGCGTCGAGGTCCGCTCGACAGCGACGTGAGCGCCGGCAAGCTCCGCGACCGAGTCGTCGCCGTAGCCGACCAGCACCCGCTCGTAGAACTCCTCCGCGCGGCGCACCGCCACCATGTCGTCGGTGGCCGTCATCGCCATTCCCTCGAAGCCGGACTCGGGATCGTTGATGAACTCGTCCAGCAGCACCCGGCGCAGGCTTTTCTCGGTGCGCGAATAGCGGGAGAAGAGCGCGCCCTTGACCACCTCGGGCAGGTTGCGCAGGGCGAACACCGGCCGGTCGAGGTTGGTGAAGTAGCGGCCGAGGACGGCGGCCTCGGAGGGTGTGAACTCCACAGCCTGCATGTTAGTCCCGGCCCAAGATCTTGTGGCTATCCACCGCCAAACCCCAGCATGTAGACATGGAATCCCAAGTTTGTCCCCGGGTTCTCCCCAGGCCGGGCGGCGACCCCGCGATTGGTAGGGTAGTTGGCGGCATGGAGGGCACGGCGCAGCGGCTGGCGGAGGTCGATTGGGTCGACCGCTGGCGACGCCTCGTGGTCGAGCGTGAGGACGCGTCCCGCGGCCACGGCGACCCACGCTACTGGGATCACCGGGCGCCCTCGTTCGCGCGCTCCACGTCGAGCCGCGCCGACCACTTCCTCGATGTGCTCGCGCCCTGGGTCTCGAATCGCAAGACGCTCATCGACGTCGGTGCGGGCGCGGGCCGGCACACGGTGCCGCTGGCCGCTCGCACGGAATGGGTGACCGCAGTCGAACCGTCGGAAGGCATGCGCGCCCTCATCCCGCCGCTGGACAACCTCACCGTCATCGCGAGCGCTTGGGAGGACGCCGAGGTCGCGCCGGCGGACCTGGTCATCTGCGCGCACGTCCTGTATGGAGTGGCCGACGTCGTGCCCTTCATAGAGAAGTTGGAGCGCAGCGCGCGGGAGCGCGTCTTCGTCATGCTGCGCGAAGGGCCCGTGCCCCATCCCGCCAACGTGCTGCGCGACCGCATGGCCGCGGGCCCGCTGCCGCGAATCACCAGGTTCAGCGATCTGTTCATGGTGCTGATCCAGATGGGCATCAGGCCGGACGTGAGATTCATCGGCTACCCGGTCGTGAATCGCTACGCGTCGATCGAGGAGGCGGTGCAGGACTGCCGGCCGCTGTTCGGCGACGGCTGGGACGATTCGGGCGCGCGCGAAGAGCTCGAGAAGATGCTCGTGCGCGACGGCGACGAGCTCGTCTACGACAGCGGCCTTTCGATCTCGGGGATATCGCATTGGCAGCCTCGGAAGGCCTCGACCTGACGATCCGGCCGGTGCGACCGGCCGACCGCACTCGCGTCGTCGAGCTCACGCGCGACGTGTGGGAAGGGGACGACTACATCCCGCGCGTCTTCGACGAGTGGCTCGCGGATGCCGGGGCGGAGTTCCAGGCCGTCGAGGTCGACGGTGAGGTGGTCGGCGTGCAGCGGGTCCGCCCTTATGCGCCGGGACTCGTCTGGTACGAAGGCCTGCGCGTCGCGTCGAGCCACCGCCGCCGCGGCATCGCCAGGGCGATGCTGCGCTCCGCGATCGACGAGGCCCGCGACCAGGGGTTCAAGGAGATGCGCCTGGCGACCGGCAACGAGGATGCGGTGCCGCTCTTCGAGGCCGCCGGCTTCAAGCGGCTGGTCGACGTCCGCTGGTGGCGCGGCTTGCGCGTCGAGGGCGGCGACCCCGCGCGGATCCCCGATCCGAAGGAGGCCGAACGCCTGTGGTCGTCGGTGGCCCAGAGCTCCGGCCTCGAGCTCTATCACGGCGTGTCGGCCGACTTCAACGGCGCTCGCGACCTCGGCGCGGAAGAGCTGGCCCATCTCGCCTCGAGCGGCATGCTGCGAGCCGCGCCGGGCGGCCGCGCGGTGGCGGGACTGCGCGCCGCTTGGGGCAACAATCTCGCGGTGGCGTTCGTCGCCGGACGCGGCGCGGCGCTGCGGGACCTCCTTCTCGCCCTGCGCTACGAGGCCGACGCCGACGGCCTCGACCACGTAACCGTCGCGCTGCCGCGTGGGCACCCGGCCGGCGACGACCTCAACGCATCCGGCTACGATTTGGCGAACTCCGATGACCGCGCCTTCATTTACGGCCTGTCGCTGAAGCCTTAGTTGACTCGCCGCTACGTAGTCATCGGCAACGGCATCGCCGGGCAGACCTGCGCCGAGGAGCTGCGCAAGATCGACGCCGAGGCGTCGATCGTCATGGTCGCGGCCGAGAAGCATCCGCTGTACAACCGGGTCGCGCTCCCGCGCTACCTCCGCGGACAGGTGCGCCGCGAGAAGGTCTTCATGCGGACGCTCGAGGACTACAGCAGGCAGAACCTCGAGATTCACTTCTCGACCTGGGTCACCGAGATCGACGCGGCGCAGAAGGTCGTGCACACCAACGGCGGGCAGGCGTTCCCGTACGATGCGCTGCTCGTCGCCACGGGCGGCCGGCCCAAGCCGCCGCCATGGCCGGGCTCGGACGAGGTCTCGGAGTGCCTCGGCTTTCAGACCATCGACGACACCGACGCGATCATCGAGAAAGCCGACGCGTCGCACCACGTCCTGGTGATGGGCGGCAGCTTCATCGGCTACGAGCTCGCCGAGGGCGTGAGCTTTCGCAAGACCGCGAAGGTCACGTGGATCATGCGCGGACCCTGGTTCCTGCGCTACGTGCTCGACGAAGAGGGCGGACGGCTGTGCCGGCAGCTCGGCGAGGCCCAGGGCGTCGAGTTCATCACCTCGGACGAGGTGCAGAAGTTCAGCCGCATCAACGGCAGCTACCTGGCCGAGACGGTGAACGGGAAGAAGGTCGAGTTCGACCTTCTGACCTACGGCGTCGGTCTTGACTACTACACCGAGCCGCTGGGCGGTACCGCGATCGCGCTCAACAAGGGCATCGTCACCGACGCCAAGCTGCGCACGGCCGCGCCCGACGTGTACGCCGCCGGCGACGTCGCGGTCTTCTACGACCTCATGGTCGAGCGACACAACCAGATGGGCACGTGGGACAACGCCGAGGCGCACGGCAAGGTCGCGGCCAGGAACATGGCCGGCGCCGACGACGACTTCTTCGACGTGCCGACGTACACGACGACGATGTTCGGCTCGACGCTGGCGGTCGCCGGCGTGACGCCGGACGTGCAGCCCGGTCTCGAGTCGGTGCGCACGTACAGCTTCGAGGAGAAGTTCTACCGCAAGCTCTTCTTCAAGGACGACCGGCTGGTGGGCGCGATCATGATCGGCCCGCCGAAGGGCCGCAAGAAGCTCATCGAGATCATGCGCTCGCG
>DATGEO010000052.1:0-9890 GCA_035310015.1 Candidatus Dormiibacterota bacterium | reverse complement strand
TTGTTCTGCAGCTGCACGCGCGCCGGACCGACCGCATAACCCTCGGCGAACTTCGCCATGCCGTCGCGCTCGATCGCGCCGGCGATGGCCATGCTCTCCCGCCGGAACTGCTCCTGCCGCTCCGGCTGCGCCCCGTAGCCGGCGCCTGCGACCACCGCCGACCTAACCCGGCCGGGGTGGCGCAGCACCAGGTGGAGGGCGGCGAAGCCGCCCATGGACAGCCCGACGACGTGCGCGGTCTGCGCTTCCGCGGCGTCGAGCACCGCGACCGCGTCCTCGACGGCTTGCGCCTGCGAGTAGGCCGCCACGTCGCGGGGCACCTCCGACGGCGGATAGCCGCGGGCCGCGTACGTGATGCAGCGAAAGCGGCGCGAGAAGTGCGCGACCTGTCCCGCCCAGCTGCGATGGTCGCCCGCGAACTCGTGCACGAACAGCAGCGGCTCGCCCGCGCCGGCCTCCTCCCAGTGCAGCTGCACGCCGTCGCGCGCGCGGGCCTTCGGCATCGCGGACTATCTTCGCTCACGATGGATTGGGGCTCCTGGAGCCGTGAGGCGTGGAGGCGGCACGTGCCCGAAGTCGCCGACCTCGACGCGTTCGTGGCTTCGCTGGGGGAGGGCACGATTCACGACTTCGCGCACCGCACGGCCCTCGAACGGCCCGACGCCGTCGCGGTGACCATCGGCGGCGAGTCGCTGACCTTCGCCGAGATCGACGAGATGGCCACGCACGCGGCTGCCGGCATCGATCGCGGCACGCCGGTAGCCCTCGCGGAGCCGGTGTCGGCGCGCTGGATCGGCACCTACCTGGGCATCCTGCGAGCCGGCGCGATCGCGGTGCCGCTGAACCCCGCCTACACGCGCGAGGAGCGCGACCGCTTGATGTCGGCGGCCGGCGCGACGCAGGCTGGAGACGACGTTGCGCTGATCGCCTTCACCTCGGGTACCACCGGCGCGCCGAAGGCGGTCCCGCTGACCCATCGCAACCTGCTCACGTCGGTCCGCGCGGCGATGGCCGCGTGGCGCTGGTCGGCAGACGACGTGCTGGTCCACGGCCTGCCGCTGTTCCACCTTCACGGCCTCAACGGCCTGCACGCGACCCTGATCGCGGGCTCGCGCCTGTGCCTCCTTGCCCGTTTCTCGCCCGAGGCGCTGGCCGCCGCGCTCGACACCTCCGGCGCGTCGGTGCTGTTCGGCGTGCCGACCATGTATCAGCGCCTCGCCGGCTCCCCGCCCATGCGCAACCGGCTCCGGCTTTGCGTCAGCGGCTCGGCGTCCCTCAGCGCGGAGGCCGCCCGGGCCGCGGCCCACGCGCTCGGGCACGTCCCGCTGGTGCGCTACGGCCTGACCGAGTCGGGTCTGGACACGTCGCAGGTGTACGGCGGCGTGCACGGCGCCGGCAGCGTCGGCATCCCCCTGCCCGGCGTGCTGGTGCGCCTGGCCGAGGACGGCGAGATCGAGCTGCAAGGTCCCCAGGTGTACACGGACGGATGGTTCCGCACCGGCGACATCGGGGCGCTCGACGAGGCGTCGGGCGAGCTGATGATCGTGGGGCGCTTGAAGGAGATCGTCATCACCGGCGGGCTGAAGGTCCACCCGCGAGAGGTAGAGGCGGTCCTCGAGGAGCACCCGTCGGTCGCGGAGGCCGCCGTCGCCGGCGTCCCGAGCGAACGGTGGGGCGAGGAGGTCACGGCCTGGGTCGTCCTCAAGCCGGGCGAGGCCTTCGACGCGAGCGAGCTCATCCGGCACGCCCGCGCGCACCTCGCCCCGCACAAGACGCCGAAGGCGATCCACGAGGTGAGCGAGCTGCCGCGCAACCCCGTGGGCAAGATCGACCGCAAGCGCCTGACCTCACCGGCCTGATCGATTGCACCGGGCGGGGGCACAATTGCGGCCATGGATCTGCAGCTGACGGACAAGGTCGCATTGGTGACAGGGGCCAGCAAGGGGATCGGGCGCGCCGTTGCCGAGGAGCTCGCCCGCGAAGGCGCGCACGTCGTCATCACCGCCCGCACCGAGCAGCCGCTGGAGGACACGGCGCGCGAGATCACCGCGATGACGCAGCGCGAGGTCGTGCCGATGGTGGGCGACATGAGCAAGAGCGAGGACGTCGAGCACTGCGTCAAAGAGACGCTGAAGAAATTCGGACGCATCGACATCCTGATCACCTGCGCGGGCAGCTCGCCCGGCGGCCTGCTCGAGGAGCTCACCGAGGAGCAGTGGATGTCGAGCCTGAACCTGAAGTTCATGGGCTACGTGCGCTCCGTCCGCGCCGTGATCCCGCACATGCGCGAGCGCGGCGAGGGCGCCATCGTCCTGGTCGTGGGCAACGACGGCCTGAAGCCGAGCTACTGGGAGATGACCGCCGGCGTCGCCAACGCGGCGGACATCAACTTCGCGTCGTCGGTCGCGGAGCAGTACGGGCGCTACGGCGTGCGCATCAACACCGTCAACCCGGGCCCGGTCAACACCGACCGTTGGGACGGCCTGGAGAAAGCGTTCGCGCGCGACAAGAAGGTCGACCAGAAGCAGGCCCACGATCTCGCCCTCTCCTCGATCCCGTTCCACCGCATCGCCGAGCCGCATGAGGTCGCGTCACTGGTCGCGTTTCTCGCTTCGCCGCGCGCGGCGTTCATCAACGGCGCGCACATTCCGATCGACGGCGCCCAGCGCAAGGCGCTGATGGACGTGTAGAAGCTCGGCCTCTAGCGGTTGGCCTGCTCCCAACCCGCCTGGCAGGAGACACACCGCGTCGACTGAGGCAGCGCCTCGAGGCGCTCCGCGCCGATGGGCCGGCCGCAGTCCTCGCAAACCCCGAGCTTGCCTTCAGCGCGAAGCTGCGCCGAGTGCTCGGCCTGCTCGCGGTCCCGCTCCAGGATCTGGCTGATCGCCGTCAGGGTCGCCTGCTCGCTCGCTTCCTGCGTCTCGTCGGCGTTCCTGAACCCTCTGCTCATAAAACCCAGCTTACGGCTTGAGGTAGTCGACCGCCTCCTCGCGCCCGTCCCAGACGACGGTCGTGTGGGCCGGCTCCGTCCGCGCCACCACCTTGCCCGCGCGCAGCACGAGCTTGCGGGGGGCGACGAGGCGGATCGCGTCCATCTCGCTCGAAGCCGCGAACGCGCACAGGTCGGCCCGGCACCCCGGCTCCAGCCCGTAGCCCTCGAGGCCGAGAGCCGCCGCCGGGTTGCGGGTGATCATGTCGATGAGCGTGCGCAGTTCGGTGTAGCCCGACATCTGGCCGTAATGGGCGAGCACGAACGCGGCCTGCAGCGGGTCGCCGTAGCCCAGCGGGTACCACGGGTCCATCACGGAGTCGTGGCCGACGCAGACGTTGACGCCGGCCGTGAGCAGCTCCTTGACGCGCGTGTGGCCCCGGCGAATGGGATAGCTGTCGAACCGGCCCTGCAGCGTCGAGTTGTCGAGGGGGTTCGTGACCATGTGCATCTGCGCGCGCTTGAGGTTGTTGATGAGCCGGTAGGCATAGGCGTTGTTGTAGGAATGCATCGCGGTCGTGTGGCTGGCGGTGACTCGCCCGCCCATGCCCAGCCGGATGGTCTCGGCGGCCATGACCTCCACGAACCGCGAGTGGTCGTCGTCGGTCTCGTCGCAGTGGATGTCGACGCGCAAACCCTTCTCGGCGGCCAGCGCCATCGCGAACTTCACCGAGCGCTCGCCGTATTCGCGCGTGAGCTCGAAGTGCGGGATGGCGCCGACCACGTCGACTCCCATGTCGACGGCACGGCGCATCAGCTCCTCGCCGCCTTCGAACGACATGATCCCCTGCTGCGGGAATGCGACGAGCTGCAGGGCCATCTGGTCGCCGATCTCCTCGCGGAGCTCGAGCAGCGCGCGCACCGCACGAAGCTCCGGGTCGCACACGTCGACGTGGCTGCGGACGGACTGCACGCCGTTCGCGAGCTGCCAGCGCAGGACCGTGCGCACGCGGCGCTTGACGTCGTCCACGGTCAGGCTCTTCACGCGCTCGGCCCAGATGGCGATGCCCTCGAACAGCGAGCCGGTCTCGTTCTGCCGGGGCTCGCCGACGGTGAGCACCGCATCGAGGTGGATGTGCGGCTCGACGAGCGCCGGCGTGACCAGGGCGCCGCCGAGATCGACGGTCTCGCGGGCTTCCGGCTCGGGCTCGGCGATGAGGCCGCCGCGGATGCCGATGTCGCGGGTTTTCGGCTCCCCGGGGAGCCTCGCGCCGCGCAGCAGCAAATCCAGCATTCGACGGAATCCTAATCCGCGCCAAGCACGGATCGGCCGATCCTCACGGACAGCTTTGCTACTGGGGCGGCGCATCCGGGCGTTGCGCCTCCGCTGCGGTCCTCGCGCACCACGGTGCGCTCCGGTCCCCTGCTCGCCGCGCCTTCGGCTGCACTCGCCCCAGCGCAAATCTGTTCCCCTCGGCCGTCCGATCCGCGCTTAAACTTCGCAGCGTTACTGCTCGCCGCCGGTCCTAGTGAGGGGGAAGCGCCTATGGACACGATCGAGGAAGTCGAAAAACACGTACCCATTCGTGAGGGCGAATACGGTGAACGTGTCGCCACCGTCGAGCCTGGAGGTGCGGAGTTCATCTCCCACACCGAACGTCACGGCAAGCCGATCGACCTCTTCTGGACCTGGACATCGCCGAACCTCGAGTTCGCGACCATCTTCGTCGGCGTTCTCGGCATCGCGATCTTCGGCCTGAGCTTCTGGGAGACCGCGCTCGCGATCATCGTCGGCACCGCGCTCGGCTCGCTGACGATGGCGATCCTCTCGTCGTGGGGGCCGAAGTTCGGCGTCCCGATGATGGTCGAAAGCCGCGGAGCCTTCGGCTTCCTCGGCAACGTACTGCCGGCGGGGCTCAACGCCTTCACCGGCGCCATCGGCTGGTTCATCGTCAACAGCGTGAGCGGCGCGTTCGCGCTGCAGGCGCTGGCGCTCCTGGTCAACTGGACCGTTCCTTTCTGGCTGAGCTTCCTGGTCATCGTCGTGGCCCAGGTCCTGATCGCGACCCTCGGCCACAACTTCATTCACGTGTTCGAGCGCTGGGCGCTGCCCCTGCTCGGCATCGTCTTCCTGATCGCCTGCATCTTCATCTTCGGCCACGCGAACTACGGCGTCGCGGCCAACCCCGGCCCGTTCGGGCACTTCGGCGCCTTCATGCTGCTATTCACGGCGACCTTCGGCTACGCGGCCGGATGGAACCCGTACGCCGCCGACTACACGCGCTACCTGCCGCCTAGCACCAACCGCACCATGGTCGGCTTCTGGGCCGGCATGGGCGTGTTCGTCTCGTGCGTGGTGCTCGAGCTGGCGGGCGCGGCGCTGGCGACCGTCGCCGGCACCAAGTGGGGACCGAACGACATCCCGACCGTACAGCTGCAGAAGGCGATGCCGGACCCCATCTACTACCTCACGCTGCTGTGCATCGCGATCGGCGCGGTCGCGGCGAACGCGATCAACATCTACAGCGGCACCATGTCCCTGGTCGCGGTCGGCATCCGCGAGATGGGCATGACCCTGCGCCAGCGCCGCGCCGTCCTGGCGATCGGGGCGGGCGTCCTCGGTTACGTAATCGGCGTCTGGGGCCAGGCCAACGTCGGACCGGGCAGCAAGTACGAGTTCTTCCTGCTGCTCATCAGCTACTGGATCGCCGGCTGGCTGGCGGTGGTCCTGCTGGACTACTGGATGCGCCGCGGCGACTACGGCGACGAGTCGCTCTTCTACGACACGAAGCACCAGCGCTGGCAGGGCTTCGTGGCCATGCTGATCGGCGTCGCGGTGCCCGTATACCTCTTCGCCAACGATTACCCCTTCTACGTCGGACCGATCGCGAACAACAGCCCGCAGATCGGCGACATCACGTTCATCGTCGCGTTCGTCCTGACCGGCGTCCTCTACTACGTCTTCCAGCTGGTGTCGGGCGCGCAGCGAAGCACTGCTGCGATGGGCTCGCGCGCATAAACGTCGAAATCCGGGTCTCGGGGTTGCGCTTCATCGCGCGCCTCGAGACCCAACTCGCGCCGAAGACCTGCGCGAGATTCGCTTCCATGCTGCCCCTGAAGACGCGGCTCATCCAGGCGCGGTGGAGCGGCGAAGCGGCCTGGATCCCCCTCGGCGACCTCGAGCTCGAGCTCGGCTACGAGAACCACACCAGCCACCCGGCGCCGGGCCAGCTGCTGCTCTACCCCGGCGGCATCAGCGAGACCGAGATCCTGTTCCCGTACGGCGCGACACTGTTCGCGAGCAAGATGGGGCAGCTCGCGGGCAACCACTTCGCGACCATCCACGAAGGCGTGGACGACCTCCCGCGGCTGGGCAAGATCGTGCTCTGGGAGGGCGCGCAGGACATCACCTTCGAGGAGGCGTGACCAGCCCGCTCGCCGCTGAAGCGATGGCGCGCTGCGACGCGCTCGCGCAGTGCAGCGAGGAGACGGGCGCCATCACACGGCCGTACGCGTCGGAGTCGCTGCGGCGGGCGCAGGCGCTGGTCGCCGACTGGATGCGGGCCGCAGGCATGGCCGTGGCCCGAGACAACATCGGCAACGTCCGCGGGCGGTACGAAGGCCTGGTGGCCGACGCGCCGGTGCTGCTGCTCGGTTCGCACATCGACTCGGTCCGCAACGCGGGCCGTTACGACGGGCCGCTGGGGGTGGTCGTCGCGCTGGCGGCCGTCCAGCGGCTGCGCGACGAGCGCCGGAGGATGCCCTTCGCGATCGAGGTCATCGCCTTCGCCGACGAGGAGGGTTTGCGCTTTCGCTCGACCTACCTCGGCAGCCGCGCGCTGGCGGGCGCGCTGCCGGCGGCCGAGCTCGAGCGCGCCGACGCGAGCGGGATGACGATGGCGGCCGCGATCAGCGCCTTCGGCGGCAATCCCGCCGCCCTGGCCGACGACCGCTGGCGCGGCCCCGCGCCGCTCGGCTACGTCGAGGTGCACATCGAGCAGGGGCCGGTGCTGGAGGCGCGGCGCCTGCCGGTCGGCGTGGTGTCGGCGATCGCGGGCCAGAACCGGTACGCGCTCAACTTCAAGGGCGAGGCGGGCCACGCCGGAACCGTGCCGATGAACGGCCGGCGGGATGCGCTGGCGGCGGCGGCGGAGTTCGTGCTCGCGGTCGAAGCCGAGGGCCGCGCCGTCGCCGCGCTCGTGGCGACCGTCGGCCAGATGGACGTCCGGCCCGGCGCCGCCAACGTCATCCCCGACGATGTCGACCTGAGCCTGGACGTCCGCGACCCGGAGGACGGCGAGCGGCTGCAGTCGTGCGGGCGGCTGCTCGAGCGCGCGGAGGACATCGGGGTGGAGAGAAACATCACGGTCACGGTCAAGCCGATGACCGAGCACGCCGCGGTGCGGTGCTCACCCCGGCTGACGGAGATCCTGGCCGCGGCCATCGGTCAGGCGGGATACGAGGTGATATCGCTGACCAGCGGCGCCGGCCATGACGGCGTGGTCATGGCGTCGCTGACCGAGATCGCGATGCTGTTCGTGCGCTGCAAGGGCGGCGTCAGCCACAGCCCGGGGGAGTCGGTCGACGCCGAGGACGTGGACGTGGCGATCGACGTGCTCGGACGTTTTCTCGACCTGCTGGCCAGAGGGTGATCGTCCGCGGCGGCACGGTGGTCAGCTCGCGAGGCCTCGAGCGGGCGGACATCTCTATCACCTCGGACGGGGTGATCGCGGCCGTTGGACGCGACCTCGAGGCGGACGGCGAGGAGATCGACGCGTCCGGCCTGCACGTCTTCCCCGGGGGCATCGACTCGCACGTCCACTTCAACGAGCCGGGCCGCACTGAGTGGGAGGACATCGCGCACGGCTCGGCGGCGCTGGCGGCAGGCGGCTACACGGCATTCATCGACATGCCGCTCAACAACCTTCCGGTGACGACCACGATCGATGCCTTCGACGTGAAGCTCCAAGCGATGCAGAGATCGTCCAGGGTCGACTTCGGCCTGTGGGCCGGCCTGGTGCCCGGGAACCTCGACGACATCGAACCGCTCGTGGCGCGGGGGGCGATGGGCTTCAAGGCGTTCATGTGCCCGAGCGGAATCGACGAGTTCCCCGCGTGCGATGAGGCAACGCTGCGCGAGGGAATGGAGCGAATCGCGGAAGCGAACTCCATCCTCCTCGTCCACGCCGAGGACCCAGCTCTCCTTCGCGAGCCCGCCGGCCCCAGTGGGGCCGATTTCGCGGCATCGCGGCCGCCCGAAGCCGAGCTCGCCGCGATCGAGACCGTCGTACGGCTCTCGCGCGACACCGGATGCCGCGCCCACATCGTCCACGTGAGCACGCCGCAGGGCGCAGCGCTGCTAGGCGGCGGCGTGAGCGGTGAGACATGCCCCCAGTACATGCTCTTCACGGAGGCTGACCTCGAGCGCCTAGGCGGCATGGGGAAGTGCGCGCCGCCGCTGAGGGCTGCCCGCATGCAGGCGATGCCGATCATCGTGTCCGACCATTCGCCTTCCACTCTCGATCTGAAGCAAGGCGACGACTTCAGGAAGATCTGGGGCGGGATCTCGGGGTGCCAGACCACGCGTGGCCTGCTCCTCGGCATGGACTTCGACCCGGCGTCGGTTGCCGCCATTACCGCCACCAACGTCGCCAGGCGCTTTCGCATCGCGCGCAAGGGCGACATCGCGCCCGGCTTCGACGCCGACCTCTGGCTGATGGACCTCGGGCACGAAGGCGTGGTGCGCCAACAGGACCTCCTCTATAAGAATCCCTTCAGCGCGTTCGAAGGTGAGCCGATACGCGGTCGCACCGTGATGACGCTGGTCCACGGCGAGCCGCCTAGTCCGGGCCTCGGACGTATGTTCGGAACCGTGTAGGCGGCGGGATCGACAGCAGTCTCCCGCCGTCTCCGCTTACCAGCTGCCACCCGCCTTCGTGAACCATCCAGTGATGGCGATGGCACAGCAGCACCTGGTTGTCGAGATCACTCGTGCCGCCGCTCGCCCAGTGCACCAGGTGATGTCCCGCCGTCAACCGCGCCGGCCGATCGCAGCCCGGCCACCGGCAGCATCTGTCCCGCGCGTTGAGCGCGCGTCGCCGCGGGCCCTTGACCGTGCGCACCGCCCGACCGACGTCGATGACGGTGGACTCGCCTTCAAGCAGGATCCGGGTCAGGCTGCAGTCGCACGCCCACCGCTCGATCGTCTTGGCTGAGATCGGCAGACCGAACTCGGTCTCACCCGCCGGCGATCCCGGCAGGCCCATCAGCGTCTCCACCGAGGCAGTGACCTGGAGGCTGACCTTGAGGTTCTGGTTCACCAGCTCGACGAGGGCGTCGGCCATGCGCTGGTCGCGCTCGCGCGGATCGTCAGGTCCAGACTTGCGGGCGAGCGGCTCTAGCGCGCCACGCAAGGCCGCCCCGCCCACCGGGTCGAGGAAGCCTTTGATGCTGAGCACGCCGTTGGGCCAGCGACTCAGCTCGAGCTTGCGCTGCTCGGCCATCTCGGACTGCTCCTGCGCGAACCGCGCTGGATTCTTGGCGTGGCGATAGTGCTCGCACAGGTGATGAAACTTGCCGGGGGAGCTCTCCCTCGCCTTGTTGATCAGCTCCGACTCGTCGAAGTTCTCTCCCACCGCCTCGGCAGTCGTTGCCATCACGACGAGATGCGCGAAGCCAAGCTCGCCCGCCTCCATCGCCTGGTGTGACTCCGGCAAGCGAAGGAGGGTCCGCCCTACGGCCATCCGGTCGCCCGCCGCCCGTTCCTGCACGTGGCAGTTGATCCGGATCCAGTTGAGCGAGCTCGTGAAGCCCTCGTCCTCGTAGTAATTGCTGCCGTCGAACTCCCAGGCCAGCCGGGCGAAACGCAGCTGCAAGGCGTCGATCTGGCGCTGCAGCTCGATCAGCTGTCTGCCGATCGCCTCGCCGAACTCATAAGACTGCGGTTCGACCACATGACGAT
>DATGEO010000051.1:0-56433 GCA_035310015.1 Candidatus Dormiibacterota bacterium | reverse complement strand
CAAACCCTCGCCGGACCGGCCGGTCGCGCACCCGCACGAGGCGCCGCCGGTCATGCTCGTCCCGGTCGCGATCCTTGCGGTGCTCGCAGTCGCCGGCGGATTCATCCAGACCCGCGCCCTCGGCATCGGCCCCTCGCTGGTGTCGGGCTACCTGGACAGGGTCACCGGCGGGACGGGTTGGGAGGACACCGGCGTCGCCGTGGTGCTCGGCCTGGTCACGATGCTGCTCGCCGCCGGGCTCTTCGCCGGCGCCCTGCGGATGCGGCCCTGGAGCGCCCGGTTTCCATGGGCGCAGCGCATCCTGGAGCACAAGTACTACTTCGATGAGGCCTACGACGCCGCCTTCGTCCGGCCGATGGACCTCGCCGCCGGCCGCGGCTACCGCGACGTCGAAGAGCTGGTCATCGGCGGCTCGCTCGACCGCACCGGCGCGCGCACGAGCTGGTTCGCGGGCTACGCGAGCCTGCTGCAGACCGGCTACTTCCGCAACTACGCGCTGGTGTTCGTGGCCGGCGCGGTCATCGTCGCCGTGCTGCTGGTCGCGAGGTTTGCCACGTGACGCTGACCGTCATCTGGCTGCTGCCGCTCGTCGGCGCCCTTTTTATCCCGGCGCTGCCGCCGCACCTTGCGAAGTACATGGGCTTTCTCGTCGCCCTCTTCGCACTGCTGGTCGGGGCGTATGTCGCGTTCAACTTCGCGCCGGACTACCACCGATACCAGTTCACCGAGACGCAGGCCTGGATCCCGCAGCTGCACATCTTCTACCGGCTCGGCGTGGACGGAGTGAGCCTGTGGCTGATCCTGCTGAACGCCTTCCTGACCGTCGTCGCGATCCTCGCCACACCCGTAACCATGCGAGGCGCAAGCCGCTTCATGGCCCTGCTGCTCGTGATGTCGGCCGCCATGGCCGGCGTGCTGATGGCCACCGACCTCGTCCTCTTCTACGTGTTCTGGGAGGCGATGCTCATCCCCGCCTACTTCCTCCTCTGGCTGTTCGGGGAGGGCGACCGGCCGGGGCGGGCGGCGCTGAAGTTCGTGCTGTTCACGCTCGTCGGCTCGCTCCTCATGCTGGTCGGGGTCATCGGCGAGTACGTCTTCACCGGCCAGCAGACGTTCGACCTCACGAAGCTGGCGACCATCGCGCCGAGCTCGCAGATCCAGTTCGGCCTCTTCTTCGTCTTCGCCCTCGCCTTCGGCATCAAGACCCCGCTCTTCCCCCTGCACGCCTGGCTGCCCGACGCCTACGCCGCCGCGCCGGCGCCGATGCTGGTCACGTTCGCCGGCATGATGGGCAAGACCGGCGCCTACGGCTTCCTGCGCATCGCGATCCCCCTCTTCCCCGACCCCTCGTGGTTGTGGGACTGGCGGTGGGTGATCCCGGTGCTCGCGGTGGGCGGCATCATCTGGGGCGCGCTGATGGCCATCGCCCAGCGCGACATGAAGCTGCTGGTCGCCTACTCCAGCCTGAGCCACATGGGCTTCATCATCCTCGGCATCTTCGCGCTCAACGTGCAGGGCCAGCAGGGCGCGATCCTGCAGATGGTCAACCACGGCATCATCGTCCCCGCGCTCTTCCTGATCGTCGCGTGGATCTACGACCGCACCGGGTCGCGCGACCGCGGGGCGATCGCGGGCCTCGCGCCGCGCATGCCGATCATGGCCGGAGTGTTCCTGCTCGTGACCCTGGCCGCGCTGGGACTACCGGGCCTCAACAGCTTCGTCGGTGAGTTCATGACCCTGCTCGGCGCCTGGGAGCGCGCGCCCGCGCTCGCGTACCTCGGCGCGATCGGCCTGATCCTGGCGCCGGTCTACATGCTCAGGTTCTACCAGGGCGCGATGTTCGGGCCCGAGCCCTATCCCCAACGCGTGGACGACATCCACGCGGGCCAGCTGACGCTGATCGCGCCGCTGGTCGTGCTGATGTTTGCGCTGGGGCTCGCGCCCGGGCTGCTGACCACGCTGATGACGTCGGTCGCCCAGACGGGGCTCGCCAGATGATGCTTGCCGCCGCCGCGCCCGACCTGAGCTACAGCTGGAGCCAGGCGCTCGCCGACCTCGGCCAGATCAGCCCCATCGCGGCTCTGGCCGGCTTCATGCTGCTGGCGATCGTCGCCGACCTCGCGCTGCCCCGGCGCCGCGCCGGCGGCGTGGTGGCGATGATCGTGGTCACGGGCTTCGCCTATTCGCTGGGGACGGCAGCGTACCGCTGGCTGTACACCTCGAACGGCCCCGCCTATCACGGCTACGCGACCGGCGACGCCTTCGCCCTGTTCTTCGAGATCTTCTTCGCGGCCCTCGGCATCCTCACGGTGGCGATCTCGCATCCCTACCTCGTACGCAGAGGCCTGCGCGAGGGCGAGTTCCACGTCCTGATCACGGCCGCCGTCATCGGCATGATGGTGCTCGGCGCCGCCACCTCGCTGGTCACCGTCTTCCTCGGCCTCGAGCTCTTCTCGATCGCGCTCTACATCGCCTGCGGGTTCGTCCGCGCCGACACCGGTTCCCAGGAGTCGGCCGCGAAGTACCTGCTGGTCGGCGGCTTCGCGAGCGCTTTCGTGCTCTACGGCATGGCGCTCGTCTACGGCGCCTCGGGCACAACCCTGATCCCCGAGATCGCGACCCGCATCGACTCCTCCGCCTCCGGCAATCCGCTGCTGATCCTCGGCATCCTGCTCATGGGGGTCGGTTTCGCGTTCAAGGTCTCGGCGGCGCCTTTCCACATGTGGACGCCGGACGTCTACCAGGGCGCGCCGATCCCGGTGACCGCCTTCATGTCGGTCGGCACCAAGGCCGCCGCGATCGCGATGATCGTGCGCGTCTTCGCCGGCGGGCTCCCCCACCTCGGTCCCGAGTGGCAGGCCCTGCTCGCCTTCGTCGCCGCGACGAGCATGATCGTGGGCAACCTGCTGGCCATCGTCCAGACCAGCCTCAAGCGGCTGCTCGCGTATTCCGGCGTGGCCCAGGCGGGCTACATCCTGATCGGCGTGATCGCGGGCGGAAAGAACGGGCTCGCGGCCGTGCTGTTCTACCTGGTCGCTTACATGTTCATGAACTTCGGCGCGTTCGCGGTCGCCTCGCTGCTGGCCGGGCCCGACGGTGACCACGACCGCATCGCCGACCTCGACGGCCTCGGCCGCCGCAGCCGGCCGCTCGCGCTCGGCATGACGGTCTTCATGCTGTCGCTGGCGGGCTTCCCGCCTTTTGTCGGCTTCTTCGGCAAGCTGTTCCTCTTCACCGCCGGCGTGAACGCCGGCTACACCTGGCTGGTGGTCCTGGCGGTGCTGATGAGCGCGGTGTCCGTCTACTACTACGTGCGCGTGCTGGTCCCGGTGTGGGCGGGTTCAGCGCGCTCCGACATCCTGCCCGCGCCGCTCAGCAGCCGGCTGGTGATCGGGCTCAGCGCGGTCGCGGCGCTCGTCCTCGGCATCTATCCCACGTGGGCGCTGCTCTTCGGCCAGCTGGGCTCGGCCCCCATCACCGGACAGTAGCCGGCCGCAGATAGGGCCCGGGCGCGAACGTCGCGAAGGCGGGGCTCGCGGCGAAGAGGCCGCCGATGGCGTTGTCCGCCGGACCCTGGGCCAGCGCTGTCGCGTTCATGGCCTCGGGGGCAAGCGCGTAGTCGTCCCAGCGCCCGGTGTCGAGGCGCCGCAGCATGACCTCGATCGCCGCGATGACCTCGGCGGAGGTGAAGGCGCAGTGGCCCGCGCGGTGGACGAAGAGCTGGCGCAGTCTGTCCGACTCGCCCGCCGCCCGCACCGCGCCGGCGTATGCCGTCTCGTTCTGCGGAACCACCAGGCCGTCGGCGGTCGTGTGCATCGTCAGCACCGGCACCCGCAGGTCGCCGTCGAAGTCGATGTACTTCGTCAGGTAGCCGACCGCCGCGGGGTCGGGCCGGATGGTCGCGCCGGCCTGCAGCTGGCGCAGATCGGCATCGAGGTCGAGCCCCGCCGCGTGATAGAGCGCGGTCACCTCGTCGCGGTCGGCGGACATCGACAGTAGCCGCGCATAGTCGAGTCCTGCGTTCCACGACGGGTTGCCGCCCGCGCGCTTCTCGACGTCGGCGCGGTAGGCGAACGCGAACGGAAAGTCGACGCGTGACTCCCACTGCAGCTGCGCGGCCGCCTGCGCCGCGTAGTCGGCGGCCGCAGGCTCTGGCTGCGTGGGCAGGAACCATCCCGGCAGGTCGGTGAGGGCCGCGATGAGCGCGATCCGCGCCTGCGCGGCGGGCGTGCTGCCGGCCTGCCCGAGAAGGTCGCGTGCGAGCTGCAGGTTCGCGGTCGGGTCCTTGATGTTCACGAGCTGCAGCGCGCTCTGTGGGGCGAAGAGGGTCTTGAAGGCGTACGCGGCGTCGAGCGCCGAGTTCCACGTGGCCACGGCGCCCGCGAGCACGCCGCACAGGGGAATCGCGCCGGCGAAGCGATCGGGGTACTCCTGGACGAGGCCGGCGGTGATCATTCCGCCGAGGGACGCGCCGATCGCGATCACGCGTTTCGGCTTGCCGGCGTAATGGGCGAAGTAGTCGAGGAGCCTCACCTGGTCGCGCAGCGCGTCCTCGACCGCCCATCCCGTCGAGCTGTAGCTCGAGCCCGCGATGGCGTTGCCGCCGTCGAGCAGCCACCGCCCGACCGCGGGGTCGGGAGCGCCGCCGGCCGGGTTGGAGGCGCCCGGAGCGACGTAGCCGTGGCTGAAGAGGAAAAGCGTGCCGTTCCAGCGTGCGGGCACCTCGATCTGAAACGGGGCCGCGCCGATCGACCCCGTCAGTGTTCGCGGCGCCGGCGTGGCTGAGGGCGTGGGGTGGGCAGCCGCGCTCGAGCTGCCGGTGCAGCCGGCGAGCATGACGAAGCAGCAGACCGCCGCCACCACGGTCCTGGGGACTAGATGTTGGACCGCGACTGCCCCCCGTCCACGGTGATGCAGCTTGCGGTCACCAGGCTGGCCTGCCGCGAGCAGAGGAACGCGACCACGCTCGCGACCTCAGGCACCGAGCCGAACCGGCCCAGCGGCATCTCCCGGCGCACGAAATCCGCCATCGCCTCAGGCTGCTGCTGCACGCGGCGGTGCCAGCCGCCGCCCTCCCACAGGATCGATCCCGGCGCCACCGAGTTGACGGTCACGCCCGTGCTCGCGACCTCGCGACCCAGCGATTTGGCAAAGCTGATCTCCGCGGCCTTGGCCGCGTTGTAGGCCGGCGCACCGCCGGCCTCGCGGCCCCAGACGGAGGAGATGACGACGACCCGACCCCAGCCGCGCGCGATCATGCCCGGCAGCACCAGCTGGGTCATGCGCACGCCGGCGGTGACGTTGCCCGCGAACGCGGTCTCGAACTCGGCGGGTCCCGTGTCCCGCCACGAGCTCCCGGCGCGCATGCCGAGGTTGTTGACGAGGATGTCGATCGGACCGAGGGCGCCGGCCGTCGCCTCCACCGCCCGGCTGCAGCCCTCAGCCGTCAGCAGGTCCGCGGCGAAGCCGAACCCTCGGATGCTCGTGGCCGCCTTCTCGACGTCGGCCGCCGTGCGGGCGACGACCGCCACCCTCGCGCCCTCGGCGGCCAGCGCCTGGGCGACGCCCAGACCGATGCCGCGGCTCGCGGCCGTGACCAGCGCGACCTTGCCCTCGATGCCCAGGTCCATCCAGACCGCATGCTAGTTGGTGACATGGTCGGAATTCCCCTGCCGCCCACCGCCATCAACGACGGCCCGCCGGTCACGCCGCGCCCGTCGGCCACGGTGCTGCTGCTGCGCGGAGCCGACCCGTGGGAGCTGCTGCTGATGCGCCGCCCCGGCGGCGCCGACTTCGCGCCCGGCGCCTACGTCTTCCCGGGCGGCAGCGTGCACTCGGAGGACGCCCAGTCGCCCGACGAGATCCGCGCGGCGGCGGTGCGCGAGCTGTTCGAGGAGGTCGGCATCCTGCTGGCCCGCCGGTCGGGCCGGATCGCGCGCGACGCCGACTGCCGGGCCGTCCGCTCCTCGGTCGAGGGCGGCGCCACGTTCACCGAGGCGCTGCGCCGGCGCGGCCTGGAGCCGGCCTTCGACCGGCTCGCGCTGTTCACACGGTGGATCACGCCGGCGCGGTTGAGCCGGCGCTTCGACACGCGGTTCTTCTTCGCCAGGGTGCCCGGCGGGCAGGTCGTCGAGCCCCAGGAAGGCGAGGTCACCGACTGGCTGTGGGTCGCACCGCGGCGTGCGCTGGACGAGGGCACGCTCACGCTCGTCTACGCGACGCGCGCCGTTCTCGAGTCGGTGGCGGACGAGCCTTCAGCCGCTCGGCTGGTCGCGCGGGCCCGGAGGCTGAAGCACGTCCCGGTGGTCGAACCCCGGCTCGTCGAGACCGAGTCCGGCTGGCAGGTGGTTCGCTAGGCCGGCCGGAACCTTACCGCCAGAGGTCGCGCCAGCGGTCGTAGTGGACCACCTCGACGCCGCCCTGGCGCAGGATGTCGAGGCCCGCGAGGTCGCGGTAGGCCTCGCGGTAGTAGACGCGCGCGACGTTGCAGTTGATGATCATCTTGGCGCACATCACGCAGGGCGAGGCGCTGACGAACATGACCTTGCCCGGCAGCTGAGCGCCGGCCTTGATCAAGCAGTTTTGCTCCGAATGCAGGCAGCCGCAGCTTCCCGGCTGCGTGGAGTCGCACCGGTTGGGCAGGCCGCGGGCGTTGCCGTTGTAGCCGATGCCCAGAACCTGGGTCAGGTCCGGGGTCGTGATGACGCTTCCGACCTGCAGCCGGGCGCACGTCGAGCGCTTGGCCAGCTCCTCGGCCATGCGCATGTAGACCTCCTCGAGGGGGATCCGGTCGGGCGCCTGCTCGGCCTCAGAAAGCGGTTCGACCTCGGCCATTTCAGCCATGTTAACGCGCTTGTCTATACCCAGCTTTGGGACTACAATCCACAACATGTCGCCACTCGAACTGTTGTTCGCGCTGCTTTTGGTATGTGTCCTGGCCGCGACCGGCGGCGTGGCCGCCCTGGTCTGGAGCCTGGTCCGCCGCGCCGACGTGCAGGCGAGGGACGTCGCCGACCTGCGCGGCCGGCTGCAGCTCGACCTGGTCGAGCTGACCAGCCGATTGGACCATGGAGGCGCCACCCAGGAGGCCCAGGCCTCGGAGCTCCGCGAGCGGCTCGCCCAGACCCAGTCGGTGGTCGAGGGCATGCGCTCGGCGCTGACCGCGCGGCAGGCGGTCGAGGACGACGCCCGCTCCAGCCTCAGGCGGCTGGAAAGCGTCATCGCCGGCAGCTCGACGCGCGGGGCGGCTGGGGAGCACATCCTCGAAGAGGTCCTGAAGCACCTGCCGTCGGAGATGCTGCAGCGCAACGTCTGGGTCGGAGGCAAGGTGGTCGAGCTCGGGCTGCGGCTGCCTGGCGGCAAGCTGCTGCCCATCGACTCCAAGTGGGTCTCGAGCGGCGCCCTGGAGCAGCTCGCCGACACCTCGCTCGACGCGCCGCGGAGGGCCCAGCTCGCGGGCCAGGTCGAGCGCGAGGTCGAGCGCCGCGTCCGCGAGGTCAGCCAGTACATCCACCCGGACGTCACGTCGCCGTTTGCGCTGGCCGTCATCCCCGACGCGGCCTACGACGTCTGCCGGGGCGCGATCGTCGACGCCCACAAGCGCCACGTGATGGTCGTCGGCTACGCGATGGCGCTGCCCTACCTTTTGACGCTCTACCAGCTGCACCTCCAGTTCGCGCGCACCGTCGACATGGAGAAGCTGCAGTCGGCCCTGATCGACGTCGAACGCCACCTCGACATGCTCGAGGGCGTGCTCGAGAACAAGCTGCAGCGGGCGGTGACGATGCTCCAGAACGCCTACGGCGAGGGCAAGCAGGTCTCGGCCCGCATCCGGGCGTCGGCCCAGAGCATCCAGGTCTCGGAGGCGCCCGGGGGCGCCGAACCCGCCCTGCCCGAGGTTTCCACATCCCCCCTTCCCCTGGCGCTGTTCGACCCAGTTCGTTAGGCCGGTTTTGCTCAGGTTTCCCCAGCGGATGCCCAGGCTGTGCCCAACTCAGCCTCAGGGTTATCCACAGGTAATCCACCCACATATAGCGTTCCGAGCCAGGTCGACACCAAATATGTTGTGTTTGGGGCTTGACAAGGCCCAAAGGCCCTCGTATAGTTCGGGTCGTTACATCGAGGCCCTGGGGCATAAGTGGCGGGCATGCTCTGGGGCCTCTTCCATCCCCAAGCGAATACGTCTCACGTCCCTGCATACGTCCTGTCCACGTCCCACCAAAGAAGCGGTTCGAAAGCATCCTCAACGGGGATGAATGAAGGAGGCGTTCTCTAGATGGCCAAGAATGTTGCTGACGTCGCTGCAGCCGCCCGCCGCAATGGAAATGACGGCGCGCGGGCGCAGACTGAGGGAGCGGTGAAGACCAAAGCCGGGCTCCGCTTCGAGCGTTTCTTCACGCCCCCCGGCAGCCACGCCTACGACCTGATCGAGTGGGAGCGCCGGACCGCGGCCATCACCAGCGAGAAGGGCCAGGTCATCTTCGAGCAGAAGGACGTCGAGGTCCCCCGCTCGTGGTCGCAGCTGGCCATCAACGTCGTCGCCCAGAAGTACTTCCGCGGCGCCCCCGGCAGCCCGGAGCGGGAGACCAGCGTGCGCCAGATCGTCGACCGGGTGGTCGACACCCTGAAGCGCTGGGGCGTCGAGGGCGGCTACTTCGCGACCGACGAGGACGCGGACAACTGGGCGGAAGAGCTCCGCTACCTGCTGGTCACGCAGCACGCCTCGTTCAACAGCCCCGTCTGGTTCAACATCGGCGTCCCCGGCCGCAGCCAGCAGGGCTCGGCGTGCTTCATCAACTCGGTCCAGGACTCGATGGAGTCGATCCTCGACCTCGCCAAGACCGAGGGGATGCTGTTCAAGTTCGGCAGCGGCACCGGCACGAACCTTTCGGTTCTGCGCTCCTCCAAGGAGCAGCTGTCGGGTGGCGGCACGGCCTCCGGTCCGGTCTCGTTCATGCGCGGCTACGACTCGTTCGCCGGCTCCATCAAGTCCGGCGGCACGACCAGGCGCGCGGCCAAGATGGTCATCCTCAACGCCGATCACCCCGACATCGTCGACTTCATCAAATGCAAGGCGGAGGAGGAGAAGAAGGCCTGGGCCCTCATCGACGCCGGCTACAACGCGGGCTTCAACGTGCCGGGCGGCGCATACGACTCGGTCCAGTTCCAGAACGCCAACCACTCGGTGCGGGTGAGCGACGACTTCATGAACGCGGTGGTCGAGGACAAGGACTGGACGACGCATGCGATCGTCGACGGCCGCGTGATCGACACCTACAAGGCGCGGTCGCTGTGGCGTGACATCGCCGACGCGGCGTGGATCTGCGGCGACCCCGGACTGCAGTTCGACAGCACGATCCAGGACTGGAACGTGGTTCCGAACACCGGCCGGATCAACGCCACCAACCCGTGCTCGGAGTTCGTCTTCCTCGACGACACCGCCTGCAACCTGCTGTCCCTGAACCTGATGAAGTTCCAGGTCGAGGGCGGAACCTTCGACGTGGATCGCTTCCGCCGCGCGGTGGACGTGTGCTTCACCGGGCAGGAGATCCTCGTTTCCAACGCGTCCTACCCCACCCCGGCCATCGCCAAGAACTCGGAGGCGCTGCGGCCGCTCGGCCTCGGCTACGCCAACCTCGGCGCGCTGCTGATGTCGATGGGCCTGGCTTACGACTCGGCCGAGGGCGGCCGCTTCGCCGGCGCGATCACCGCGATCATGACCGGCCGCGCGTTCGCGCAGTCCGCCCGCATGGCGGAGGTGAAGGGTCCGTTCAGCGAGTTCGAGAAGAACCGCGAGCCGATGCTCCGGGTGATGGAGAAGCACCGCCAGGCGGCTCACGCCCTGACCACCTCGCCCGAGTCCGCCGAGGTCGTGAACGCGGCCCGCGAGACGTGGGATGAGGCGGTCAGCCTAGGCCGGGTGCACGGCTACCGCAACGCGCAGGCGACGGTGCTGGCTCCGACTGGATGTCTGGTCGGCGACTCCATGGTCATCACCGATCGTGGCCTGGTCAGGCTCCGAAGCCTCGGTGATCCTGAAGGAGAAAAGTGGCAGGGTCTTGAGGCCGAGGTCGCCACCGACGCCGGACCCCGAAAGGCGACCAATTTCTACGTCAACGGCGCAGAGCCGGTCGTGACGGTTGAGACCAGCCGCGGCTATCGGATCCAGGGCACCACGACACATCGCATCAAGGTGGTGGACGCGGATGGCGCGTGGGCATGGCGACGTTTGAGCGACATCCGCTCCGGCGACCGGATCCCGATGATGCTCGGCGGCTTGATCGGCGAGCCCGTCGCAGTGCAACTGCCCCCGCTGCCAGATGCTTACTGGACATCGGATCACAGCACGTTCGTGCCGCGCCAGATGACCCCTGACCTCGCTGAGTTCGTCGGCTACTTCATGGGCGACGGATCCCTCCATGCGAAAGGCCTCCGTCTTTGCGTCGCGGCCTCAGAACGCGATGTTGTCGAGCGCCTGACTTTCCTTGGCCGGTCATTGTTCGGCCTCACCGCCGCGATCACCGAAAAGAAGGGCTATACGGAGGTCGCGTTCCACTCAGTGCGATTGGCGCTCTGGTGGGAGGCTTGTGGCTTTGTCAAGCGGACTCCGAGCGCGGACCACAAAGGAAAGGGGTACGTCGCGCACATCCCTGATTCGGTTCTGCACACCAATGATCGGGCCATCTACGGCGCATTTGTGCGAGGGCTCTTCGAGGCCGATGGCACCGTGGCATCCGGATACGTCTCGTTCTCGACTGCGACAGAACAGTTCAGCCGCGATGTGCAGGCGGTCCTGCTCGCGCTGGGCTTTGTGACAACACGCAAGGTGGACGAGCCCGGTAACGGAAGCTGGGGAAGCTCGCCGCGCTACGTCCTGCGCTTGCTCAATCAGTCGACCGCGGGCCTGTTCGGCGATTCGGTGGGGTTCATTTCCAAGCGGAAGCTGGCGCTGGTCGCTCCAGTGGACCACCCCCAGGCGGCGCGCTATGACCACATCCCGCTTTCGCGAGAACTCGTGGACCGCCTCGTCCCCGAGAACGACCGACTGAGAAGGAACATCCTGATGGCGATCCGCCGCGACGGTGCGGTGTCTCGGCGATCCGCGACTGAACTGTTGGAACGGACAGGGAGCGTGGAGCTCAAGCAAATCCTGAGCTTCTTCTACGACTCGGTTGAAAGCACCAAGCTCGGCGAGGAGCAGCTCACGTATGACCTCTCGGTCCCTGACAACGTCACCTACATCGCCAACGGCTTCGTCAGTCACAACACGATCGGCCTGATGATGGACTGCGACACGACCGGTATCGAGCCGGACCTGGCGCTGGTGAAGTACAAGAAGCTGGTCGGCGGCGGTCTGCTGAAGATCGTCAACGGCACGGTGCCGCAGGCTCTGCGCAAGCTCGGCTACGACAGCCCGGCGGTGAAGGAGATCGTCGAGTACATCGATGAGAACGACACCATCGAGGGCGCGCCGCACCTGGCGGACGAGCACCTGAAGGTCTTCGACTGCGCGTTCAAGCCGGTGAAGGGCTCCCGCTCGATCGCACCGATGGGCCACGTCCGGATGATGGCCGCCGTTCAGCCGTTCATCTCCGGCTCGATGTCGAAGACGGTCAACCTGCCCAGCGATGCGACCGTCGAAGAGATCGAGCAGACCTACATGGAGTCGTGGAAGCTCGGCCTCAAGTGCATCGCGATCTATCGCGACGGGTGCAAGCGCTCGCAGCCTCTCTCCACCTCCCTCGACAAGAAGAAGGAAGAACCAGTGGTCGAGTACCGCGCGATGCGGCGCAAGCTGCCGGACGAGCGCCGCTCGATCACGCACAAGTTCGACATCGCCGGGCACGAGGGCTACCTGACGGTCGGCCTCTACGAGGACGGCCAGCCCGGCGAGCTGTTCGTGACCATGGCCAAGGAAGGCTCGACCATCTCCGGCCTCATGGACGCCTTCGCGACGCAGACGTCGTACGCGCTGCAGTTCGGCGTGCCGCTCAAGTTCATGGTCGACAAGTTCACGCACATGCGGTTCGAGCCGTCCGGGTTCACGAAGAACCAGGAGATTCCGATCGCGAAGTCGATCGTCGACTACATCTTCCGCTGGATGGCGAGCCACTTCCTGCCGTCCGCGGATGCGGAGGAGGCCGGTGTGATCCTGCGCGAAGAGCCGCCCTCGGCCCCGACGACGAAGCCGGACCCAGCCACCGGCCCGGGGGCGCTGAAGATCATCGCCGCGCCCAAGGTCAACGGGAACGGCGCAGCGCACGCCGGCCGCGCGCAGGGCGAGGTTCAGAAGATTGCTTTCATCAACACCGACGCGCCGGCGTGCCCGGATTGCGGCGCGATCACCGTCCGGTCAGGGTCCTGCTACAAGTGCCTGAACTGCGGCGCGACCACAGGCTGCAGCTGAGCTAAGCCACTACCCCTAAGGCCCGGCGGAGGTCGGAGACAACCGCCGCCGGGCCCCCCTCCTGGCCTGGCAGTGAACCGATGGCAGCCCAGTTTGTGACCTGGGCTCAGGAACGCCCGGCATCGGGCCCTGACAGGACCGGGTCAGGCCGTTGCGGCCTCCGCCGGGGCCGGCAGCCGGTGAACGACCGTCTCACCCGCAATGCCCTTCAATGACAGCCTCACGGGCTCGGTGCCGAGGCCGCGAGCTGACAGCCATCCGTCGACCCGGCGGTTGGACTGCTCGCTGAGCAGAATCTCGCCCGGACCGGCCTGGGCTTGCAGACGTGAGGCAAGGTTCGTCGCCTCGCCGAGCACGCTGAGGTTGGCTCCTCGCGCCATGCGGCCAACGACCGCAGGCCCGGTGGCAATCCCGACTCCTACCGCAAGGCCCAGCATCGCCGCCTTGTCGCGGATCGCCAGCGCCGTCTGGAGCGCGTGCACGCAGTGGTCGACCGACGCGCCGGAGACATTGAAGGTGGCCATGAGCGCATCGCCCGCGAACTTATCCAGCACTCCGTGATGGCGCTCGACCTCGGCGACCGCCCAGCGCTGCAGCGCCGAGATGCGGTCGGCGAGCTCGGCCGGTGGGATCGCCGCCGTCAGCGCCGTGTAACCGCGCACGTCGGCAAACAGCACCGTGACCAAGCGCTCGCCCGCTTGCGTCTGGGCGATGTCTTCGTCAGCGCGGTCCGGCGCGACGGCCTCCTCCCCCAGGCTGCCACCCAATTTCTCCATCAGCTTGGCGGCCTCGGCATGGATCACCCTGGCACCCATCTCGAGCGCCAGCCGGGCGGCGGCCCGGACATGGTCAGCAGCCTGTTCAGGATCCGCCGCCGCGACCGCTTCCGCCAGCAGGAGATGGGTGCGCGCCGCGGAGGGCCGGTATCCAGCCTTGTTGAAGATCGCAAGCGCCGCCCCTGCGTGATCCGCCGCGGCGTCGACGCTGCCCTGCGCCAGCTCAACGCGCGCGCGTGCGAGCAGTACGTAGGGCGTCTCGGCGAGTTCCGGCCGGTTGAGGGCCAGGCTCTCGGCCATCGCTACGGCCTCAGCGAGCGAGCCGCCGCGGACAAATGCCTCCACGGCGTGATCGACCGCGACTGGAACACCGTCGACCGCCTCGCCGAGGTCTTTGAGCAGTCTCGCCGCTTCGAGGGCCGGCTCCAGGTCACCGCTTCCGAGGCCGTAACGGATGATCGCGATCGCCTCCTGCGAATCGCGCTGACGCTCGACATGGGTCACCCCGAGCAACGGCCGCGCCTCCTCGAATCGTCCCTGCTCGACATAGATATGGCTGAGGCCGATCTCTGCAAAGCGGCTCACCCATCGATTGCCCCGAGATGCACCCAGCTGGCTGGCGCGCTGAGCGCTGATAACGCCCCGCTCGAATTCGCCGAGAAAGATGGCGCTGTTCATCTCGATCAGCAACGGGCTGGTGACGGACCACGTCCCGACGCGAAGCTCGCGCAAAAGGGACACGAGGCGCAACGCCTCGGCGGCACGGGCATCGCCACGCCACATGAGAACTGCGCTCAGGTTGTGCAGGGCATTGCCGGCGATCCAGCGCAGGTCGCGATCTAGGGCTTCGCGGTAGCTGCGCCACAGACTGGCGTCCACCTCCTCGATGCGTCCGTTGCCAATGAGCCCAAGACCGACGAAGTTGTAAGTCCAGATGCGGATGGCATCAGCTCCGGCCGCCTCAGCGACCTCGAGAGCCTTCATCGCCATCGGCAGCGCAAGCGCGTAGCGGTAGTTGAATGAGTGGGCCGCGGACATCCGCATGTAGGCCATGGCCAGGGCCTCGCTGGGTCCCGCCGGCTCGAGCGTGCGCGCGGCCGCCTCATACTCCTGCAACTCGTTGTCTGTCGAGCCCGCGAGGCCCCGGCTGCGCCCGAGCATGATGCGGTGGCCTGCCGCGGCGATCGGGTCGCCCAGCCGCTCGAGCAGCGCGATTCCTTCCTCGAGGTACTCGATCGCGGCGGCGGCGTCGCCGATTCGCGACGCCGACTCACCGAGGCTGCACAGCACGTCGGCGCGCTGGCGCTGGTCGGTGATGTGCGGGAGGGCACGCCGGTACAGCTCAACCGCCTCTTCGTCTGCACCCTGGGCCACCGCCTCGCGCGCCGCCTCGAGGCAGAGCGGGAGCGCCTCCGTGAACGCGTTGGCGGCCATCAGGTGGAAGACCACATCCACGGTCGCGAAGTCCGGCCGCTCTCGCAGCACTTGGGCGGCGCGCAGGTGGAGGCGCTCGCGCTTGGGCGCCGGGAGGTCCTCATAGATGACCTCACGGGTGAGCGCGTGGCGGAAGCGGTAGCGGCCGGCCCTGGGGTCCTCCTCGAGGATCTGCTGCTGCTCGGCCGCGTGCAGGGCCTCCTCCACGACCTCGGCGGCCTGGCCCGAGGCCGCGGTCAGAAGGGACGCCTCGAACGACTGGCCCAGAACCGCGGCGGTGCCGAGGAGCTGCACCTGTCGATCGTCGAGCCGCTCCACACGCAGCAGGATCGTGTCCTTGACGGTCCGGGGCAGGCGGAGCTCTCCAAGCGCCTTCCTCTCCCAACCTCTTTCGGTGCGATAGATGTCGCCCCGGTCGATCGCGAGCTTGAGCATCTCCTCCAGCACAAAAGGGTTGCCCTCGCACCGGCTGTGCAGGAAGTTGCTGAACTCGGGGGTGACGTGCTGCTCGTCGAAGATCGCGCGCACCATCCCGCCTATGCCGTCGGGCGTGAGAGGGGCAAGCTCTACGAGCTCGACCAGGCCGCCGCGCACCCAACCCTGCACGGTCGGGACCAGCGGATGCTTGCGGTGCATCTCGTCGCTGCGATAGGTGCCGAGGATCATCACCCGGCCCGTCCGCAGGCGGCGGACGAGGAAGTCGATGACCTCGCGCGTCGACGCGTCCGCCCAGTGCAGGTCCTCCAGCACCAGGAGCAGGCCACGTCGCTCCGCCGGCACATTGAGCAGCTCGGTCAGCGCTTCGCAAAGTCGAAGCCTTGCGTGCGCCGGGTCGCCCGCGTCCGCGGGCAGCTCGCCACCCGCGAGGCGGGGGAAGAGCCGTCCCAGCTCGCGGGCGGACGGACCCAGCCGGGCGCGCAGGGCCTCGACGTCCGTGCGGGCGATGTAGTTGCCAATGGCCTCGACGAAGGGAAGGTACGGCAGCGACAGCTCGGCTTCCGAGCACGCGCCCGTCAGCACGTCGAAGCCGATCTTCCGGGCCCGAACCACGAGCTCTTCGGCAAGGCGTGTCTTCCCCATCCCGGCCTCGCCCGCGATCAGCGCCACCCTGGCATCGCCCCGTGACGAGGTGAGGAGCGTGTCCTCCAGGAGGCCGAGCTCGTGCTCGCGGCCGATCAGGACTGGGCTGAGGGCGCGCTGCATGCGGGCGCAATCATATGGCGCCGTCTACGAGTGGGGCCTACGTGCGGGCCCTGGCGGGGAGGCGCATCACCGCCGGCAGCCCAAGCAGGGCCACCACGGCGAGCAGTCCGAGGCAGATGTACGGGTTGGCGATGAGCGGCTGGATCGCCAGCACGAGCACCAGCCCACCGAGGTTGCCGGCCATCATGAGAAAGCCAACCGCCGCGCCCTGCCGCTCGGGGCCCGCGTGCACCTCCGACCAGTCCAGGACCACCGGAAGGCAGGCCAGCAGCACGAAGCCGTCGACGAACATCCACGCACCTAGCCAGATGACGTTGTGGTCCGCCGCCATCGCGGCGAACGCGACCGGATCACGATCACGACGGCGATCGCCGCGATCACCGACGGCACGGCCTGCGCCACCAACAGAAGAGGCAGCCCGCCCGCCGCGAACAGCGGACCCGCCGTGATCACCGCCGCCAGGATGCCGATGAACAGCGCGGCGGTGCCGATCGAGATGGCGGTCGCGCGCTCCGAGGGCGAGAAGTGTCCCGCTGGAGGACGTTTGCGTGCGCGAACAGGCGAAAGGCTCGGTCAGAAAGCGGTAGTGGTCGTGGTCGCCGTGATAGATCGAGCCCGACACCCGGCCGCGGTCGGCGATCCCGTCCTCCTCGGCCGCCATGGTCGCCAGCTCCTCGAGGATGCTCTGCCGGTCGCGGCCTTCGGCGTCGACGCGGTGGTAGGTGCGGAACCGCTCCCGGTATGGATAGAAGTCGATCAGCCTGCCGCCGTCGTCGCCCACCGACCGGCAGCTTAGCTACTTGGCGCCGGTCACGCCTCCGTCCACGACCAGGCCCGAAGCCATCACGAAGCGCGACTCGTCCGAGGCGAGATAGAGCGCCGCGGAGGCAACGTCCTCCGGCCGCCCGAGCTCGCTGGTGAGCTGGCGCTTGCGAATCGACGCGAACCCCTCCTCGGGATCTTTGTAGGACTCCTTCAGGTAGCGCTCGACGAACGGCGTGAGGATCGTTCCCGGCAGCAGGGCGTTGACGCGGATGCCGTGCTGGGCGAGGTCGACCTGCATCGACTTCGTCATCGCCAGCACCGCGCCCTTCGAGGCGGCGTAGGAGACGCGCCGCGCCAGGCCGATCTCGGCGATGCAGGAGGACATGTTGATGATCGACCCCGACCGCTGCCTGACCATGTGCGGCACCACCGCGCGGCTCATCAGGTAGACCCCGCGCACGTTGACGAGCATCACTCGGTCGAACAGCTCGGGCTCGGTCTCGAGGATGTCCCCCACTCCGCTGATGCCGGCGTTGTTGAACAGCACGTCGATCCGCTTGAGGCGCTTCACAACGCGAGCCCCGAGCGCGACCGTCTCCGCCTCGTCGGTCACATCCACGTGCTCGGCCGATGCGGCGCCGCCGGCCTTCTTGATCGACGCCACGGTCGAGCGCGCGCCCTTGTCGTCGACGTCGGCCACGACCACGTGCGCGCCTTCCGCGGCAAAGAGCTTTGCGCTCGCCTGGCCGATGCCGGACCCCGCGCCGGTGATGAGGCAGACCTTGCCGTCGAGCCTGCCCATCACGCGGACTCCGTACCGATCAGCTTGGCCAGGCCCAACGCGATCAGGATGATGCCCCCGTCGACGGCGTCGATCCAGGTCGAGCTGATGTTGGACAGCGTGAGGATGTTGGTAACGAGCGACAGCAGGATCACGCCGGTGAGCGCGCCGACCATCCGGCCGCGGCCGCCCTCCAGCGAGATGCCGCCGATCACCGCCGCCGCGAACACGCCGAAGATCAGGTTCGAGCCCTGTCCGGCGGTGACGGCCGTGACCCGGCCCGCCTGCATCAGCCCGCCGATCGCCGCCAGCACGCTGGCCGCCATGAAGACCCCGATGCGGATGCGGTCGACCTGGATGCCGGCAGAGCGCGCGGCCTCGAGGTTGCCGCCGATCGCATACATCGCGCGCCCGATACGGTGATAGCGCAAGAACAGCGCCGCCACCACGAACGTGACGACGGTGATCCACACCGAAACCGGGATCCCGAACCACGACTCCGCGCCGATGTAGATGTAAGCCTCGGGCAGGTTGTAGACCGTCTGGCCGCCGAGCCAGCCCAGCTGCAGGCCGGTGAGGAGGATGCTCATGGCCAGCGTGAAGATGAACGCGTTGAAGTTGGCCTTGATCACCAGCAGGCCGTTGAACGTGCCCACCGCCAGGCCGACGAGCAGCACGATGAGCAGCCCGATCCAGGGGCTCCACTCGGTTCCGAGCCCCTCGCTGGCCTTCGGCGCGATCAACCAGGCCCCGAGCAGAGCCGCGAGGCCGAAGGTGCCCTGGAGCGAGATGTCGAACTTGCCCGTGAGCAGGATCAACGACTCGGCGACGACCACCATCCCGAGCGCGGCCCCGCCCTCGGCGACGTTGATGAGGTTCGACGGAGTGAAGAAGACCGGGTTGACGACGGCGCCGGCGATCATCAGCACGACGATCACCGGCACGAGCGTGAGCTCGCGGAACCACTTGACCACGACCAGGCGCATGTCCCTGCGCGGCGCTGCCGGCGTCGCCTTCCGCTCCACGGCTCGCTCCGCCATCAGACCGCGACCTCGAGGCCTTCGACCGCCGCGATCAGCCTCTGCCGGTCCCACGGGGGCCGGTCGAACTCGGCCGCGACCTTGCCTCGGACCATGACCACGAGCCGGGTGCAGATGCGCAGGTCCTCGAAGTCGTCGGAAACGAGAAGCACGGCCACGCCCTGATCGCGCGCGCGCCCGAGCGCGTCGAGCAGCGCCTCTTTCGACGCGACGTCCACGCCGACCGTGGGATTGATGGCCACCAGAACAGAAGGATCGGGTGCGAGGGCGCGACCGACGACCACCTTCTGCTGGTTGCCCCCGCTCAGGCTCGACACCGGCTGGTCGAGGCTCCGGGCCACGATCTGAAGCTGCTCCACCTGGCGGCGGGCGATCGCATCCCGCGCGGAGGCCGAGACGAGGCCGAAGCGCCGGGCCACGCGATCGAGCACGCCAAGCGTCAGATTCTCGGCGACGCCGAGCTGCGGCGAGAAGCCGCGCGCGTGGCGGTCCTGCGGCACGTAGCCCACTCCGCGCCGCCACGCCGCGTCCACGCGGCCGGCACGAGCGGCCGAGCCGTTCACGGTGATGCCGCCCGAGCGCGGCTTGACCATCCCGACGATGGCGTCCGCCACCGTCGCGGTGCCGGAGCCGTCCAGGCCCACCAGCCCGAGGCATTCGCCGGCGCGCACGGAAAGGCTGACGTCGTCCACCGAGCCCGCGCGCGACGCCACGACGAGACTCCTGACCTCGAGCCTGACGTCACCCGCCTGCCCGCGGTCCGTCGCCGCCTCGATCTGGGTCGCGCGTCTCGGCGGCGCGCTGCCGACCATTGCGGCCACCAGCTGCGCCTGCGGCACGTCCGCGACGCGGCCGCTCAGCACCTGCTCGCCGTCGCGCAGCACGCTCACCCGGTCGCAGATCTCATAGATCTCCTCGAGGTGGTGGGAGATGTAGAGCACCCCCACCCCGCCCTCGCGCATCCGGCGCACGCGCTCGAAGAGCCGCTCGACCGCCGCCTTCTCGAGCGCGGCGGTGGGCTCGTCCAGGATGAGGAAGCGCGCGCCGATCGACAGCGCCCGCGCGATCTCGACGATCTGCCGCTGCTCCACCGTCAGCGTGCCCGCCTCGTGGTCGACGTCCACGTCGAAGCCCCACTCGAGCATCAGCTCGCGGGCCTCGGCGCGCATGCGCCGCCAGTCGACGATCGCGCCGCCGCCACCGGTCGGCCGGTTGAGAAAGACGTTCTCGGCCACGGTCAGCGGAGGCACGACCATCGAGCGCTGGTACACGCAGGCGACGCGGGCAAGCCACGCCACGCGGTCGGCGAGGGCCGGCGCCGGCTCGCCTGCCAGGCGAATCGTCCCCCGGTCGGGGCGCGACAGGCCGGTGAGCAGCGAGACGAGCGTCGACTTGCCGGCGCCGTTGCGCCCGACCAGCCCATGGACCTCGCCTGCCTGGACGTTCAGCGTCACGTCGACCAGCGCGGCCGTCTCGCCGAAGGATTTGGAGACCCGTTCGGCCTCGCCCACGAGGGCCGGTGCTGCCGCCGGCCCCGTGGGCTGCCGCTCCATCAAGGGGATTGTCTTACCTGCTCGTCACTTGTTGTTGCACCACAGGTCGCTGCTGTTGACCTGGGTCGATCCATTGTCACCGGCGAGCGTCACCAGGGGCGCGGCGAGCGCGTCCTCGAGATTGCCGGCGACGGTGACGATCTTGCTGTTGTGGTCGGTGGTCTGGCCGTCGCTGTACTTGACGCCCGCCACCGCCTGCTTGGCGTAGAAGATCGCGTAGTAGGCGTACTTGTCGGCCGGCTGGTCGATCGTGGCGTCGAGCGTCTTGGCGCGGATCAGGTCGCACTCGTGCGGCGAGCCGTCGTTGCCGACCAGGATCACGTGGTTGGGGGAGCCGACGTCGGAGTACTTACCCTTCTGCTTCTCCTGGGCGATGATCCCGTCTTCGGGCACGCTCCAGTGGACGTAGATGCCGCGCAGGTCGCTGATCGCGGTCAGCGCGGTAGTCGCGTTCTGGACCGCCGGGTCGGTGCCCCAGTCCTTGGTCTCGTAGGCCTTGACCTTGAAGTTGGGGTACTTCGACGAGATGACGTCCTGGCAGCCCTGCGCGCGGTCGCGAGCGTTGAGCGACGTGAGGTCGCCCTCGACCATGGCGATGGTGCCGGGGCTGCTCGCGTGCGACGCGATGTAGTCACACGACTTGCTGCCGTAGGCGGTGTTGTCGGCGCGCACGATCATGTAGACGCTGCCCTGCGAGGGCGCGACGTCGACCGTGACCACCGGGATGTTCTTGCTCTTCGCGTAGTCGAGCGCCGGGCCGATGGCCGCGCTGTCGGCCGGGTTGATGATCAGCGCCTGGACGCCCTGCGCGATCAACGACTTGACGTCGATGATCTGCTGAGCCGCCTCGTTGCCGTTGGCCTCGACGTTGGCGACCTTCGGGCCCACCAGCTGGACGCCGAGCTGAGACTCATAGGTGCTCTCGTACTTCAGGTAGTTGCCCCAGAAGCCCGGCAGGTTGTACGTGAGCACGACCCCGATCTTCGGCGGGCCGCCGGCGCTGCTGGTGGACGAGCTGCCGCAGGCGGTGAGGGCCGAAGTTGCCACCACAGCGGTGGCAAGGACCCTGATGACAAGCCTCGAAGTCACTTGATAAAACCTCCTCTTATGACGAATTAACCCGATGTATGTGTCGCGTTGGCATCTCGGCGGACCATAATCCTCGGGCAGATATCTGTCAAGGCATCCGATGTATGGCCACCTCCCCGGCCCAGGCCCCGCCGCCTGGGAAGCCGTACAGGGCGACCGAATCGGGTCTCATCTCGGCGCTGTAACCGGGCGCCAGGGGCGCCTGGTAGCGGCCCCCGACCACACGCGCGGGCTCGACGAAGTGCTCGTGCAGGTGGTCGACGAACTCGCAGACGCGGTTCTCGAGCGAGGCCGCGACGGCGATGTAATCGAAGATCGCCAGGTGCTGCACGTACTCGCACAGGCCGACGCCGCCGGCGTGCGGGCAGACCGGCACCCCGAACTTCGCCGCCAGCAGCAGCACGGCCAGGACCTCGTTGACGCCTCCGAGCCGGCAGCTGTCGACCTGGCAGAAGTCGATCGCCTCTGCCTGCAGCAGCTGCTTGAACACGACCCGGTTCTGCACGTGCTCGCCGGTGGCCACGCGTATCGGCGCGACCGCCTCGCGGATGCGGCGGTGGCCCAGCACATCGTCGGGGCTCGTCGGCTCCTCGATCCACCAGGGCCGGACCTCGGCGAGCACGCGAATCTCGTCGATGGCCTCGTCGATGGCCCACACCTGGTTGGCGTCGAGCATCAGGGCGTGGTCCGGGCCGATCGCCTCACGCAGCAGGCGCGCGCGGCGGAGGTCGGATTCGATGCCAGTGCCGACCTTCATCTTCAGGTGCGTGAAGCCGTCCGCGATCGCCTCGCGCGCGAGCTGGCGGATCTTGTCGTCGGAGTAGCCGAGCCAGCCCGCCGACGTGGTGTAGGCCGGGAAGCCGTCGCGGCGCATGTCCTGCTCGCGCGCCGCCCGCGTGGCCATGCGCGATCGCAGGAGGCCCGCGGCCTCGGCCGGCGTGAGCGCGTCCTCGATGTAGCGGAAGTCGATGCACGCGACCAGCTCCTCGGGCGTCATGTCCGCCAGCAGCTTCCACAGGGGCTTGCCCTCGACCTTTGCGTAGAGGTCCCAGACGGCGTTCACGAGCGCGGCTGTGGCGAGATGCACGACTCCCTTCTCCGGCCCGAGCCAGCGCAGCTGGCTGTCGCCGACGAGGCTCCGCCAGAACCCCGCCATGTCGGAGGCGATGTCCTCGATCGTCCGCCCGACCACGTGCGGGGCCAGAAGCTCGATCGCCTGCACGCACAGCTCGTTGCCGCGGCCGATGGTGAAGGTCAGGCCGTGGCCGGCGAGGCCGGCCGGATGATCCGTCGTCAGCACGACGTAGGCGGCCGAGTAGTCGGGGTCGCGGTTCATGGCGTCGGAGCCGGCCAGGGTCCGCGACGTCGGAAACCGCACGTCGTGCGTCTTCGCGCTCAGGATCCTGGTCGTGACGGCCCTCCCACCCTGGCCAGGCAGTTAACCGCAAAGCTCCGATGTTTGTCAACTGACCGCCGGTTTGAGGGCGGCTCGGAGCGGCAAATGCCGGTGATAACGTCCGACCTCTTGGCAAATGCCCGCCCGATCGGCCAGAATCCATGGCGGTGAACGAAGCCAGGTCCAGGCGCCGAGGTCCCAGCGTCACCGAGGACGCGATCAACAAGATCCGCGAGCGGATCGTGTCGGGCAGCTGGCGGCCGGGCGAAAGGCTGCCCAAGGAAAGCGAGCTCGCGGCCGAGCTCGGCCTGTCGCGGAACTCGCTGAGGGAGGCGGTCCGCGCGCTGTCGCAGCTGCGGGTGCTGGAGGTCCGCCAGGGCGACGGGACCTACGTCAGCAGCCTCGAGCCCGACCTGCTGCTCGAGAGCACCGGCTTCGTCACCCACCTGCTCCTCGGCGACACCGCCCTGGAGCTGTTCGAGGTGAGGCGGCTGCTCGAAGGCGCGGCCGCGGCCCTGGCCACGGCGCGCATCACCGACGCGGGCAGGGCGGAGCTGGCCCAGATGCTCGACCGGATGGCGGCCGCGGAGAACGTGGAGGAGCTGGTGGAGGCGGACGTCGGCTTTCACGCGGTGGTCGCGCGGGCGACCGGCAACGCGGTCCTGACCTCGCTGCTCGCCAGTCTCTCCACGCGGACGATGCGCGTGCGCCTGTGGCGCGGGCGCTCGGTCGAGAACGCCCTCGACGTCACGCGCGACGAGCACCGGCGCATCTACGAGGCGATCGTCAGCGGCGACCCGGAGCTCGCGCGCGCAGCGGCGACCGCGCACATCGCGAGCGGCGAGAGGTGGGTGCGATCGCAGGTCGCATCCGGCGACCAGGACGACGGCCGGCCGTGAACGTCGGCATCCACACGCGCCTCAAGCCCGGCGTGGTCGAACGCTACGAGAACTATCACCAGGCGGTCTGGCCGGACGTGCTGGCCGCGATCAAGCGCGCGGGCATCACGAAGTACTTCATCTTTCGCGACGGGCTCGACCTCTTCCACTACATCGAGTGCGATGACTACGACCGCGCGATCGCCGAGCTCGCGAAGGACCCCGTCAACATTCGATGGCAGGCGGAAATGGCGCCGATGATGGCGGTCGCCCACGACTACAGCGGCCAGAGCTCGGACCGGCTCCCGCTGATCTTCGAGCTCTGATTGGCGCGGGCCTTCAAAGCGGCGGAGCGCGTCCAGCTCGGACGCACGGGCCTGAGCGTCACACGCCTGGGCCTCGGCACCGCGCCGCTGGCGGGGCTTTACCGCCCGGTCGCCGAGGACGACGCGCTGGCCGCGCTCGAGGCGGCCTGGGAGCTGGGCCTGCGCTTCTTCGACACCGCTCCCCTTTATGGCTACGGCCTCGGCGAGACGCGCACCGGCAAGGCGCTGCGCGACAAGCCCCGCCGAGATTTCACGCTCGCCACCAAGGTCGGGCGGCTTCTGCGCGAGGGCGCGCCGCCCGAACCGGGCCAGGTGTTCTACGGCACGCCGCCGGTGAACCCGGTCTTCGACTTCAGCTATGACGCGGTCATGCGCTCGATCGAAGAGAGCCGCGGGCGGCTCGGCATCGAGCGTCTCGACGTCCTCCACATCCACGACCCGGACGACTTCCACGATGAGGCGCTGACGGGTGCGTACCGCGCGCTGGACGAGCTGCGGTCGGCCGGGGTCATCGGCGCGGTGGGCGCGGGCATGAACCAGGCCGAGATGCTCACGCGCTTCGCCCGGGAGGCGGACTTCGACTGCTTCCTCCTCGCCGGCCGCTACACGCTGCTCGACCAGGTCGCGCTGGACGAGCTGCTGCCGGCATGCATCGAGCGAGGCGTGTCGATCATCGCCGCCGGCGTCTACAACAGCGGCATCCTCGGCGACCCCAAGCCCGGCGCCCACTACAACTACAAGGACGCGCCCGCGGAGCTGATGCAGCGCGCCCAGCGGATCCGCGCGGTATGCGAGCGGCACCAGGTCCCGCTCCGGGCGGCGGCGGTGCAGTTCCCGCTGGGCCATCCCGCCGTGCAGACCGTCGTCGTGGGGTGCCGCTCTGTCGAGCAGGTGCAGGATTCCGTGCGGATGTTCGAGACGTTGATCCCCGATGCGCTCTGGGAGGAGCTCAAGGCGGAGCGGCTGCTGCCGGACGAGGCGCCCACGCCTTAGCGTTGGCGTAGCTTGCGCGTCGACGCCCACCACCATTTCTGGGACCCCAGCCGGCGCACCTATCCCTGGATGGGCGAGGCGCTGGATTCGATTCGCCGCCCGTTTGGGCCCGCCGACCTCGAACCGCTGCTGAAGGCGAACGCGATCGACCGCTCGGTGCTCGTGCAGACCGTCGGCAGCGTCGGTGAGACGAGGGAGTTCCTGGCGATGGCAGCCGAGCACGAGTTCATCGGCGGCGTGGTCGGATGGGTGGACCTGATGGACCAGCGCGCCGCCAGGACGATCAAGGACCTGCGGTCAGGCCCGGGCGGCGACAAGCTCGTCGGCATCCGCCACCAGGTCCAGGACGAGGGGCTGGACAACTGGCTGCTGAGGCCCGACGTGCAGCGAGGCATCGAAGCCGTCGGCGCGGCCGGCCTCGCCTATGACCTGCTGGTGCGTACCCGGGAGCTGCCGGCGGCCATCGAGACCGTGCGCGCGCACCCGAGCATGCGTTTCGTGCTCGACCACGCGGCCAAGCCGCGGATCGCGGCCGCCGCGCGGGACCGCGACTGGGAGAACGCGATGCCGGAGCTCGCCGAGCTGCCGAACGTCACCTGCAAGATCTCGGGTCTTGTCACCGAGGCCGACTGGAACTCATGGAACCTCGACCGGCTCCGGCCCTACATCGAGCGCGTCTTCGAATGGTTCGGCCCGCACCGCTGCATGTTCGGATCGGACTGGCCGGTGTGCCTGGTCGCGGCGACGTATGAAGACGTCATCGACCTCGTGCGGTCGGTGGTCGGCGACAGCGAGCAGGTCTTCGGGGGGGTCGCGGCCCGCGTCTACGGAATCAAATAGCCGTCAGGCCACATCGTCGACCAGGGCCGCCCAGCGCTCGTCGATGCGGCGGACCTTGTAGATCAGAAACGCTCCCGCCCACGTCACCACGAACGCGGCCACGATCACGTAGCCGGCTTTGCCGATGAAGTCGAAGTTAGCCACCGCTTCGAACACCACGCCGTGAAGGTGAAGGATCTGGATGAGGATCTGCGCGAGCTCCACCAGGCCGACGAACAGGGCGACGAAGACCGACAGCGCCGTGACGGTCAGGTTGTAGAAGACCTTGCGGATCGGGCTCGCGAATGCCCAGGAGTAGGCGTTGGTCATGAAGGCCCCGTCCGCGGTGTCCATGAGCGACATGCCGGCGGCGAAGATCAGCGGCAGCGACACGACCGCGGCGATGGGCAGCCCTTGCGCCGCGGCGCCGGCGGAGATGGCCAGCAGCGCGATCTCGGAGGCGGTGTCGAAGCCGAGGCCGAAGAGAAACCCGATGGGATACATCTGCCAGCTGTGGTCGATGACCCGGAAGAGGCGTCCGAAGATCCGGGTCATCAGTCCGCCGGCGATGAGCTCGTTCTCGAGACTGTCACGGTCGAACTCCCCGCGCCGCATGCGCCGGTAGACGCGCACGATCTCGAGCAGGATCACGAGGTTCAGCACACCGATGAGGACGAGGAAACCGCCCGAGATGAGGGTGCCGAGCGCGCCGCCGATGCTGCGCAGCTGGCCGTTGTCGCCGACCACGCCCTGGACGATCGTCTTCGCCGCAAAGCCGAGCGCGACCGCGATCAGGAGCACGACCGTCGAGTGACCGATGGAGAAGAAGAAACCGACTCCAACGGGTTTCTTGCCCCGCTGCAGCAGCTTGCGCGTGGTGCTGTCGATGGCCGAGATGTGGTCGGCGTCGAAGGCGTGGCGCAAGCCGAAGGTGTACGCGAGGCCGCCGAGCCCGAGAAAGGCCGGGTGGCCGACGCCGTAGGTCAGCAGCAGGCCCCAGCCCGCGAGGTGCAGCAGCGCCACGCCACCGCCAAAGCCGGCGAGTCGGGCGCGCTGTCCGCCGTCGAAGGCACCGCCGGCCGGCCGCCCCGTCATCATCACCCGAGCCTAAGGCTTATTGCGACAAAGTCGCAACTAGGAAGCGGGTAACCTCAAGGGCGTGGACCTCGAGCGGCTGCCGCCACAGCTCCAGGCCGTGCTCCGGCGCCTGGCCCAGGTGGTCGGCGCGCGCGAACCCGCCATCCGGGCGCACATCGACGCGCTTCGTGCACGGAACCCGCACCTCACCAATGACCAACTTGCGCGCGAGCTCATCCGTTCCACGCGCCGAAGGGTTGCGGCCACCGCCGCGATGAGCGGGGCCGCGGCCGTCGCGCCCGGTCTCGGCACGGTTCTCGCCATCGGCACGATCACGAGCCAGGCCTTCTACGCGCTCGAGCAGGAGCTCGAGCTCGTGCTCGGGATCGCGATGGTTTACGGCCACGAGCTCACCGGCTCGGACGACCGCGTGGTCGAGGCGCTGGTGGTCGTCGGCCTGGCGAGCGGTGCGGTGAAGCTGCGCGAGGACGTGCTGGTCGCGGGGGGCGAGCGCGTCGCGTTCGCGGCCTTCAGGCGGATGCCTGGCCTGCTGGTCTCGCATGGCGGAGGACGGATCGTGTCCCGCATCCTCACGCGCTTTGCATCCTCCGCCGCGGCCCGGCTTGCGGCGCGCGTGATACCGCTGGCGGTGGGCGTGGCCGCCGGCGCCGGCTTCGACTGGATCGCCGTCACCGGACTCGGCCGCGCCGCCATGAGCTACTACGGCCCGGGCGGGCCCGGAGCGCGACCGCTCCTACTTGCTCCCGAAGATCACTCGCACGTCGAACTGGGCCGCTGACGCGATCTGGTCGAAGCCGCAGTCCTTCGGTTTCTTGTCGGTGCGCCACCGCATGAAGCCGGTGGCGTGCCGGAAGCGCTCGCCGGCCTCGAGCTTGTCGTACGTGACCTCGCACACGAGTTCGGGCCGCACGGCCACCCATTCGGTGTCCTTGCCTCGCGACCACCGGCTCAGCCCGCCGGGCATGCGGCCGGGATTGGCTTTCCATTCCTCTTCCGGAAGCCGCGTCTCGAGCGGCTTGAGCTTGGCGATGAGCTCCTTCCGCTCGGCGGCGTTGAACGAGGACGTGTGGCCCACGTAGTGGATCGTGCCCTTCTTGTCGTAGAGGCCGAGCAGCAGCGCGCCGAGCGTTGAGCCGTCGCTCGACTTGCGCCATCCGATGACCACACAGTCGGCGGTGCGGGCGTGCTTGATCTTGACCCACAGCCGCTTGCCCGGAACGTACGTGCCGTCCCAGGCCTTGGCGATGACACCGTCCAGGCCGGCACCCTCGAAGATCTCGAACCAGCGGTTGGCCGTGCTGCGGTCGCGCGTGTAGGGAGTCACGAAGATCGGCTGCTTCACGCCTTTGAGCAGCGCCTCGAGACGCTTGCGCCGCTCGCCGAGCGGCTTGCCGCGGAGGTCCTCGTCACCGAGGGCGAGCAGGTCGAACGCGATGTACCAGGAGGGCGTGGCCTCGCTGAGCATCCGCACCCGCGACTCGGCCGGGTGCACCCGCTGCTGGAGGGCGCCGAAGTCGAGGCCGTCCGCGCCGGCGACGACCACTTCGCCGTCCAGCACGAACCTCTTCTCCCGCAGGCCGCGCAGCGGCGCCAGCAGCTCGGGGAAGTAGCGGGTCATCGGCCGGCCGCCGCGGCTGACCAGCTCCACCTCGTCGCCGTCACGAAAGGCGAGGGTGCGGAAGCCGTCCCACTTCGGCTCGTACTCCCAGGCGTCGCCCTGGGGGATGACCTCCGCAGGGGCGGAAAGCATCGGCTCGATGTCCTGCTGGATCGGGAGCTTCACGGGAGTTGTCCCCAGCTGTCTATATGTTGTGGATGAACAGGACCTGTGCTACAATATCGGTGGCCGATCAGGCCCACTGAATTCGACTCCACGCCCCACCCCAGCCTTGGAAGCCCTCCGCAAGGAGGGCTTCCGCTTTTCGGGCGAGGGCCTGCCCGGTCAGGAGGCCGGGCTGAAGCGGCGGAGAAGGTCGCCGACGGTCATCTGGCCGTAGTCCTTCCCCAGCACCGCCTGCGCGGTGTTCCAGACGGCTGACGCCTGGGCCGGGCCGTGGTTGACCAGCTCGGACAGCTTGACCGTGCTGTACAGCTGGATCGACGGCACCTGCCGGAGCTGGTCCGCCGCCCACTGCGCCCACTGCGTGATCGTCCCCTCACTCGGGGCGACCTTGGCCGCCAGCGTGGCCGCCGCCGCGCTGTCCGCCACCGCGGCCGTGGCTTTCGCGACCGTCTGCTTGGCGTCGGCCACCGCCGCCTTCGCGTCGTTCACGGCCTGCTTCGCCTGGCTCCCCGCCGACTTGGTCACGGGCTTGGCCTTCTCCTCGACCACCGCGCCCGCCTCCTCGATGCTCTCCTTGATCTGCTCCGCGCGCTTCGGCATCGTCGTCAGCCCTTCGCGGGCGAGGTCGTTGATGCGGCCCACGGCGCTCTCGCCTCCGCCCCCGTTTTCGCCCTCGCCACCGCTGCGCAGGCGCTCGCCGAACCCTCGGCCCAGCGCGCCACCCACCAGGCCCGGCACGTCGAGGCCGGTGAGCCCCTTGATGGCGGTGGTCGATTCGACCATCGCCCGAGTCGCGTTCTTGACGATGTCGGACGCGCCGTCGGAGCTGAGGACGGTCAGCGAGTCGATATGGCTCATGGGCTCGGCCGCGGCCCGGACGATGTCCGGCAGCGCGGCCAGGACGGTCTGGATGATGGCCGCCTCGTTGAACTGCTTGTACGCGTCGGCCCGCATCGCCAGCGCTTTCGCCTCGGCCTCACCTTTGGTGAGCACGATCTGCGCCTCCGCCCCACCCTCGAGGCGCGTGGTCTCGGCGTCGGCCTCGGCGGATGCGATGCGAGCGCGCTTCTCGCCTTCCGCCCGGGCGATCACGGCCTGAGCCTCGGCGGCGGCCGGCTTGACGGTGGTCGAGAGCAGCTCTTTCTCCTTGCGGTCGGCTTCCAGCTGGGCGAGCTCGGTCTGCTTGCGCACGACCTCCTGCGTCGCCTCGGCCTGGGCGAGCGGCCCGGCCTGGTCGGCGCGCGCCTGCGCGGCCGCGACCTGGGTCTTCGTCTCGGCCTCGCGAAGCGAGACGTCCCGGGCCGCGTTGATCTTGATCTGCTGGGCCTCGGCCTCTCGAACGGCGGCCTCCTGGTCGGTGGTCGCCTTGGCCATGCGGGCGTCGCGGGTGACGGTGGCGACGCTCTGCTGGCCGAGGAGCTCGATGTAGTTCGACTCGTCGGAGAAGCTCTGGATGGTGAAAGCGTCGATCTGGAGCCCGCTCGTGGCGAGGTCGCCCTTGGCCGCGTCCTGCACCTGCTGCAGCAGCTTCTGGCGGTCGCGGATGAGCTCCTCGATGGTCAGCGTGCCGACGATCGATCGCAGCGAGCCTTCGAGCACGTTCTTGACGATGGAGTCGACCTGCTCGGGCTTGGCGTCTAGGAAACGCTCGGCGGCGTTGCGCAGGGACTCGACGTCGCGGCCGATCTTGAACGTGGCCACGCCCTGGACCTGGACCTTGATGCCCTGGCTGGTGACCGCGTCGCTCAGCTGCACGTTGATCTGGCGGGCGGTCAGCTTCAGGCGGCCGACCCGGTTGATGAGCGGCATCACGATCGTGCCGCCGCCGACCACCACCTTCACACCCTTGTCTCCCGGATGTGAGACCTGCTGCCCTCGCTCGTCGTGAACCTTGGCGCCTCGAGAGCCGGCCACGATGATCGCTTCGTTCGCGCCCGCGACCTTGTAGCGGCTGGCGACGAAGGCCAGGATCAAGACGATGATGACGACGCCGGCCACCGCGAGGAATGGCGAACTGGTTACGAAATCAGGCATCCGACTTAGCTCCTTCACTAGTTGGCACCGGGTTGGCCGCGACCACGAGGTTGGTGCCGGCAACGGCCACGACCTTGACCACCTTGCCCGCCGGGATCTCGGCGTCGGCGGTCGCGGTCATGTTGTGGGATGCGCCGGCAAAGCTGATCAGGACTGAACCGAACCTGTTGGCCGGGATGGCGACCGAGACGCGGCCGGTCGACCCGACCATGTCCTCGAGGCTGAAAGCGTCGGACGACTCGGCCTGGCGCAGCGCCTTGAAGGCGCCGAAGACCACCCCGGCACCGAGCAGCCCGGCGATGCCGCCGGTCAGGGTGGCGACGCCTGGCCCCTGGCCTAGGCTGTGCAGGCCGAACAGGCCGCCGACGCCGAACATGGCGATGAAGCCAAGCAGCATCGGCGTCGGGGACACTCCGGCGACGTCGAAACCGAGGTGCAGGGCCCCGAGCAGGCCGCCGAAGACGTCATCGACGATCAGGGTGAGCAGAAGCAGCGCGCCCCCGATCAGAAGGCAAACGCCGAATACCAGGTCCGCGGGGCTCAAGCTCGTCCCACCCGAGCCTGCATCTTAGGACGAGGACCGAACGGCCGCTCTGCCCTAAGCCAGACAGCCCCGCAGCGCGTCCATCAGGCCCGCGGTTCGAGGATCCAGCCCGTATGCGGGGCGCATCTGGTTCATGACGTAGCCGAACGAGAAGCCAAGCTCGCGGTGGGCAAAACCGACCGATCCGCCGCTGCCGTAGTGGCCGAAGCTGCCCTCGCCCGCCATCGGCCGGAACGGGTATGGCAGCTGAAAGCCCGTCGCGTAGTGCGTTTCGTAGGGCAAGACGAGATCGTCACCGCGGGCCTGGGTGACGACGGCCCGATCGAGAGTGTCGGGGTTGAGTAGGCGCACTCCGTCGACCTCCCCGACGCAAGCGGCGTACATGCGAGCCAGGGCGCGGGCGGTGCCGATCCCATTGCCGGCCGGCACCTCGGCCGACCAGTACGGGTACTCGTTGTACTCGGCGGGGGGAATAGTGAGGACCAGGAACGCCTTGTGGGCCAGGGTGCTCGGGTCGATGATCTGAGCGGTGAGGGGATCGGGGGTTGCGCTCGGCGCCGGCAGGATGACCGGGGCGACGCGCGCCTTTCGTGCTTCGGGGAGGCCGATCCAGAACTCGAGGTCGAGGGGCCTAGCGATCCGCTCGGCGACGAACCTGCCGACGCTCATGCCGGTCACCCTGCGGATCACCTCGCCCGCGAGCCAGCCGTAGGTGTAAGCGTGGTACCCGTGGCCGGTTCCCGGCGTCCAGAACGGGCGCTGGGCCGCGAGGGCGTCTGCCAGAGGCGTCCAGGCGAGCACGGCGTCGAGGCCGAGTGGCTGATCCAGCCCGACCAGCCCGGCTTTGTGGTTGAAGAGCCAGCGCACGGGGATGGGGCCTTTGCCCTCGGCGGCAAACTCCGGCCAGTACTCGACGACCGGGGCGTCGAAGTCGAGCTTGCCCTCCTGGGCGAGGATGTGCGCGGCGGTCGCAGTGACGCCTTTGGTCGTCGACCAGACCATTTGCAGCGTCTCGCCCGTGTAAGGTTCTTCGCCTTCGGGTACCGTTGTGCCGCCCCAGAGGTCCACGACGACACGTCCCTTCAGGTAGACGCAGCAGGCCGCTCCGACTTCCCCGTGCAGCTCGAAGTTCGCCGCGAACGCTTCGCGGACCTCCTCGAAACCACTATCGACCGTGCCGTTCACCTGCGTCTGTATCGCCATGGCCTGAAGCGTACTCGGAGCGGTTTGGCGGCTCAGCCGGTCAGGAGGTGGCCGAGGTCTTCCTCGGCAGCCACAGGGTGGCCACGATCATAACGGCCCACACCAGCAGGTCACCGCTGGCCGCAGCGCCGAGGTAGCCGGCGAGGAAAGGACCGCGGATCATCGCCTCGACCGAAACCACGACGCCGCAGATGGAGCCGAGGATCGCGGCCGTCGCCGCGGCGGTCACCGGCCAGGCGTGGCGGCGGCCGAAGGCAACCGCTTTTCGAACGCCCACGCCTGCGCAACGTTCGGGCGCGCGCATGCACCCGGGCGTGCGAGTAACGACCTCGTTCAACTCGTTGACCGGATATGGGCAAGGAGAAGCGGTGGTCGCGCGAGGTGACCGAGGAGAGCAATGCTCTCGACCTCGAGTCCGAGGTCTTCACCAAGGACAGCCCGCGCCAGGTGGCGATGTCGCTCAAGCGATCGGCGGAGCACAGCAAGCGGCGAAAGAGCGATCCCTATCGCTCCGCGATGTCGATGCTGACCTTCTACATCAACCGCGCGGGGAAGAACCTGCCGAAGTCGCGCCGCGAGACGCTCGAAGCCGCCAAGGACGAGCTGCGCGACCTGTACGGCCGCAGGCGCTAGCAACAAGGCCGGATTTCCCCGTCGAGTGCCGGCTCCCGGACATGCACTCGGCATGTTTCCTCGTCGAGTGCCGGCCCCTGGACGGCAGCGGGCATGCGTGCCAGTGTTGTACTGACCGCGCATGAGCCGCTTCCGAGTTGACTCCGGCGCAATGGAACGACTCTCGCCACGAGGGCGCCGGGCGGTGGGCCTGGGCGTGCTGGCTGTCGTCGTGATGGCTGCTGCGGGCTTCGCCTATCTCCACTCGGACCTCACTGTGAGAACCACGTCGAGCGTCGGAGCACCATCTCCGAGTCCCCTGCTGGCCACCCTCAACGCTGTCAGCTATGACTTCGTCACCCCATCTATCGGATGGGCGGCCGAAGACCTCAATACTCCGACCAACCTGGCAGGCGGGTTTGCCGTCTTCAAGACGACCGACGGAGCCAAGCACTGGCAGAAGCAGCTTCAGCTTGACAGCAGCGTCATCGGGTTCCTTCCGTTGTCCCTCCAGTTCGTCGACCAAGAGAACGGTTTCGTAGCCGTTGGAGACCCGTTCGAGCTGCTGACCCGGACCGCTGACGGGGGAGCCAGCTGGGAATCCAACCCTCTCCCCGCTCGCAGCTCAAGGGTCGACGGAATCGCGTTCAGCAGCTGGCGGTCTGGGTGGCTGCTGGTCGGTGGCCCGGCTCCGACGATGTATGCGACCAATGACGCCGGCGGCACCTGGCAGAGGCTACCCGACCCCCCACGCGATGCCAGCGGTCTCAGCTATCGGTCTCCAAACGAGGCGTGGATGGGCAGCGCGGGCATCAGCCTCACTCCGCCACACGTTTATCTCTCCAGAGACGGCGGCCAAACCTGGAACACGGTTGACCTTCCCCCGCCGGCTGGAAGTTCCTCTTCTACAGTCCATAACGTCCCGGCAAGTGTCGAGCTCCCGCCGCTCAACGGCGTCGTCGTACACATCCCGCCCGTCGATGAGCCTGTAGCGGTGGCTTTCACTCGCACACTCACCTCGTTCGATCAAGGCGCGACCTGGCGGGATGTTCCGCCACCGCCAGGCGTAATCGCATATCAGGACGGTGTGCATTGGTGGGCGATGAGAGGGACCGCGCTCTACAAGTCCTCCGACGCGGGACAGTCATGGGTCACGGTTACCGATGCATTACCTGATCTGCGGTACATCCCTCACGTCCTCGACTCGAGGCATGCATGGGCCCTGACCATCGTTGCGGGCGGGTATGGGTTGGCCCTGACGAGCGACGGCGGCCTGCATTGGACCCAAGCGAACGTCCCACAGCCGCAATACCACGGTGTCGAGGGCCGGCTCCCGGACGCGCACTCGGCGTGATGCCTCGTCGAGTGCCGGCTCCCGGACGAAAACATGGGGGCTGGTCGGGCGGGCGAGATTCGAACTCGCGGTCTCCTGGTCCCAAACCAGGCGCTTTACCGAGCTAAGCTACCGCCCGATCTTGAAGGGTCGAAGGCCGGGCCTCATCAGCCTTGGCGCCGCCATCCTACTGATCTTGGCGTCTGCACTCGGCCTCGCGGTGCCGCGCGTCCAGCTGCTGTTGCCGATCTTGATCGCGGTCGTGCTCGTCAGCGGGCACGCGTCATGGCATCTGGCTGAGCGCTCCCATCACCGTGTCGATCGCCATGTGATGGCGGCGCTGGTCGTCGGATACGTCGGTCTGGCGATCCTGATCGCGCTCACGGAGTACTTCGTATGGCAGGCACTACAGCGCCAGACGCTCCAGGGCACCTGACGAAAGCATCGCCCTCACGGCGTTGGCGCGGTGGGAATAGATCCGCTTCTCCTCCGGCGGCATCTCCCCGAACGTCTTGCCCGTCCCGGGCACCAGGAAGATCGGGTCGTAGCCGAACCCCGCCTCCCCCCTCCACTCCGGCACCAGCTCGCCGCGGCATTCGCCCTCGAAGTACTCGACCTCGCGCCCAGGCGCGGCCAGCGCGATCGTGCACGTGAAGCGCGCCGTCCACGGCCGCGGCACGCCTTCGAGGCGCGCGAGCAGGATCGCCGTCCGCTCCTTCTGGGTCGACCCGAGCCGCGCCGAGCGAATCCCGGGGAAGCCACCCAGGGCGTCGACCTCGACGCCCGAGTCGTCGCCGATCGACGGCAGGCCCGTCGCCGCCAGACCAGCCGACGCCTTCAGCCGCGCGTTCTCCGCGTAGGTCTCCCCCACCTCGTCGACCTCCGTCCCGAATGGCACCAGCTCGAACGGCGTCTCGGCGAGCAGCTCGCGATACTCACGCACCTTGCCCGCGTTGCCGGAGGCGAGGACGAGCCTGGGCCGCGCCTCGGTCACAGAGCCGCGATGGCCCTCTTCTGCTGGAGGATGAGCTCCTTGATGCCCTTGCCCGCGAGCTGCAGCATCGAGTCCAGCTCGGCGCGCGAATAGGGCGCGCCTTCGGCCGTCGCCTGGAGCTCGATGAGCCGGCCGTCCTCGGTCATGACGCAGTTCAGGTCGGTCGAAGCATGGAAGTCCTCGGTGTAGTCGAGGTCCAGGTGCGGCACGCCGTCGACGATGCCGCAGCTGACCGCGGCCAGGTACTGGCGCACCGGCACCTCGGCCACCATGCGCGCGTCCTTCATGCGCTTGACGGCCATGTACAGCGCCGCGAACGCGCCCGTGATCGAGGCGGTGCGCGTGCCTCCGTCCGCCTGCAGGACGTCGCAGTCCAAGGTGATGGTCCGCTCGCCGATCTGCCGCATGTCGATGGCGGCGCGCAGCGAGCGGCCGATCAAGCGCTGGATCTCGTGCGTGCGGCCGCCGATGCGTCCCTGTATCGCCTCGCGCATGCCGCGGTCGTGGGTGGAGCGCGGCAGCATCGAATACTCGGCCGTGATCCAGCCCTGCCCGCTGCCGCGCCGGTGCGAAGGCACTCGATCTTCGACCGATGCGGTGATCCAGACCCGCGTGCGTCCCATCTCGATCAGGCACGAACCCTCGGCGTGCACGTTGACGCCGAGCTCGATCTTCACCGGGCGCAGCTCGTCGAACGCGCGGCCGTCGTGGCGGGCGGTTGCGGTCTTCACTTGCGCAGGATCCTCAAGACCAAGGCCGTCCCCTCGAAGAAGACGTAGAGCGGGACGAACATGATCATCGGCGTGAACGGATCGACCCCGGGCGTCAAGAAGTTCGCGAGAATGCCCAGCCCGAGGAAGAAGTACACGCGGTTCTTGTACATCCACTTCGAGTTGATGATGCCCAGCATGCCGAGCACGAACAGCACCACCGGCAGCTCGAACACGATGCCGAAGCCGATGATCATGATGAGGATGAACCCGATCAGCTCGTTGATGTCCGCGAGGTAGCTCGTGTTCGGCGGCGCGAGCGCGTTGAGGACGTGGATGTAGAGGGGCAGCGCGAAGATCGCGACGCCCATGCCGATCGCGAAGAAGATGATCGTCGCCACGACCAGCGGCAGGATGAAGCGGCGCTCGTGCGGGTGCAGACCGGGGCTGACGAACCACCAGATCTGCTGGATGACCACCGGCGCGGCGATCGCGAAGCCGATGTAGAGCGCGACCTTGAGCTCGAGGACGATGCCGCCCGTCGGCTGGAGATAGATGGCGTGGCCGATGCCGGCGCGGCGGATCAAGAGACCGATGACCTGGCCGGAGATGAAGAACGACGCGATCGTGGTCAGGGCCCACGCGACGAGCGAGATGATGAGCGCACGCCGCAGCGCCTCGAGGTGCTCGATCACCGACATCCGCTGCTCTTGGACGGGCTCAGCCTGTCGAGGCGCCCGCTGCAAGACCCTGTTCAGGAGGGCCATGAAAAAGGCCTCAGCGGATTACGAGGAGGTGGTCTTGCTGCTGTCCGAAGACGTGGTGGAGGCGGCCGGAGGAGCGGGCTCGGGCTTCGCGTCGACCGAAGCCTTGACCTCGTTGGTGATCTCGCTGGTCGCCTTCCGGAACTCGCGCATCGCCTTGCCGACGGCGCCCCCAAGCTCTGGCAGGCGGCCCGGTCCGAACACGATCAGGACGATGAGGAGCAGAGCCGCGATCCAGAACCAATGTATGGGCATCTCGAGCCGATTATAGGGCCGCTACCGCGAGGGGCTTGCGGTCGGGTTCGAGATCGAGATGGTGATCGTGTTGATGCGGTCACCCGGCACGAGGGCGGAAACCTTGTCGAGACCCGAGACGACGGTCCCGAAGCGGTTGTAGACCTGAGACGGTCCGCCGCCCGGCCATGACGCCTTGACGATGAAGAACTGGCTGCCGTTGATCGGCCCGCCAGGGATCGCCGCCATGCCCACCGCGCCCGGCCCCCAGGGCAGCGAGCTGGGCTCTTCGGGCAGGTTGTAGCCAGGGCCTCCGGTTCCGTTTCCGTTGGGGTCGCCGGCCTGCGCCTCCCAGTCCGGGACGTCCCAGAAGGAGAGCCCGTTGTAGTAGCCGTTGACCGCGAGCACGACGAAGTTGTTGACGGTCACGGGCGCGTACTGGGGCAGCAGCTGGATGACGATGTTGCCCTGCGTCGTGCTCAGGGTCGCCGTGTAGATCTTGCCGGCGACGATGCAGCTCGGCTGGCGTCCCGAGTACAGGTGGGGGGCGAGCTGCACCGAGGTCCTGCAGCCCGCCAGCTGCGCCGGCACGACCGGCTCCAGCGCCTTGTTCATCGCCAAGCCGGCGCCGAGCACGACCGCGATCACGGCGACCGCGATCACGACCGGGATCCACGGCCGGCGGCGCCAGGTCTCGGGCAGGATGAGGTCGTCGTCCGGCTCCAGCGCTATCGGCGGCCGTGCGGCCGATCTGGCCTTGCCCAATCGACTACCGGACGACCGCTGCGGCGATGGCCGCGGCGAGGCCGCGGGTCGTGTACTCGCGCGCGGTGATCTCGACGTTCAGGCCGAGCTTGCGCGCGGTGTCGGCGGTGACCGGGCCCATGCAGGCGACGATGGCGTCGCCCAGGATGGCGGGCAGCGCGTCGTCGGGGAACGCCCGCACGAAGTTGACGACCGTGGACGAGCTCGTGAACGTCACGACGTCGGCGCCTTCCGCCGCAAAAAGCTTCATCAGCGCGGGGCCCGCCTCGGGAGGGCAGACCGCCTGGTAGACGGGCAGGATGTTGACTTCCGCACCTCTTTTCGCAAGCAGCGATGGTAGGGCGTCGCGCGCGATCTCTGCTCGCGGCACGAGCACGCGCTTGCCTTCGAGGTCCCAGCCCTCGAGCGCCTTGGCGAGCCCTTCGGCCGTGTACTCGCTCGTCACCAGCTCGGGCCGCAGGCCGTGCGTACCCATCGACTCGGCGGTCTCCTGGCCGATGGCGCAGAGCTTGCTGCTGTGCAGCGCGCGGGCGTCCGCGCCCGTGGAGTGGAGCATCTGGAAGAAGATGTCGACCGCGTTGGCCGAGGCGAAGATGACGAGCGCCGTGCGGTCGAGGTTGGCCAGCGCGTCCCGCACCTTCTCGTCGGTCGGCATGGGGCGGATGGAGATCGTCGGTATCTCGATGACCGCCGCGCCGAGGTCGGAAAGCTCCCGCCGGAAGGGATCGACCTGATGGCGTGCGCGGGTGATCAGCACTCGCCGCCCGTGCAGCGGCCGGCGCGAGAGCGTGTCCAGCCGCTCGGCCATCTCCACGCCCGGACCGATGACCAGAAGCGCATCGCCGCGCAGGCCGTAGGTCGCCGCCTTGCGCGCAAGGTCGCCCAGTGGCGCGGTCACGCGCCGCTGTCCCGGAAGGCCCGGATTGAGGATGAGAGCCGCGAGCGTCTTCGCATCGCGGCCGTCGGCCAGCAGCTTGGAGATTCCCGACTCCCACCACCCCGAGGCGAGCCGGAGCACCACGGTTTCCGCGCCGCGCACCAGGCCGATGCCCAGCGACGCCGCGCGGCCTTCGATCGTCAGCGGGATGCCGCTCATGACCGGCGCGGCCATCTCCACGGTCATGCCGGGCACCGACTCGAAGTCGACCCCCGCGCGCTCGAGCTTGGTCGCGACGTCAGCTCCGCCGGCGAAGGCGTAGGGGTTGCCCGGGAACAGAACCGTGACCTTGCGCCCGGCCCGCGCGTGGCGAATCACTTCCTCCGCCGACTCGAAGGCGGCCGTGTCCGCGGACGGCGGCGCAAGGTGAAGAAGAGCCGCGCCACATCCATCGCAATGGCGAATCACATCCGCTTCCTTGATGGCCTCGATGGCCTGGACGGTCGCCAAGCCTGGATGTCCCGGACCCACCCCGACGAGCATCACCCTGCTCACCTTCCCATGACCCCTGGGAGCACTCGGAGAGGATAGCTACTTTGCCCCCACGAGCTCGGAGGATTCGCCTGGAGCTCGTGGGGACCCCTGATCAAGAAGTCCGAGTGACCACGTAGTCCGTGAGTGCGGCGAGCGCCTGCGTCGCGGGCCGGTCGGGAAGCGACGCCAGCTGCGCGCGCGCATCGGCCGCAAGCTCGCGCGCCCGCGCGAGCGCGGTCTCGATCGCGCCGCTGCCACGCACGATATCGGTCACGCGGCGCGCCTCATCCGCGCTCAGCGCACGTCCATCGACTAGCAGCCGGTGCAGCTCGCTCACGATCTCGCTCTTCTTCATCGCGAGCATCAGGGGCATCGTCGCGAAACCCTCGACCAAGTCGTGACCAATCGGCTTGCCCACCTCGTCCTGGGAACCCGCGTAGTCGAGGACGTCGTCGGCGATCTGGAACGCGAGGCCGAGGTGTATGCCGTAGCCGTGAAGCGCGACGCGATCCCCCTGCCTGAGCCCGCCGAGCAGCGCGCCGATGTCGCAGCACGCGGCGAGCAGTGAAGCCGTCTTGTCATGGATCCACCGCATGTACTCGCCCTCGTCGAGTGCGTATCGATATCGCCGCGACTGCTGCCTGACCTCGCCGGCGCAGATCTCCATCACGGCGCGGGCCAGGATGGCGACCGCCTCGGCGGACTTCGTGCGCGCCGCGAGCTCGTAGGACTTCGCGAAGTAGAAGTCACCCACGACGATCGCCGACTCGTTGCCGGCGCTGGCGGCGACCGTCGGCCGGCCGCGGCGCGTGAGCGCGCGGTCGATGACGTCGTCATGCACCAGGGTGGCCGAGTGCGTCATCTCCACCGCCATCGCGGCCGGCATCACGCGCGCTGAGTCGAACTGCCCGAGGCTGGCGGAAAGAAGAACCAAGGCCGGCCGCAACCGCTTGCCGCCGGCGGCGAACAGATCGCTCATCGGCTCCGAAACGACCTCGGGATCGCCGCGAAGCTCGGAGCGCAGGAGACCCTCGAGGGCCGCGAGCTCGTCCGCGATGGGCCCGAAGGGGCCTACGTCACGTGCGGGGCTTTCTGCTCCTCCCAGATCCGAACCTCCTCCGCCGCGATCGTCTCACCGAACAGGTTGGAGGCGATCTGGTTGAAATGCTCGGGGACCGCGGTGACCAGCACCTCGTGCCGCGGCTCGTCGCCGTCGGCGCGCAGCCTGGAGTGGTCGAGCGTGCGCTCGACCTTGGCCGCTGTCGTCGAGGCGGAGTCGATGAGCTCGAACGCTCCCGGGTACACGCGCCCGATCGCGGGCTTGAGCAGCGGGTAGTGCGTGCAGCCGAGCACCAGCGTGTCGGCGCCCACGCGCACGATGTCCGCGAGGTCGCGCTTCAACGCCGCCTCGGCACGCGGTGAATCGGCGTCGCCCTGCTCCACGATCTCGACGAGCTCGGGACACGCCTTCTGGTAGACGCCGATCATGGGGTCGAGATCCTTGATGGCGTGGAGGTATTCCTGGCTGCGGGTCGCGCCCTCCGTGGCGATCACGCCGATGCGGTTGTTCTTCGTCGTCTCGACCGCGGCCTGCGCTCCCGGCCGGATCACGCCCACGATCGGCACCTCGAAATGCTCGCGCGCCTGGTTGAGCGCGGCCGCGGTCGCCGTGTTGCAGGCGATCACGACGAGCTTGACGTCGCGCGTCTCGAGGTAGCGGATGATGTCGAACGAGAAACCTCGCACCTCGTCCTGGTACCGGGGCCCATACGGGAAGTGGTACAGGTCGGCGAGGTAGATCGTCGGCTCGTGGGGCAGCGTCTCGCGGATGGCGCGCAGCACCGTCAGGCCGCCGACGCCTGAGTCGAAGATGCCGATCGGTCTTGGATCAGCCACGTTCACCTACCAGGTAACGGTTCAAACTGCGTGAACCGACAGCCGGTAACCGAGGCCGGGGACCGCGTCGAGGACGACGCCCGACTCCGGGTGCTTCGAGAGCTTGCGGCGCAGGCGCTGCACGTGCGGGTCGACCGAGTGGTCGTCGAGGTCGTGCGGGTAGCCCCAGACCTTGTCCCGCAGCTGGGCGCGCGTGAGCACGCGCTCCGGGTTGGCCGCGAGGACCGCGATGAGGTTGAACTCGGTCATCGTCAGCGGGATCTCCTCGTCGCCGACCCGTACGCGCCGGGCCGCGTTGTCGATCTGCATCGCCCCGACCGTGAGAAGGCCTTCCGTTCCGGTGCCGGCGGTGGCGAAGCTCGACCGGCGCAGGTGGGCGTTGATGCGCGCGGCCAGGATCCGGGAGTCGAACGGCTTGGTGATGTAGTCGTCGGCGCCGACCTCCAGGCCGACGACCTCGTCCATCTTGTTGCTACGGGCGGTGAGCATGACCATCGGCGCCACCACGCCCTGCCGCCTCAGCTCGAGGATCACCTCGGTGCCGCTGATGTCGGGGAGCACCCAGTCGACCAGGACCAGGTCGGGCTGCGCGGCGCGACCCAGCTCGATGGCGTTGGCGCCGTTGGCGGCCTCGAGCGCGTCATGTCCCTGCTGGCGGATGATCTCGGCGACCAGAGACCTGACCGCTCCGTCGTCTTCGACCACCAGCACGCGTCGCTTGCGCCGGGCGGCCGGGGTTGTCAGCTCTCTGATGGAGGCGCGAACCCTACTCGTCTGGCCTCGCGCTGAGGGCGCTTGGGCCGTCTCAGCAGGATCACGCGCTTGTCCCCCCCGTCGATCACCTGCGCGAGATCCCACCCGTCGGCGCCGGACTCCACGAGCACTTTCGACAGCGTGCTGCCGTCCGCCACCTCGGCGACGGTGAGAACCCTGGTCGAAAACTCCCATTCCCGCCCCGGCAGCCCGACAGAGGGAACCATCCGCGCCGGCGCAGCCGCACCGTTCTCGGGGCTTCCTGGCTCCTCGGGCTCCTCCGGCTCGTCCGGTTCTTCCTCTGAGTGGACCCGCATTGATTGGATTGTAAGTTGACGTACCCCCGGCGGGGGTCGAACCCGCGCTGGACCGGGTTTAAGCCGGCTGCCTCTGCCATTGGGCTACGGGGGCAGCTCCATTTTGCCCCCCTCTGGCGAGGCAATCAGTAATCGAAGAAGCCCTTCCCCGTCTTGCGGCCGAGACGGCCCTCTTCGACCAGCTTCCGCAGCACCTCCGGCGCGTCGGCGCCCTCGCCCTGGCGATGGCGGTCCTTCATCGCCCCGTAGAAGATGTCGAGGCCGCTGAAGTCCAGGAGGTGGAACGGCCCCATCGGCCAGTTCAAGCCCTTCTGCACGGCGATGTCGATGTCTTCGGCGCTGGCGTACCCGCCCTCGAGCAGGTGCATCGCCTCCTCCGACGCGGCGAACAGGATCCGGTTGACGATGAAGCCCCATATCTCCTTCTTCAGAAGGACCGGCGTCCGGTCGATGCTGCGCACGAACTCCATCGCGACCTCGACCGTCTCGTCCGACGTCTTCGGTCCGCGCACGACCTCGCAGAGCTGCATGACCGTGACCGGGTGGAAGAAGTGCATGTTGCAGCACGTCTCGGGCCGGCCTGTGAAGTCGGCGAGGCGGCTGATGGCGATCGTGCTCGAGTTGCTCGCGAGCACCGCGTGCGCCGGCGCGCGGCGGCCGAGCGTGCTGAACACGCTCTTCTTGGCGTCGAAGTCCTCGATCACCGCCTCGATGACCAGGTCGGCGTCCTTGACCGCGGCGGCGGTGTCGTCGCTGTCCGTGATGCGCGTCATCGCGGCACTGGCGTCCGCCTGCGCCATGCGGCCCTTCTCGACCGCACGATCGACCAGCTTCTGGTTGCTGGCGCGCGCCCGCTGGACCTGGCCGGGCGCGGAGTCGACCAGGGTGACGTCGTAGCGGCCGCTCAGCGCGCTCTGGAGCGCGATCTGCGACCCCATGGTGCCCGCGCCGACGACAACCACGCGCTTCAATTCACCCATGCGCGTCAGCATGCCGGAATTCGAGGAACTGGTGCAGAAGGCGATCGAGTCGATCCCGAAGCAGTTCCTGCCTTACCTCGAGAACACGATGTTCATCGTCGAGGAGTCCTCGCCGCGAGGGCTGATGGGGCTGTACCAGGGCGCCGGCGCGCTGCATGCGGGCCAGGGGTTGCCGGAGCAGATCACCCTGTACAAGCGCTCGCACGAGCGGGCGGCCACGACCATGAACGACCTCGTCGAGGAGATCCGCCGGACGATCCTGCACGAGGTCGGCCACCACTTCGGGATGGACGAGGACGACCTTCCTTATTAATGCGGCGGACCTGGCCTCAGCGCAGGGTCCAGAACTGGCGGTCCCAGAGGATGAGCGGGTCACCGGCGCCCGCCACGGCCGCCGTGACCCGGCCGACGCAGATGTCGTGGTCGCCGGCCTCGTGCACCTGCTCGAGGTCGCACTCGAGCCAGGCCGCGCATCCGTCGAGGAGAGGAATGCCGTTGGCCCCGAGGTGGTGCGGAACCTCGGTCCAGGCGGCCTGCACCGCCGGCGCGCGGCCGGCGAAACGTTCGGCGAGGAACTCCTGGGCCCGAGTGAGCACGCTGACGTTGAACCGCTTCCCCTCGCGGACGGCCGCGAGGGTGGCGGTTTCGTGCTCCAGCCCGACCAGCACCAGCGGCGGCTCAGCCGAGACCGAGATGAGCGTGCTGGCGGTCAGGCCGCGGTAGCCTCCGGCCGTGCGGGCACTCACCACGACGACGCCGCAGGCCAGGCGGGCCAGGGCGTCTCTGAACTCCTGGGACATCGCGAGGGATCATAGAATCGACTCGCAGGCGAGGCGACGTAGCCAAGTGGTAAGGCAGAGGTCTGCAAAACCTCCATCCCCAGTTCGATTCTGGGCGTCGCCTCCAATTCAGAAACGGGTTTTTGCGGTCCTAGCGTCTCTGTCCGACCGCCGATAGAGCAAACCTACAGCCCAGGCGTCGCGATGCGGAACCAGTGAATGCCCGACATCAGGCAGCTTGAATGGCAACGCCAATCGTTTGCGGCTGATTGCTCGGAATGGACTCCTTAAGTGCTGATTGGGCGGTAAGAGTGCTCACTGTTTGGGGCGGCATCCGACGAACCAGTTCCCGGTCAACGATCGAGCGAATCCATGCGCTCACGGTCATACCGTCCCCATGGGCTAGCGCTTGCACCGACGCCATCGTGGCGGCACTGAATCGAATGGGCACGTGACTATTGAGAGCCTCTCGAGCCAGGGGGCGCCGACTCGGGCGTCCTGCAGTTCGTCGATTCGCCGGATCCTCATACAGCTTTGCGAGTTCGTCGTCGTTCATCTCCGTTCGTCCTCCTCGTAGGCGAGTCGATCTTCGCCAGTCGTCGCGAATAGTCCAATTGGTCGGCACTTTGCCGGATTCCCCGACTTGGCTGGAACAATCGGAACCGTGACCACCACGCCGTCAACCCTACAGACGATGAGCCAGTGCGCTGGACCCCGCGCCGGATCACCTTCATAGAATCGCGCTGCCGGTAATAGTCCTTCACGTCGTCGATCGTGATAACTATTTGCCTACCGTCGCGCATGAACATATGTTTGGCCAAATGGGGACCATTACCGTCGTCAACCTCAAACGGGTCCGACGCATCGAGTGCATCGGGATCCAGACGCTCCAAATGGCGTGGTACAATGTACCACGATGGAACTGGCTAGAGCTTTGATTGCGGATGCGGCGATTGTCCAAGGCGGAAAGCTTTACGTCCACGGGGGCGGGTGGGACGGGATTCAGGCTAATGCACTGCCCGTGACGCACCCATCACTTGCGCTGGCCTACGTGATGCGAATCGAATACTCAGAGGCGATGACGGATATCCCAATCGTCATTGAGCTTCTAGATGAGGATGAGAAATCGCTGGGAATTAAGGTGGAGGGAAACGTGCGAGTCGGCCACCCCCCGATCGCCCAGCCCGGCGATCCGCTCTTTGTTCCGCAAGCCGTGACTTTCAACATGCTTCAGTTCGCGAAGTTCGGGACCTATCGATTCCGCATTAGCAGCGGCAGGACCACGATTGGGGAAGCCGCTTTTCGTGTACTCCAGCCGTTGTCTGTTGGAGCTAAGCCCGCGTCATAGCCGAGTGCTAGCCCCCATCGTGGCGGCTGCCGCGGGTAGTGCGTCGCTTCGACTCGACTCTTCTTTGCTACTCGGCGATGCAAACCTAGGGTCGATTCTTATGACGCGCAGACACCCAGCGCGCAACCCCTGCGGAATTACGGCCAGAACGGTTGCCTCGACCGCCAGGAATACCCCGCCCCCGAAGCACGAGGCGGGGACGCGGCGCCCTCGCCTCGTGACTTCAGTTCAGCGCCGGGTCGTGCGGTTTAGGGAGCCGCGCTGCGGCCGCGGATCATCCCGAACAGCCAGAACAGAACCAGTACGGCGATGGCGATCCAGATCAGGTTGACCATCGCGCCAGTTGCGTGGAACAGGAACCAGAGAACCAGAAGGATCGCCGCAATGACGAGCAACGCGTGTATCACTTGACACTCCTTGGTGCCGCCCCCACTGCGGACGGCCGTGTTTATCCGACTGATGCTTGAACGGGTCGGCGACCCCCGACTACCCGAGACTGGCCCTTTACGGCGCCAAATTCTTATTTACTTTGTTACGTCTCTCGGCGCAGGGTCACCCTGTGCGCATCGATTGAGCACGATTCTGGTCGTCGACGACGATGAGAGCAGCCGGCTCGTGCTGAAGTCTGTGCTCGAACCGTCGGGCCATGTCGTGATCGAGGCGGCGGACGGCCAGGCCGCACTGGACCTGATCCGTTCGCTGATCACCCCCGACATTGTCGTCACCGACCTTTCGATGCCGATCCTGGCCGGCGAGGCTCTCATCTCGCACCTGCGGACCGAACCACGAACCACCTGCATCCCCATCGTCATCGTCTCGGGCGACATCGACGAGGGCTTGGCGCTGCGCATGGCGGGCCACGCGGACGCCTTCATCAGCAAGCCGATCGACCCGGCGGCGCTCGACACGTGCATCAACGCGCTCGCGCGCCACTCATTGATGGCGGAGCGCGCCGGCCAAGGAGTCGACTAGGCAGCCGGACTCGAATCGAACTCGGAATGGCCCCCCGCTAAACTTGGGCCATATGGGCATTTCCCAGATCAAGATGCCCCAGCTCGGTGAGTCGGTCACCGAGGGCACGGTCGACAAGTGGCTCAAGCACGAAGGCGACATGGTCAAGCGCGACGAGCCGATCGTCGAGGTCGTCACCGACAAGGTCAACGCCGAGATCCCTTCGCCGTACGAGGGCAAGCTGGTCAAGATCTCCGCCGCCGAGGGCGAGGTCGTGCGCGTCGGCGCGGTCATCGCCCAGATCGAAGTGGCCGGTCCGGGCACACCAGCGCAGGCCCAGGCTCCCGCGGCCGAGGCGCCGACGCCAGCCAGCGCGCCGGCAGCAGCCGCGCCGAAGCCGTCCGCGCCGGCTCCGGCGCCCGTGGCTGCGCCGGCCGCCGCCGGTGAAGAGCAGCCGCGCCTCTCCCCCGCCGTCCGCAAGCTCGCGGCCGAGCACAGCATCGACCCGACCACCCTGCGCGGCAGCGGCCTCGGCGGCCGCGTCACGCGCGAGGACGTGCTGGCGGCCCTCGAAAGCACGGCCACGCCCGCCCCGCCCGCCGCGCCGGCGGCCGCCCCCGCGGCGCGAGTCGACGGCGCCCGCGAGGAGCTCGTGAAGCTAAGCGTCATGCGGCGGTCGATCGCCGAGCACATGGTGCGCAGCCTCGCCACCTCGCCTCACGCCTGGACGCTGCAGGAGGTCGACGTCACCAACCTCGTCCGCTACCGCGAGGCGGAGAAGGAGGGCTTCCGCGCGCGGCACCGGGTGCCGTTGACCTACCTACCGTTCGTCGTGCAGGTGCTCGTGCGCGGCCTCAAGCAGTTCCCGTGGCTCAACTCCACGTGGACCGACGAGGGCGTCCTCCTGAAGCGGTACCTCAACCTCGGCGTGGCGGTGTCGATCCCGGATGGCCTCATCGTCCCGGTCTTGAAGGACGCCGACCAGCTCGGGTTCACGGACCTGGTGACGCGACTGAACGACATCATCGAGCGCGCGCGCAACAAGCAGCTGAAGCCCGAGGACGTGCAGGGAGGGACTTTCACCCTGAACAACACGGGCGCGACCGGCTCGGTCGCGAGCCAGCCGATCATCAAACAGCCGCAGGCCGCGATCCTCACGACCGAGTCCATCGTCAAGCGCCCGGTCGTCATCGGCGAGGGAATCGCCGTGCGCCACATGATGAACGTGTGCCTGAGCTTCGACCACCGCGTCATCGACGGGATGATGGCGGGACAGTTCCTCGCCTTCATGAAGCAGGGACTCGAGGAATGGACGGCCGCTAGCATCAAGCTGTGACCGACACCGCGCGCCTCGTCCCTGGTGAGATCCCGCCCTGGATCCGGATGCGGGTGCGCGAGGGCTCGGAGTTCAAGGAGCTCAAAGAGCTCGTGCAGACGCGTCGCCTGCACACCGTCTGCGAAGAGGCGCGCTGCCCGAACATCTTCGACTGCTGGAGCCGGCGGACGGCGACGTTCATGATCCTCGGCGACGTCTGCACGCGGGCCTGCCGGTTCTGCGCGGTCACGTCCGGGCGGCCGGTCGAGCTCGACCTGGGGGAGCCGCTGCGCGTGGCCGAGTCGGTCGCGCAGCTGGGCCTGCGGCACGCCGTGATCACGTCGGTCGACCGCGACGACCTCGCCGACGGGGGCTCGGGCATCTTCGCGCGCACCATCAAGGCCATCCGCCGCCGCAGCCCGGGCACGACCATCGAGGTGCTGACGCCGGACTTCCAGGGCGACCTCGAGGCCGCGCGCACGGTGGTCGAGGCGCGGCCGGACATCTTCAATCACAACACCGAGACCGTGCCGCGGCTCTACGCCCGCATCCGCCCGAAGGCGGTCTACGCGAACAGCCTCGCGCTGCTGCGCCACGTGAAGCGCCTCGCGCCCGAGATGGTCACGAAGTCGGGGCTCATGGTCGGTCTCGGCGAGACCGAGGACGAGCTGCTCGACGTGTTCCGCGACATGCGCGCGCACGACATCGACGTGCTGACCGTGGGCCAGTACCTGCGCCCGACCAGGAAGCACGCCGAGGTCGTCCGCTACTACACGCCTGATGAGTTCACCGGGTTGAAGGAGAAGGCGCTGGCGATGGGCTTCGGCCACGTCGAGGCCGGCCCGCTGGTGCGCTCGTCGTACCACGCCGACGAACAGGTGCCGAGTGCTGCCCGTAAGAGCCTGCTGGCTGGGTAGCGCCGGCTACCGCGAGGCCTGGGACCTCCAGGCCGAGATGGTCGCGGCCATGCGCGACGGCCGCGAGCGGGACACGCTGCTGCTCCTGGAGCACCCGCACGTCTTCACCATGGGCAAGGCCGCACAGCCCGACCACGTGCTGTGGGACGAGGACGAACGCCGCCGGCGCGGCGTGACCGTGATCTGGTCCGACCGCGGCGGCGAGGCGACCTACCACGGCCCGGGCCAGCTGGTGGGCTATCCGATCCTCGACCTGGCGCGCCTCGGCGTCACGATTCCCGATTACATCGCCGGCCTGGAGCGTTCGCTCATCGAATATCTGCGCGAGCTCGGCGTGGAATCGGAGCCCGGCGAGCCGGGGCTGACGGGCGTCTGGTCGGGCGGCAAGAAGGTCGCGGCCATCGGCATCAAGCTCAACCGGCCGGTCGTCAGCCACGGGTTCGCGCTGAACCTCACCACAGATCTTGAATATTTCGAGGGCATCATCCCGTGCGGACATCCGGAGAAGCAGGCCACCTCGGTGGAAGCCCTCACCGGCCGGTCGCCGTCAACGCGTGAAGCCGCCGCCGCGTACGCCGAACACTTCGCCCGCGTCTTCGGCGTCGAGCTGGAGTGGATACCCGCCGGCCGGCTGCAAAAGGCTGAAAGGCCGGCCTGACCTCCGGCCCGGGCTAGACTGCGGCGACCGGCCAACCGGTGTGACCAATTGATGCTGGCCCATGCTCACTACCTCGCAAGCCTCGTGCCGTGGTGGCTCCAGGAGCCGACCTGGCTCTTCCCCCTCGCCCGGGCGGTGCGGCACTTCATCGTCCAGCACCAGACCTCCGGCCTCTTCATCGTGATCCTGCTCGAGGAGATCGGCATCCCCCTGCCGGCCCCCGGCGACGTGGCGATCACGTTCGGCGGCTACCTGACCACTACCGGCGCGATCCCCTATCCCCTGGCGTACGTAGCGGTGGTCGCCGGCGCCATCATCGGCAGCACGATCAACATGACCCTGAACCGCCGCTACGGCCGCCGGTTCATCAACCGCTTCGGCCCGGTGCTTGGGATTACGGAGGAGCGGATCGGCAAGGCGGAACGGGCGTTCCAGCGCTGGGGGCCCTGGGCAATCATCATCGGCCGCCACATACCAGGGCTGCGGATCGTCCTTTCCGCCCTCTCGGGAATACTTCTCGTCCCCTACCGCGTTTTCATACCGTGTGTAGCGGTTTCTGCGACGATCTGGGCAGCCATCTTCATCACGTTGGGGAGGGTGCTCGGACCGAGGGCGCGGGGGCTGTTTGGAATTCTGCCGGCCGACCTGATCCCGTGGCTGCTGTTCGGTTTGGGACTGCTGGCGGTCGGGTATTTGGGATATGAACATGGACTCAAACCGAAAGCGTGGAGGCGGCGGGTCGAAAGCCAGCGCTGAGCTGGTGCGTCTCGACGCGGTCGCCATGTACGAGGACGACGAGATCCTTCCTGACTTCGAGGCCGAGGTCGACGGCCGGCGCGTGTGGGTGACCGCCGTGCTGGAGCGGACCGCGGTCGTCGAGCCGGCGCCCGGCGAGCCGAAGGTGCTGGTCAACCGGCACCGGCTGCTGGTCGACCCGCAGCAGCTGCGGGTGCGGCACCTGGCGAGCAAGGAAGCGGCGCGGCGCGGCCGCGAGGCGGCCCGGCAGCTCCGGCTCCAGGAGCACAACCCGGCCGCTTAAGCCCAGCAAGGGGCTTCGCTTTGCTCAGCCTGTAAGGCGTAGCCAGACGTGAATTCACGTTCTGGTAAGCTTCGCTACCGCCGAATGGAAACCGGCGCTTAATTCCGCGGCCGCACCTATGCCGCCTAGCCCGAGGAAGACCGCCAGATGAACAAGACCACCGCTGATCTAGTCTCGCTCGCGAGCATCGTCCCTCCAGCCAACCACGAGGTCAGCGGCGGCTTCAACGCCATCGTCGATGGCAAGCAGGTGCGGGTCCGGGCGGTGCTCGAGCGGACGGTCGTGATCGAGCACCACGAGGGCGGCGAGCGAAGCGTGGTCCGCAAGGACAACTGCATGGTCAAGCCCTCGGCCGTGGCGTTCGTACCCGGGAACCCCAACAACGGCGTCGGCCCTCGCCAGTGGCGCCGGCTGCCAGGCAAGCCGCCCGCGAGCCCGCGCCCCGTCCAGTAACGCCGGGTTAGCCGATCAGGCGCTGCGCCTTCAGCGTCAGAAAGGCCGGGAAGTCTTTCGCCAGCGCAACCTCTTCGAAGACTTCGCGCGCCTCGGCGAACCGGCCCTTGCCCCAGAGCTCGTCGCCGTAGCGCTCGCGGAGCTTGGTCATCTCCTCGTCCTCGATCTCGCGCACGAGATCGGCGGTCACCGACGAACCCTCCGCCAGCCGGGACGAATGGCGCACCCACTGCCAGACCTGCGAGCGCGAGATCTCGGCGGTGGCGACGTCCTCCATCAAGTTGTTGATCGCCGCCGCGCCCACCCCGCGCAGCCATGACTCGATGTACTGGATGCCGACGCTCACGTTGAGCCTCAGGCCATCCTCGGTGACCGTCCCGCCGGGCACCCGCATGTCGAGCAGCCGCGCCGCGGTGACTTCCACCTCTGGTCGCTGCCGCTCGATTTGATTCGGCCGGTCTCCGAGCACCTTGTCGAAGGCCTCGGTGGCGGTCGGCACCAGGTCGGGGTGCGCGACCCACGTGCCGTCGAAGCCGTCGCCGGCCTCGCGGTCCTTGTCGTCCTTGACCTTCGCCAGCGCCACGCGGTTCACCTCGGCGTCGCGCCGCGACGGGATGAAGGCGGCCATGCCGCCCATCGCGTGCGCGCCGCGCTTGTGGCACGTCTTGACCAGCAGCTCGGTGTAGGCGCGCATGAACGGAACCGTCATCGTCACCTGCGCGCGGTCGGGCAGCACGAAGTCCGGACGGTTCCGGAACTTCTTGATGATGCTGAAGATGTAGTCCCAGCGGCCCGCGTTCAGACCGCTCGAGTGCGTGCGGAGCTCGTAGAGGATCTCCTCCATCTCGAACGCCGCGAGGATCGTCTCGATGAGGACGGTCGCGCGGATTGTGCCGCGTGGGATTTCAAGCGCGTCCTGCGCGTGGTCGAAGACGTCGTTCCAGAGCCGCGCCTCGAGATGGCTCTCGAGCTTGGGCAGGTAGAAGTACGGACCGCTGCCCTTGTCGAGCAGCCGCCTGGCGTTGTGGAAGAAGTACAGCCCGAAGTCGAAGAGGCTCCCCGACACCGGCTTGCCGTCGACCTCGAGGTGGCGCTCCTCCAGGTGCCAGCCGCGCGGGCGCACCAGGAGGGTCGCGACCTTCTCGTTCAGCCGGTACTCCTTGCCTTCGGGGCTCGTGAACTCGAGCCGGCGCTCGATCGCGTCGGTGAGGTTGGCCTGGCCCTCGACCAGGTTCGACCACGTCGGCGAGTTGGCGTCCTCGAAGTCGGCCATGAACACGCGAGCGCCCGAGTTGAGGGCGTTGATGAGCATCTTGGCGTCCGTCGGCCCTGTGATCTCGACGCGGCGGTCCCGCAGGTCCTTGGGGATGGAGGCGACTCTCCACTCGCCCTCGCGCACAGGCTTGGTCTCGGCGAGGAAGTCGGGCATCTCGCCCTTCTCGATTCGCGCCTGGCGCTCGTCGCGGGCGTGCAGGAGCTCGAGGCGTCGGGCGCCGAACTCGCGCTGCAGGCCGGCGACGAACTCGAGCGCCTCGGGCGTAAGCACCTCGGCCGCCCGCCCGGACACGGCTCCCTTCAGCTCGACGTGCTTCGTCGTGGCCACGACGTCAATTTACCTGAGCCGTTTGCTAGCTGCCGGTAAGCCTCTCGACCACCGGCGCCAGGGATTCGGCGACCTCGCCGGGGACGATGGTGTACGAGATCCCGTACCGCTCCCGGCGCGCCTGTACGTCTTCGACGATCTGGTCGATCGTGCCGATGAGGAAGTGCGGCATGGCCAGGATGTCTTCCGCCTCGAGGCCGAGACCGGCCGCCACGCCCGCCGCCATCGAGTCGCGCTCGTCGGTCACCGTGGCAAGAAAGATCGTCACGCTCAGCTCGAGGCGCTCGAATCGATCGCCCGCGGCATCGCGAATCCACTCGAGCTTCTGGTCGGTGGCCCCGGCCAACCCCGTGCGCACCAGCTCGCGGTTCACCCGACCCTCGCGCAGGTCGTAGTTGACGTTGACGATGTCGGCCTCGCGGCCGGCCAGCGTGAGCATCTTGCGGCCGCCGCCGCCGAGCAGGATCGGTGGGTGCGGCTTCTGCACGGGCCGCGGCGAACCCTGGAGGTCTTCGATCTTGTAGTGCTTGCCCGCGAAGGAAAACGGTTCGCCCGACCAAAGGCCCTTGATGATCCGCAGGCCTTCCTCCATGCGTTCGATGCGCATGCCGGCGCTGTCGTGCGGGATGCCGGACTTGTCGTAGTCGGACTTCATCCAGCCGGCGCCGAGGCCGAAGTCGAGCCTGCCGTCCGACAGCAGGTCGAGCGTCGCCGATTCTTTCGCCAGGACCACCGGGTGGCGGTAGTCGTTGTCGAAGACGAGCGAACCGACGCGCAGCGCGGACGTGGCATCGGCGGCGGCCATGAGCGCCGCAATCGGGCCCGGCAGATCCGAGAAATGGTCTGGCAGATAGAGCGCCGCGTAGCCCATGGACTCGATGCGGCGGGCCTTCTCCCGCCAGTCTGCCGCGCTGGCGGCGTGATGCTCCTGAACTCCGAATCTGAACTTTCGCATCGCGCTCATCGAGCGTAAGTATGGTCAGCGGCCGGAGGCGGTCATGCCGCCTTCGGGGTAGCATCCGCCTGGGATGGCCGCCGCATTCCGGACCGCTCGCGAGCGCATCCGGCTGCCCATCATCTTTCCTGCCGCGATCAGCTGGGTATTCCTGTTCGGTTACCAGTGGGCGTTCTCACTCGGCTATCGCGGCTCCCTGCCGACGGTGTTCTCGTACTACTCGGGCATCGTCGGCGACGCGATCTTGATTCCGGCACTCAACCTCGGCGCGTTCGTGGTCATGCGCCAGCTGTGGCCGAACGTCCGCTGGCGGCGCCTGCCTCTCTACGTGGCGCTCGGCTTCATCACCGCGTTCGCGTGCTTTCTCGTCCAGGCGGTCCTGGGCGTCGTGAACTGGTCGATGCCGAGCCCGTTCCACTGGAGCGCTGTCGGGCGCTTCCACTTCGTGGTGATGTGGGCCGAGCTCTCGTACCTTTACGTGGCCATGGCCGCCGCGATCAACAACTGGTCGGAGCTGCGCCGGGATCCGACCGGCTGGCGGGCGTTCTGGACCGGGTGGCTGGCGATCGCCCTGTTCGCGGTGTCGCTGCTGATCGACGTGGTGCGCTTCTCGCGCTAGGTCGCGGAGGCCGTCCGCGTAACCCTCGGAATGCCCGTTTCGTATTTAGCAATGTGGTCAGGCCCGTAGTGGCGCTGGCGGTGGCAGCCCTCATCAGTGGTTGCGGCGCGGTCCACCCGCTCGCAGCGAACAGCTCCGCCTCGCCCGTGCCATGGCTGCCGCTCGCGCCCGACCTGACTCCGATCGCTGTCCCATCGCCGCAGGCCGTGCCGGTGCCGCCGGGCACGCCCATCTGCGCAGGGTCGGAGCTCGAAGGCACGTTCACGGGCAGCAACGGCGCCACCGGCCACGTGGAGGTTTCGTTCGGGTTCGCCAGCGCCGGAACGCATGCGTGCTATGTCGAAGGCACGCCAGCGATCACCCTGCTCGACGCCGCCGGCCACGATCTCGGATTCAAGAACCGCGCGCCCTACTTCCCGAACGAGGTGTCGGGTCCAGCGCTGGTCCTGCCGGGTCAGGCACCCTCTCCCTACCAGGGCGTGAAGGACGGCCAGGCCGACCTGACGATCGACTGGGTCAGCCAGCCTGAAGCCTGCCCTCCCGGCGAGCCCGCGTCACATGTGAGCGCCGTCAGGATGGTGATCGCGAAAGTCGGCAGCTTCACGTTTCAGCTTCCACCGATGCCAGCCGGCTACGCGTGTCAGGGCGTCGGCGTAGGAGCTCTGGCGGACCCGCCTCTGCAGGTCGAGGCGCCGGCCGAGCCGCCCGTCCCCGACCCTGCGATCGTAGCTCCCACCAAGGTCAAGGCCGGCGAGCAGCTGAAGTACATGGTCATCTTGACCAACCAGACCAAGCTGCCGATCGACCTCCGCCAGCACTGCCCGAACTACGAAGAAGAGCTGTTCGCCGACCTTGTTCAGGGCACCGCGCCTCTAGGAGGCAAGCACTTCTACGCGCTGAACTGCAAGGCGGCGGGTTTGCTCGAGCCGAGCAAGCCGATGTCGTTCGCGATGGTGTTGCAGGTGCCGGCCGATGCAGCTCCCGGTCGCTACATCCTCATCTTCAACATCGGCATCTCGAACGCGATGACCAAGATCGCGACCACAGCCGTGGTGCAGATCTTCTAGTGGTGCCGAGGGCCAGATTTGAACTGGCGACACCTTGATTTTCAGTCAAGTGCTCTACCAAGCTGAGCTACCTCGGCACGGCGGGTAATTGTATCGACGCTCCTTATTCCGGCTGCGTCCGAGCCCGGGCTGTGTACCCTGACGCGAATGCAGCGGGTTCCGAGGCGATCGACCCCGTTCGCGGGGCAACGATCTCTCCGAGGTAACCTCGGGGGACCAACGGCGCTTCGGCATCGCATCGCATGCGGACGACTCCGCTGTCACGGAGATCCCCGCACGCACGACGGGACAGGTCGGAGCCCGCTGCCCCTCCTCACATGAAACCGGCTGTCGATCAACTCTGGGCACAAGCGCTTGCGTACGCCTTTCTCGACGGCGATTGGACGACCGAAGGCTTGACCAGGCGCGGCGGTGATGCTGTCGGTCATCGGCGCCCATCGCTGCGCGCGCTCGTCCGCCGGGTGCTTCGCGCCTATCCTCGCCCGCCGGCCGACCGTCCGCGCGAGCTCACGGCGTGGATACTGGCCGACGCCGCTCGCCGGCGCGGCCAACCGCAAGTTGCTTCGTGGCCGGCGCGGTGGACGTTCTTCCAGCCCGCGATGGGCGACATGCCCTGGCCGGTGCCGGCGATGCCAACGTCGGGAGAGCTCGCGCACTTTCTTGATATCACGGTCAATGAGCTCGCGTGGTTTGCGGACACCAGGTCGCTGGAGCGTCTGGTCGCGGACGAGAAGCTCCGCAACTACCGCTACCGCTGGGTCACCAAGCGATCCGGTGGGTCCAGGCTGATCGAGCTACCGAAGCAGAGGTTGCGCCGCATGCAGCGCCTCATCCTGGCGACGATCCTCAACCGGATTCCGATCCACGAAAGCGCGCATGGGTTCGTCCGCGGACGATCAGCAATCACGTTCGCCCATGAACACGCCGGGGCGCGAACCGTGATCCGGTTCGACCTCCAGGATTTCTTTGGGTCGATCGGCGCAGGCCGCGTGTACGGTCTCTTCCGCACTGCCGGCTATCCCGAATCGGTAGCGCACGCGCTGACCGGCCTGGCCACGAACGTCGTCCCGCGCAACGTCTGGGAAGCAGCTCCACGGCCGCGCCAGACGTCGGACGCGATCCACGATCACTTCATGCTCGGCCGCCGACTCGCCACGCCGCACCTGCCGCAAGGCGCCCCCACCTCACCGGCGCTGGCGAACCTCTGCGCCCACGGGCTCGACCGGAGGCTGCGCGGGCTCGCAGAGGCGTCGGATCTTCATTACTCGCGCTACGCCGACGATCTTGCTTTCTCCGGCGCGCCGTCCCGTACGACGGTGGCACGAGTCCAAGAACTGGTGCGCGACATTGCGCGCGAGGAAGGCTTCAAGGTAAACGATGGCAAGACGGTCGTGATGGGGCGTGGCCAGCGGCAGCGGCTGGCGGGCGTGGTGATCAACCAACGTCCCAACCTTGACCGGCGCGCCTACGACCGGTTGCGTGCAACCCTGCACAATGCCGCACTCAATGGGTTGGACGCCGAAAACCGCGAGGGCCACAAGCGATTTGCCGAGCATCTGGCGGGTCGCGTGTCCTGGGCGGTGAACCTGAACGACGGCCGCGCGCGCGTGCTCGACCGGTTGCTCGCCGAAGCTACGAGTGCTTCTTAGTCGGCCTCGCCTCTCGCCGCCGCCAGCGCCTCCCACGCTTCGGGTACGAGCCAGCGCAGTAGGGCGAGCGCGGCCACGTACTCGATCCACCAGAGACCCGTGAGGGCATTGATCGCCGCGCCGGCCAGGGTGACGCCGGCCAGGTAGGCGCAGGTTATCGACTCGGCGATGTCGGCCCTCAGAGCCGGAC
>DATGEO010000050.1:0-6728 GCA_035310015.1 Candidatus Dormiibacterota bacterium | reverse complement strand
CTCGAAAACCGTTATGGGTCACTGGCCCATCGAGAGTTCGAATCTCTCCCTCTCCGCCAGCCCGCTGGCCGGCTGAATTCCGCCCGTTTGTGCACTTCCGCGCGCTATTCGGGCAAAATTCCGCGCGTTTGTACACAAACGCAGGAAGAACCCTGACTCGACGCCTGGCGCTGATCGCCGTGGTCACCGCACTGGCCGTGCTGCCTTCGCCAACCTCGATGGTCGTGGCGGCGACCAAGCCGAAGCTCGCAAGCGCTCAAGCCGGCGCTCCACCGGCCACATCCTCTTTCTACGTCTACGCCTCGTACATCGACGTCTGCGGCCTGAGCGCGACGACCGAATGTCCGCTGTACGACGACGGCGCAAGCCAGGTGGTGCCCCCGACCGGCGGCATGACGATCCTCGACTTCGGCGCGCCCTGCTTCGAGCCCGCCACGCTGGCCTGGGGCACGCAGATGTTCAACAGCCAGAGCTGCACGCCCGACGGCACGCTGGTGATGCTGGCGCAGGCATGGCTGCGCGGCTTCGTCTCCAATCCCGATCGTTCCGCTTCGACCAGCTACATCCTGGCCGCGGGCACCAGCAACAGCCTCACGGCCGCGGTGCCCGGCTACGCCCTGAGCCCCGCGCAGATGGCGCTGCACGGCCGGGCCTGGTTCACCGCCGTCGTCGACCCGATCGCGTCAGCGGCCCGAGCCCTCTCGACCCCGGTCGTGGTCTGGGCCGGCAACGACATCGAGCAGTCGAGCAGCGGCGACTGGTACGACGGCCCGACCACCGGGGCGTGGGTGGACGGCTACGCCGCCGCCTCCGGCGCGTCCAAGCCTTGCACGGCCGCGCGGCCGGCCCTGATGGTCAACTACGGCGACTACGTGCCCAACGAACCGGGCTGGTCGGAGGGCGCCGTGTACCACGTCTCCTGGCAGTCCGCCCCCGCGTGCCCGCTGCCCGAGATCTATCAGGCCGTGAACGCCAACGAGTGGCAGAGCCTCAACGGCTACGCCGCGAGCGCTGGGCTCGGGGCCATGCAGTTCCTTGGCGTGCTCTCCCAGGATGGCGCGGGCGGCAGCCTGACCAGCCTCGCGAGCTGGAACGCGCTGCGAAATGCGACAGGCCAGCCGGCGCCATACCTGAGCGTCATCGGCGTCACGGGACCCACAGCGGCCGAGGTCCCCGACCCGCCCACGGCGGTCACCGTGCTGCCTGGGCCCAATGTGGCCACTGTCAGCTGGCAGGCCCCGGCGTGGGACGGTGGCGCCGGGATCACCGGCTACACCGTGACCGCCTATTCGGCTGCGACCGTTCCCCACGTGGCCACCGTCGGCGGGTGGCCGGCCGCGGAGTCGGTCATCGTCGACGGCCTGGTGAACGGCGCCTCCTACACGTTCTACGTGAGCGCGACGAACCGGGTCGGAACCGGCCCCCAATCGCTGCCTTCCGGCGCCTTCACCCTGGGCGCGCTGCTCCGCCAGTAGGCTCCCGGCGAACCTGATGAGCTATGAGCAGATGCGCATCACCGCCGTGATGGGCGACATCACCCGCCTGCAGGTCGACGCCATCGTCAACGCGGCCAACTCCGCGCTCGCCGGCGGAGGTGGGGTGGACGGCGCGATCCACCGCGCCGCCGGCACCGCCGAGCTGCACGCCGCCTGCCGGGCGCTCGGCGGCTGTGACACCGGCGACGCCAAGGCCACGCCGGGCTTTCGGCTGCCGGCGAAATGGATCATTCACGCGGTCGGGCCGGTCTGGCACGGCGGCGGCCACGACGAGGAAAAGCTCCTGGCCTCGGCCTACCGGCGCTCGCTCGAGGTGGCCGACGAGCTCGGCGCGCGGTCGATCGCCTTTCCAGCCATCTCGACCGGCGTGTACGGCTTTCCCAAGGAGCGGGCGGCCAGGATCGCCGTCACGACCGTGCGCGAAGCCAGGACCAAGGTCGAGGACGTGCGCCTGGTCGCTTTCGACCCGGCCACCCTTCGCCTGTACGAAGAGCTCGGGGTGTCGATTTAGCCGTCCGCCGTTCGTCGTCTGGATAGAGCAGGCGGAATCGAATCTGGAGGACGGAAATGGGAAGCCACGTGGTGCATTACGAAGTGACAGGCAAGGACGGCGCGAAGCTGCAGAAGTTCTACAGCGACATCTTCGGGTGGAAGGTCGACACCAACAACCCCGGCGGCTACGGCATGGTGCGCGACGGCGACAAAGGCCTCACCGGCGGCATCGGCGCGGCGCCGCAGGGGATGCCGGGCGGCGTGACCTTCTACGTCCACACCGACGACCCCAAGGGCACCCTCGCCAAGATCGAGAAGCTCGGCGGCCGCGTGCTCATGCCGCTGACCGAGGTCGCGCCCGAGACCACCATCGCCCTGTTCGCCGACCCGGAGGGCCACGTCGTCGGCCTGATGTAGTCAGACACCTGGAGGGGAGGCCTGGCGCTTCCCCTCCACGGGTCCGAGCACGTCAATCTCCCAGGGCGCACATGAAGCGGATGAGCGCTTCGATGCCGGTGTGGTACTGCGAGATCAGCAGGTGCTCGTTCGGCGAATGGATGGCGCAGTCGGCCTGCTCGATGCCGCTGATCAGGAGCGGAGCGCCGAGCGCTTCCTGGAAGTCGACCGCGACCGGGATCGAGCCGCCGATGCGCACGAGCGCCGCCTCCTTGCCGAAGGATTCCCTGAACGCGGCCCTCAGCGCTGACGCGGCCGGATGATCCGCGCCGGCGCTCACCGGAGGCCCGGCGCTCAGGAGCTTCACCTGCACGTCGACGCCGGGCGTCGTGAGCTTCTGCACGTAGCTCTGCAGCGATTCCAGGATCCGCTTCCAGTCCTGGTCGGGCACCAGCCGCATGCTGACCTTCGCGAAAGCGGTCGCGGGGATGACGGTCTTCTGGCCCTCGCCGACGAACCCGCCGAGAAAGCCGTTGGAGTCGAGCGTCGGCCGGCTGCCGGCGCGCTCGACCGCCAGGTACTCGGCCTCGCCCTCGAGCACCCGCGTGCCCATCATCCGCATGGCTTCCTTCGTGAAAGTGGCGTCGTCCTTGCGCCAGGCATCGAGCTCTTCCGGCGTGGGATCGAGCACGTCGTCGTAGAAGCCGGGGATGGTGACTCGACCGTCAGATGTCTTGAGCTCGCCGATGATGCGGGCGAGGGTGTTGATCGGGTTGGGCGCGACGCCGCCGAACGTGCCCGAGTGGACGTCCACCGCCGGGCCTCGAGCGTGCAGCTCGACGTAGAGCAGCCCGCGCAGCGCAGTCGCGAGGCTTGGACGCCCGGCCTCGTCGAAGCCGACGTCCCAGATCAGCACGGCGTCGGTGCGCAGGTCCCTGGCGCTGCCGCGCACGTACTCCGGCAGCGAGCGGCCCGAGATCTCCTCTTCGCCCTCGAGCAGAAACCGCACGTTGATCGGCAGCCCGCCCGACCCGACGAGGTGCTGCACGGCTTTGATCGCGCTCATGTGGTTGCCCTTGTTGTCGGCCGCGCCGCGGGCGTAGAGGTTGCCGTCGCGGACCTGCGGCTCGAAAGGCGGCGAGTCCCAGAGCTCGAGCGGGTCGGGAGGCTGCACGTCGTAGTGGCCGTAGACCGTCAGGTGCCGCCTGCCGGGCGCGCCGTTCCACTCCGCCGCCACCACTGGGTTTCCACCCTCGACCACATCGACCAGGCGGGCTTCGAATCCCATCATCTCGAACCGCTGCCGGAGCCACTCTGCGTTGCGGAGGCAGTCGGCGCGGCTTTCGGGCAGGGTGCTGATCGAGGCCATGCGCAACTCTTCCATGAGGTCGGCGAGGTCGGAGTCGCGGCTCGATCGCGCGCGCGCGATCGCCGCGTCGGCGCGCTTGCTCACGCCATGCCCCGCGAGCGGCGGATCTGCGCCGCATGGTCGTGCGCGTGGGCGGCGTAGAGCTCGAGCCAGCGCTCCACCGAGTACGGCCCGCTCTCCGAGTGCGTACCGGTGCGCCGCCACTCGTCCTCGGTGAGGCGCTCCAGGATCTGGGCCGTGGACTCGCGCGCCCACCGCATCGCCTCGATCGAGGCCTCGATCGGCCGATCCCTGGTCAGCGTGCGCGCGAAATGCTCCTCGTCGTAGCCCTGAATCACCGGCTCGTCCTCGACGATCAGGCGCCGAAGGCGGATCGCCGACGTCATCTCGGAGTCGGCCAGGTGGTGCGCGATCTGGCGCGGCGTCCACTCGCCGCCCGCCGACCTGTCGAGCTCCTCCTCGCGGATGCCCTCGAGCGCGCCCGCCACCTCGGCGAATCCGTTCCGGTACTGCGCGATCAGCTCGCGCCGGCGTGCTTCGTTCATACCTCCCCTCCGCTGTTGATCATCGCGGTTGAAGCCGTCTCGAAATAGTCGAGCAGGGCTTTGCGCACATTGGCGGTGAGGTCCAGCTCGTCGACCGCCGCGGTCATGTGCTTCAGCCAGGCGTCGCGCTCGCGCCGGCCGATGGCGAACGGCGCGTGGCGCATGCGCAGCCGTGGGTGTCCGCGCTCGCGCGAGTACGTGTTGGGCCCGCCCCAGTACTGGATCAGGAAGAGGGTCAGCCGCTCGGTCGCTCCGGCGAGATCCTCCTCGGGGTAGACCGGGCGCAGGACCGGGTCATCGGCCACACGCGCGTAGAAGCTCCGGACCAGCTTTTCGAACGTCTTCTCGCCGCCGGCGGCCTCGTAAACGCTCGCCACGGGAATGCGCTCATCGATCATCGGAAACATTGTCTCGTGGGAGAGCCGCCGGTGCCGGCGCTCGCGCCCTTCAACCGACCCTCAAGCCCGCGTCTGCCGGCACTCGCGCCTTACTGAGAATTAGGACCGCCCAGCACGAGCAAAATGTCACCCGTGAAACGTGCCGCCCTCACCTCCCGGGTAAGGCGGGTCCTCGAGCTCGGATGCCTGCCGACAGACTCCGATCAGCAGAAGGTGACGAAGGAAGTCTTCGTCGTCATGAACCTGGGCGGCGCGCTTGCCGGCGTGCTATGGGCAGTGATGTATACGGCTCTCGGCAAGCCGTTCAGCGGAATCATCCCCCTCGTCCAAAGTGTCGTGGTGGTCGTCGTTCTTGCCCGCTTCGTCCATACCAAGAACCTTGGGCTTCTCCCCGTGCCGTTCTTGGGGTTCGGCATCATCCTGCCGCTGTTGCTCCAGCTGAGTCTCGGTGGCTACGTACACGGGAGTGCGGTCGTGATGTGGGCCTTCATGGCACCGCTCTTCTCGCTGCTCATCAGACCCGCTCGAGAAAGTGCAATCTGGCTGGCAGCGTTTGTCGGCGACCTCATCCTGGCCGCCCTGCTCGACTCATCAGTCGCTCACAACGTGCAGCCGCTGCCGAATGTCGCCATCCTGACCCTCTTTGCCCTCAACATCGCGGGCATTGGACAGCTGACCCTTCTCGCGATCTCCTACTTCCGCGCCCAGCGCGACGCGGCGGAACGCCGCTCAGAGAAGTTGCTCCTGAACGTTCTGCCTGAGTCGATCGCGGCCCGCCTCAGGCGAGGCGAAGAGCCGATCGCCGACCACCACGATGAGATCAGTGTTCTCTTCGCGGATCTGGCCGGCTTCACGGTTCGCTCCGCTCAGGAATCACCGGCCGAGACGGTGGCGGTGCTCAACGAGGTCTTTTCGGCGTTCGACGAGCTGGTGGGTCGCTACGGACTCGAGAAGATCAGGACCATCGGCGATTCGTACATGGTTTCGGCCGGCGCTCCACTAAAACGGCCCGATCACGCCCAGGCGATCTGCGCCTTTGCCCTGGATCTTCAGGGCGCGGTCGTGCGCCTCAACGCAGACCACGGCTGGGATCTCAGCTTTCGGATCGGGATCAATTGCGGTCCCGCGGTTGGCGGCATCGTCGGCCGCGAGAAGTTCCATTACGACCTGTGGGGCGACACGGTCAACGTCGCCAGCCGGATGGAATCCCACGGCCTCCCGGACCAGATCCAGGTCACGGAAGCGCTCTACGAAAAGGCCAAGGACGAGTTCGCATTCACGCGAAGGGGTTATGTCGAGGTCAAGGGAAAGGGACCGACTCTGACCTATCTGCTGGTGGGTCGCAGGGACAGAGACGTCGCCAGGGATGCTGTGGACACAGCGGCTGCGCCGGCGTCGTAGCGCGCCTCGCTCCGATCGCGCGAACTGGAGCCGGCGACAGGAATCGAACCCGTCCCAGCTGATCGTGCCAAACCGGTTTCGAATACGAAGTTAGCGCACCGAGGCGCACGAAAGGGCGTCAAACCGCACCAGGCGAACCCACGCACGCGAAGTCGGTGCCGGTTGCCGCAGCGACCATGGCCACGCGCTACCCGTCTGCCCCTCGAGCACGCGCCTCCTGCATGGCCTCGTAGCTCACGAGCGTCGCCCCGTGCATGTTCCGGTAGGCACGCGCGGCCTGGTTGCGGAGCACGGAGGGGAGGCTCGGCGAATCGGATAGGATCGCCGCGTGTTGGAGAAGCACGCGGTGGTGGGCAGCGACCGGGAAGGGGTGATCAGGATATGGACCGACGGCGCCACGAAGCTGTTCGGCCATGAACCCGAGGCCGCGATCGGGGAGTCGCTCAACCTCCTCATCCCGCCGGCATTTCGCGATCGTCACTGGCCGGCTTTTCATGCGGCCGTGGCCACCGGCGTGTCGCGCTACGACGGAATCGTGTTCGCCGATCCCATCGTGCACGCGGACGGGTCGGTGGTCATCCATCGGGGCAGGTTCGCGCTTATGAAGGACGCCGAAGGCGTCACGATCGGC
>DATGEO010000049.1:0-3795 GCA_035310015.1 Candidatus Dormiibacterota bacterium | reverse complement strand
CTAGGGTTAGGGTGAGGGCTAGTTAGCCCGTCCGGGTCGTTGGGCATGATGTACTAGTTCCAGTGGTCAACCTCACGCGGCTTCTCGACCCCAACGAGCGAGAGGTCAAACGACACCTGACGGTCGCGGCCGCCATCAACGAGCTCGAGCCCGAGCTGAAGGCGCTGGACGATGCCGGCCTCCGCGCGCGCTCGGACGAGCTCCGGAAGCTCGCTTCCGAGGACCACGACCTCGACGAGCTGCTGATCGAGGCCTTCGCCCTGTGCCGCGAGGCCGGCCGGCGCACCATCGGCATGCGCCACTTCGACGTGCAGCTGGTCGGTGGCATCGTGCTCCACCAGGGAAAGATCGCCGAGATGAAGACCGGCGAAGGCAAGACGCTGGTCGCGAGCCTGGCGCTGTACCTCAACGCGCTCGCGGGCAAGGGCGTCCACCTCGTCACCGTCAACGACTACCTGGCCCGCCGCGACGCCGGATGGATGGCCCCGATCTACCACCTGCTCGGGCTGAGCGTCGGCGTGAACGTCGGCAACACCGCGACGTACCTCTACGACCCCGAGTACATCGACGAGACGCATCCCGACCCTCGCCTGCAGCACCTCCGGCCTGTGAGCAAGCGCGAGTCGTATGAGGCGGACATCACATATGCCACCAACTCCGAGCTCGCGTTCGACTACCTGCGCGACAACATGGCGCTCGACCTGGCGCAGTGCAGCCAGCGCGACCTGAACTACGCGATCGTCGACGAGGTCGACTCGATCCTCATCGACGAGGCGCGCACGCCGCACATCATCTCGGGCCAGTCCGAGGAGTCGACCGAGAAGTACTACGAGTTCGCGCGGTGGGCCGCACGGCTCAACGAAGGCGACGACTACGAGGTCGACCTCAAGCACAAGTCCGCCTCGCTGACCGAGCAGGGCATCGCGAAGATGGAGCGCTGGACCGGGATCAAGAACATCTACGACCTCGAGAACGTGATCGAGGCCCACCAGATCAACCAGGCGCTGAAGGCGAAGGCGCTCTTCCTGCGCGATCGCGACTACCTGGTCAAGGACGGCGAGGTCGTGATCGTCGACGAGTTCACGGGCCGCACCATGCCCGGCCGGCGCTGGTCGGACGGGCTCCACCAGGCGGTCGAGGCGAAGGAAGGCGTCAAGGTCCAGCAGGAGCAGAAGACCATCGCCACGATCACGGTCCAGAACTACTTCCGCCAGTACGAGAAGCTCGCGGGCATGACCGGCACCGCGCTGACCGAGGCCGAGGAATTCCACAAGATCTACGGGCTCGACGTGGTCGTGATCCCGACTCACAAGAACATGATCCGCAAGGACCACCCGGACGTGATCTACAAGACCGAGAAGTCGAAGTTCGAGGCGGTCATCGACGAGATCGTGGAGATGAACAAGCAGCGGCGACCGGTGCTGGTGGGCACGGTCTCGGTCGAGAAGTCAGAACGCCTGGCGCGAATGCTGGAGAAGCGCGGCGTCAAGCACAACGTGCTCAACGCCAAGCAGCACGAGCGTGAGGCGGCGATCGTGGCCGAAGCGGGCCAGCCCGGCGGGGTGACCATCGCCACCAACATGGCGGGCCGCGGCACCGACATCGTGCTCGGCCCCGGCGTAACCGACGTCGGCGGACTGCACATCATCGGCACCGAGCGCCACGAGTCAAGGCGCATCGACAACCAGCTGCGCGGCCGTGCCGGCCGCCAGGGCGACCCGGGCTCGAGCCGGTTCTTCATCTCGCTCGAAGACGACCTGATGAAGATCTTCGGCCCGGCCGCGGATCGCATCGGCCGCCTGATGGACAGCCTCGAGGTCGAGCCCATCGAGCACCCGTGGGTCGCCCGGTCGATCGCGGGCGCGCAGAAGAAGGTCGAAGGCATGCACTTCGACGCCCGCAAGCACGTCGTCGAGTACGACGACGTGATGAACAAGCAGCGCCAGATCGTGTACGAGGAGAGGCGCAAGGTCCTCGAAGGCGCGGACGCGCGCGACAACATCCTCGGCTACGTCAACGACATCGTCGAGAAGGGCATCGAGGCGCACTGCGAGAACCGCCACGTCGAGAACTGGGACCTCGAGGGCCTGGTCAAGTACCTGTCGGCCTACCTGCCGATCGCGCCGGGCGCGGAGATCCCGGAAGAAGCGCTGCGCAACGGCCGGCAGGGCCTGGCCGAGCACCTGAACGCGGCCGCCGCGGAGGCCTATGACCGCAAGGTCGAGGAGATCGGCGCCGACCTCATGCCGATCGTCGAGCGCGACGTGATGCTGCGCACGATCGACTGGCAGTGGATGGAGTACCTGACGCAGATGGAGCATTTCCGCGAGGGCATAGGCCTGCGCGCCTACGGCCAGCGCGACCCGCTCGTCGAGTACAAGAACGAAGCGTTCGAGATGTTCAACGAGCTGCGCGACCGCATCCAGGCCTCGATCGTGTCGCGCATCTTCCGAGTCCAGGTGCAGCGCAACGCGCCGCCTCCGCCCCCGGCGCCGATGGTGCGTGAGGTCATGGAGAGCGGCCCGGGCGAGGTGGACGGCGCCGCCGGTCGCACCAACGGCGCGCCCCCGAAGAAGCGGCAGGCGGCCCCCGTCGGTGCCGCTGCGGCGCCCAACGCTAAGATCGGGCGCAACGACCCGTGCTGGTGCGGCTCGGGCAAGAAGTACAAGAGGTGCCACGGCAAATAGTTGGACGCTGAACTCGACCCCAAAGAGCTCTTGAACCGGATCCTGCAGCTGAAGGAGCACCTTTGACCTGCCCGCGAAGGGCGCCCGCGCTGAGGAGCTCGACCAGCTCCTAGCCCAGCCCGGCGTCTGGGACGATCCGGCGCACGCGCGCGAGATGGCGCGCGAGTCGGCCGAGAACCGCCAGCTGGTCGAGGCGTGGGACAAGCTGGAGCGCCGGGCGCGCGACCTCATCGAGCTCGACGACCTTGCGTCCGGCGATCCCGAGCTCCAGAGGCAGGTCGACAAGGAGCGCGGCGAGATCGCGGCCGAGCTTCGCAACCGCGAGCTCGACCTGCTGTTCACCGACCCCTATGCCGGCCACAACGCGGTCATCACGCTGTCGGTGGGGCAGGGTGGGGTGGAGGCCCAGGACTGGGTCGAGATGCTCATGCGCATGTACCTGAAGTGGGCGGAGCGCAAGCGCTTCGAGACCGAGATCCTCGACACGTCGCCGGGGGAGGAGGCCGGGCTCAAGAGCGCGACCTTCATCCTCCGCGGCCCGCGGGCGTACGGCCTTCTGCGCTCCGAGCATGGCGTCCACCGCCTGGTGCGCATCTCTCCCTTCGACCAGAATCACCGCCGCCACACCTCGTTCGCGCTGGCCGAGGTGATGCCCGAGCTCGAGAGCTCGGACGAGGCGGCGATCGTCATCAACCCGCAGGACCTGCGCATCGACACGTACAGGTCCACGGGCGCGGGCGGCCAGCACGTCAACAAGACCGACTCCGCCATCCGCATCACCCACCTGCCGAGCGGCATCGTCGTGACCTGCCAGAACGAGCGCTCGCAGATGAAGAACCGAGAGATGGCGATGAAGGTGCTGAAGGCGCGGCTGTTCCAGCGCCAGCAGCAGGAGGCCGCGGCGAAGCTCGATCAGATCCGCGGCCAGGTTCTCCCCGCCGAGTTCGGCTCGCAGATCCGCAACTACGTGCTCCAGCCCTACACGCTGGTGAAGGACGTGCGCACCGGGATGGAGGTCGGCAACGCCCAGGCGGTGCTCGACGGAGAGATCGATCCGTTCATCGAGGCATGGTTGCGCTGGCGCCTGGGCCAGAACGGCTCGAAGCCC
>DATGEO010000048.1:0-7866 GCA_035310015.1 Candidatus Dormiibacterota bacterium | reverse complement strand
GGGCTTGGCATGAAGAAGTCCTCCTGCGGCGTGTTGAACGGCATCGCGGGGATGTCCGGCGCCGCGACGCGCGTGACGGGCCCGTCGAGGCTGTCGAACGCGTGCTGGGCGATGAGCGCCGCGACCTCCGCGCCGAAACCGCCGGTGAGGTTGTCCTCGTGCACGACCATGGCCTTTCCCGTCTTGCGGACCGACTCGAGGATGGTGTCCCGGTCGAGGGGGGCCAGAGTCCGCAGGTCGACGACCTCGACGCTGATGCCGTCCGCCGCCACCCGCTCCGCCGCCTGCAGCGAGTAGTGCGTCATCAAGCCCCACGCAAAGCAGCTGAGCTTGGTGCCCTCACGGCGCACGACCGCCGGTCCGATGGGCAGGACGTGATCGCCGTCGGGCACCTCCTCCGCGACGAGCCGGTACACCTTCTTGTGCTCGAGGAACAGCACCGGGTCGGGGTCGCGAATCGCCGCCTTCAGCAGGCCGTGCGCATCGGCGGGCATGCTCGGCACCACCACCTTCAGGCCGGGCACGTGGGCGTAGAAAGCCTCGATCGACTGCGAGTGGTAGAGCCCGCCGTGAACCCCGCCGCCGAACGGCGTCCGGATGACCATGGGCACGTGCCAGTCGCCGTTGGAGCGGTAGCGCGTGCGCGCGGCCTCGCTGACGATCTGGTCGAAGGCGGGGTGGATGAAGTCCGCGAACTGGATCTCGGCGATGGGGATGAGGCCGTTGAGCGCAGCCCCGATCGCGACGCCGACGATGGCCGATTCCGCCAGCGGGGTGTCGAGCACGCGCGACTCGCCGAACTTCGCGTACAGCCCGTCGGTGGCGCCGAAGACGCCGCCTTTGCGGCCCACGTCCTCGCCCATGACGAGCACGCGCTCGTCGCGCTCCATCTCCTCGGTGATGGCCGCCCGGACGGCCTCGATCATGCGCATCTCGGTCATCGACTTATCCCGCCTTCAATGTATAGACTGAGGCCGAGGGAGAGAGGATCCGACCAAGATCCTGGAGGTAATCCCATTTCGTTCTCGGCCGACGTCAAGAACGAGATGGCCGGGCTTCTTCCGGCCCGGCCGTGCTGTCAGCTGAGCGAGCTGCTCGGCATCTATTTCGGCGCCAGGGGCCGGCTGCTCAAACGCAACGGCAGCGGGCGTGCCGCGTACTTCTCGCTGCTTCGCAACACCGTCGCGCGCAAGGTCGTCCGGCTCGGACGGGCCGTAGGGCAGATGGAGGCCAAGTACCAGACGGTCAAGACGAAGAAGCGGATGGCCTTCTTCATCGAGCTCGGCCTGCCGGCGGGCCTGGAGCCCGCGTTCACGCAGGCCGCCGCCAACGCCGTGCCCGACGCCACTTGCGACCGCAAGGCCATGCTCCGAGGCCTGTTCCTGGGCTGCGGCTCGGTCAACGCGCCGAGCGCGCGCTACCACCTCGAGTTCGTGGCCCCGGCCGAGTCGTGGGCGGTCGCGATCCGGCAGCTGACCGGGCACTTCGGGGTCATGTCCGGAGTGGTGGAGAGAGGCGGGCAGCACGTCGTCTACGTCAAGGAAGGAGACGCCATCGTCCGGCTGCTTTCGCTGATGGGCGCGAGCCGGGCCGTGATGGAGTTCGAGAACGTGCGCGTGGTGCGCTCGGTCACCGGGGAGGTCAACCGCCGACTCAACTTCGAGACGGCGAACATCGACAAGACGATCGGGTCAGGGCTGCGCCAGGCGGCGGCCATCGAGAAGCTGGAGTCGAGCGGCCGGATGGCCACGCTGCCTGCGGCCCTGCGGGAGATGGCCCGCTGGCGGAGCGCCTACCCGGAGCTGAACCTCAGCGAGCTCGCCTCGCGGATGAAGCTCTCGAAGTCGGCGGTGAATCACCGGCTCAGGAGGCTCCAGGACCTGAGCGGCCGGGCCGGACAGCCCTCCGACCACGCCCGCCGCTCCGCCTAACATTACCTCCGTCTTCACGGGCCTCGGCCTGCCGGGCGGATATAGGAGCGTTTCTCGAACATGGCTATCAAGGTCGGGATCAACGGTTTTGGACGCATCGGCCGCAACATCTACCGCGCGGCCCTGAAGCTGCAGGCTGACATCGACCTCGTCGCGGTGAACGACATCGGCGACGCCAAGACGTTCGCCCACCTGCTCAAGCACGACACGACCTTCGGCACGCTTCCGGAGGCGGTGTCCGCGGACGGCGACTCGATCAAGGTCGACGGCCATATGGTGAAGTTCCTGAGCATCAAGGACCCCGGCGAGCTGCCGTGGAAGGACCTCGGCGTCGACATCGTCGTCGAGTCCACCGGACTCTTCACCGACGCCACCAAAGCGCGCGTACACATCGACAAGGGCGGCGCGAAGAAGGTCATCATCTCGGCGCCGGCGACGCACCAGGACTACACGGTGGTGATGGGCGTCAACCACAAGGGCTACGACTCGTCGAAGCACAACGTCGTCTCCAACGCGAGCTGCACGACCAACTGCTTCGTGCCGGTGGCGAAGGTGCTGCACGACTCGTTCGGCATCGAGAACGGCTTCATGACGACGATCCACGCGTACACCGCCGACCAGCGCCTGCAGGACCTCCCGCACAAGGACCTGCGCCGGGCGCGGGCCGCGGCCGACAACGTGATCCCGACCTCGACCGGCGCCAACCGCGCCGTCGCCGAGGTGCTGCCCAACCTGTCCGGCAAGTTCGCCGGCATGGCGTTCCGTGTGCCGCTGCTCGACGTCTCGGTCGTCGATCTCAGCGTGGAGCTGGGCAAGTCGACCACGGTGGAGGACATCAACGCCGCCTTCGACGAGGCGGCCGGCGGCGAGCTCAAAGGCATCATGAGCGTCAGCCACGAAGAGCTCGTCTCGTCCGACTTCCGCGGCGACCCGCACTCGTCCATCGTCGACGCGCCGCTGACGCTGATGCTCGGACCGCAGAGGGCGAAGGTCGTCAGCTGGTACGACAACGAGTGGGGCTTCAGCTGCCGCATGGTCGACCTCATCGCCTACATGGCCGAGCAGCTCTGAAGGCGTCGATCGCGTCCGTCGACGTCTCGGGTAAGCGCGTGCTGGTCCGGGAAGACCTCAATGTGCCCATGTCCAACGGGCAGATCACTGACACCACACGCATCAAGGCGGCGCTGCCCACCATCAAGGATCTGACGAATCGCGGCGCGATGGTCATCGTCATGTCGCATCTCGGCCGGCCGAAGGGCGTGGATCAGTCGCTGTCGCTGCGGCCGGTCGCGCAGGAGCTCGGGCGCCAGCTCTGGGGCGAGGTGAAGTTCGCCTACGACTGCGTCGGTCCGCAGGCCCAGTCCGCCGTGGCGCGCATGCAGCCGGGCCAGGTGCTGATGCTCGAGAACGTCCGCTTCCACCCCGAGGACGAGGCCAACGATCCGGCCTTCGCGCAGCAGCTCGCGTCCCTGGGCGAGATCTTCGTCAACGACGCATTCGCGTCGTCGCACCGCGCGCATGCATCGGTGGTTGGCGTCGCGAAATACCTGCCCGCGTATGCCGGCCAGCTGATGGAGGCGGAGCTGAACGCCCTCCACACCGCCCTCGACTACCCGAAGCGGCCCCTGATCGCGGTCGTCGGCGGGGCCAAGGTCTCGACCAAGGTCGGCCTGCTCAACAACCTGATCACCAAGGTCGACGCCCTGATCATCGGCGGCGCGATGGCGAACACGTTCCTGCGCGCCCAGGGGCACGCCACCGGCAACAGCCTGGTGGACGAGACCGCCATCAGCGCGGCCAACGAGGTGTGGAAGACAGTCGGCCAGCGCCTGTTGCTGCCGGTCGACCTGGTGTGCACGCAGCAAACGATGTCGGGCCAGCCGCTGCGCGTCTTTCGGGCGGAGAACGTCGAGGCCGGCTGGATCGCGGTCGACATCGGGCCCCAGACCGTGGAGCGCTTCAGCGAGAAGATCCGCGGCGCAGGCACAGTCGTCTGGAACGGTCCGATGGGCATTTTCGAAATCTCCGACTTCAGCGTGGGCACGAAGGCCATCGGCGAGGTGATCGCCTCGTCAGGCGCCTACACTCTCGTCGGCGGAGGCGACACCGCCGCCGCAGTCGACGCGCTGGGTCTTGCCGGACGGTACTCGCACGTCTCCACCGGAGGGGGCGCGACCCTCGAGTACCTCGAAGGCAAGGAGCTGCCGGGCGTCGCCGTTCTCAGGGAGGCGTAACTAGCCGCAAGTGCCGGCACAAGCGATTGAAAAGGCGCTCCTGGCCGCCAACTGGAAGATGAACCCCATCGACGGCGGCGAGGCCGTGGACATCGTGCGGGGTGTTCTGCCCGCGGCCACCGCCGCGACGGACAGCGTCGAGGTGGCGCTGTTTCCACCGTTCCCCTGGCTCCTCGGCGTGGCCGAGGTCATCGAAGGCTCTGGCCTGAAGCTCGGCGCACAGGACTGCTTCTGGGAGCAGTCGGGCGCGTACACGGGCGAGGTCTCACCGGCGATGCTGCGCGGCTGGTGCCAGTGGGTGATCGTCGGCCACTCGGAGCGCCGCATCTACCTCGGCGAGACCGACGACATGGTCGCCCGGAAGGCCGCGGCCGCGCTGCAGAACGAGCTCAGCGTCATCGTCTGCGTGGGCGAGCTCGAAGACCACTACGACGCCGGCCGCAGCGACGAGATCGTGTCCGCGCAGGTGAGGGCCAGCCTCGCCAACTGCTCGGCCGACGACTCGTCACGCCTGGTCGTCGCCTACGAGCCGGTGTGGGCCATCGGTACCGGCAAAAGCGCCGACCCGGAGCACGCGTACAAGACGATGCGGCTCATCCGGCGCATCGTGGGCGAGCTCATCGGCGCGGGGGCCGCCCGCAAGGTTCGCGTCCTTTATGGAGGCAGCGTGACCGCCGCCAACGTCGAGTCCTACGTCGAGCTTCCGCTGTGCGACGGCTGCCTCGTCGGCGGAGCGAGCCTGAAGCCGGACGAGTTCGCCCAGATCGTCAAGGTCACGGCGGAGGTGTACGGCCATAGGTAGGAAGCCCGGGATCCTCGTGCTGCTCCGCCACGGACAGAGCACGTGGAACCTCGAGAACCTCTTCACCGGCTGGCACGACGTCCCGCTCAGCGAGCAGGGCGTCGCCGAAGCCAAAGAAGCCGGGCGGCTGATGCAGCAGGCGGGCCTGCCTCCCGACGTCGTCCACACGTCGGTGCTGATACGTTCGATCCAGACCACCGATGTTGCGCTGGCCGAGATGGGCCGGACCTGGATCCCGGTGCGGCGCAGCTGGCGGCTCAACGAGCGGCACTACGGCGCGCTGCAGGGACTGAACAAGAAGGAGACGGCCGAGAAGTACGGCGACGCCCAGGTCAAGCTGTGGCGGCGCAGCTACGACGTCCGGCCGCCCGACCTCGAGACCGGCGACGAGCGCAGCGCGTCGCACGACCCCCGCTACGCGGCGCTGCCGCCCGAGATCGTGCCGAAGGCGGAGTGCCTCAAAGACGTGGTCGCTCGCATGCTGCCCTACTGGTACGACGCGATCGTGCCCGACCTGCTGGCCCGCGACTGCGTCCTGGTCTCCGCGCACGGCAACAGCCTGCGAGCCCTGGTCAAGCACCTCGACGGCTTGAGCGAGCAGGAGGTCGTCGACCTCGACATCCCGACTGGCGTCCCCCGCGTCTACGAATTGAAGGACGACTTCACCGTGCGGTCCTGGCGCTACCTCGGCGACCTGGTGGAGATCGAACGCCGGGCGGCCGCGGTAAAGGCCCAGGCCAAGTCCGGAGCCTAGGCGGCCAGCACTCCCGGGTCCCGCGCCCGGCGCCACGGGGCGACGAACCTCGTCGCCGGCTCGGGTCGGATGAACCTGAACCCATCGCCGACCTTCACGACCTGCCAGCCTCCCTCGTGCACCAATCGGTGGTGGTAATGGCACAGGGAGAGCAGGTTGGGCAGCGTGGTCGGTCCGCCCCGACTCCAGAACTCGATGTGGTGCGGGGTCGTCCAGCTCGCGGGCCGGTCACAACCCGGCCAGCGGCAGTGCTGGTCGCGCTGCTGGAGCGCGCGCCTCGTCGCGGCCGAGACCGTGCGCGTCGCGCGGCCGACGTCGACCACCACCGAGTCCGCCAGCATCACCCGCGACAGGGCGCCGTCGCAGCCAATCCGCTCCAGCGTCTTCTGCGAGATCGGCGTTCCTTCCAGCTGAGCCCCGCCCGGCAAGCCACGCAGGCCCTCCAGGGTGGCGGTGACGCTCACGTGCGGGCGGACGCCTTTCCGACGTGGCACTGCGCCCGAGTCGAGCGTGTGGTGGGCCAGCTCGACCAGGGCGTCGGCCATCCGCTGGGAGTACTTGCGCTCGTCCTGAGCGCCGCTGTTGGCCAGCGCCTCCAAAGCCGTCTTCACCGCCGCCCCGCCGACAGGGTCGAGGACAGCGTCGAGCACGTGCATGCCTTCGCTTGTGGCGCTGATGTGCAGCCGCCGGCGCTCGAAGTTGAAGTTGTCCTCGTTCTCCGCGCCGTCAGGGTCGACGGCGTACCGGAGGTGGCGGCAAAGGTTGCGCAGCTCCGCCACATCCATGTTCCCAGCCCAGTCCAGAAGCGCCTCTTCGTCGAGCTCGCACTTCTTCTCACCGACCTGCTCCAGCAGATGACAGACCGCTGCCGCCGACTGGTAGCCGATCTGGCCAGAGGCCAGCGCCTCGCCGATGGCCGGCGAAGATTCGATCTGCTTGCCCACGCAAACTCGGTCGGCGGCCGAGCCGCCCGTCATCCGACAGTTGGCCCGGAGCCACGACACGACGCCGGGATAGCCGGCGGCGAGGTGGCCGCCCATCCGCTGACACTCGACCGCCTTGCGCGAGAACTCACCTTCCAGGGCGTCGATAGTGGCCCGCAGCCGCCTCAGCTCGTCGCCCAAAGTCTGGATGGAGTCCATAGCCACCAGTCTACCAAACAGACGTTCGAGTTGTCAACTTCCATTTACAACGCAGATTCAATCCAGCAACCCCAGCCGTGCCCACCCAGCCCCTTTCACAGGCCGGCCTCCGTATGTCAGTAGACTGGTTTCTGTACACAGACCGAATTCAAGAAGGGGGGTCGAACCATGGCTTATGAACTTCCAAAGCTTCCATACGCCTTCGACGCGCTCGAGCCGCACATCGACGCGAAGACGATGGAGATCCACCACGACAAGCACCACCAGGCGTACGTGAACAACGCCAACGGCGCGATCGAGAAGCACCCGGAGCTGGCGAGCAAATCGGTCGAGGACCTGCTCCGCGGCATCAGCTCGGTGCCGGAGGACGTCCGCACCGTGCTCCGCAACAACGCCGGCGGGCACTCCAACCATTCGATCTTCTGGACGGTCATGGGCCCCGGTGGCGGCGGCGCCCCGAGCGGCCGGATCGGTGAGGCGATCGACAGCACGTTCGGCGGCTACGACGCTTTCAAGGAGCAGCTCACGAAGGCGGCGGTGGGTCAGTTCGGCAGCGGGTGGGGCTGGCTGGTCGCCGACTCAGGCGGCAAGCTCTCGATCAAGGGCTACCCCAACCAGGACAGCCCGTACATGGACGGCATGACGCCGATCCTGGGCGTGGACGTCTGGGAGCACGCCTACTACCTCAAGTACCAGAACAAGCGCCCCGACTACGTGGCGGCCTGGTTCAACACCATCAACTGGGAAGCGGTCAACCAGAAGTTCGGAGGATAGGTTTGGTCGGGCTGGGCGGGTAGAATTTCCGCCCGGCCCGCACCGGTCCAGCCATGAAGCAAATCCAGCCCTACCTGGTCGTCGCCGAGCTCATCCTCTCCGGCCTGCTGATGGCCGGCGTGCTGCTGCAGACGCCCAAGGCCACCGGCCTCGGCGGCACCATCGGCGGCGGGGGCGGCGACTTCGGCGGCGGCTACCGCACCCGGCGCGGGCTCGAGCGCCAGCTCTA
>DATGEO010000047.1:0-7161 GCA_035310015.1 Candidatus Dormiibacterota bacterium | reverse complement strand
CCGGCGCCGGCGGGCGTGGTTGGTCCGTGGACTTCTCCACCAAGGGCATTGTCACCATGACGAGATGTTCTCCTTACCGCCCCCTCTCGGCTCATTAATTTCGCCAGTGGAGCTGTCTCACGTCAGGTTGACACAGAGGGTCCACGCGTTCAGGCTGACGGAGCCCGACCCGCGGCTCTCAGCGATCAGGCCGCGTGCCACGCCCGCGCAATCGAGAGCACGCCCGGATCGCCAAGCAGTGCAAGGCCCGCGGTGATGTTGGCCTCGGCCCCAGAACGGTCGCTGAGGCGACCCTCGTCGAGCCCATCCGCGACGCGACCGGCGACCCGGTCATACACCTTCCGGGCCGCCGGGTTGCCCCCATCGAACCAGGTTCGCGACTGGCAGGCGAGGTCTTTGTATCTCGATTCGCCGGTGACGGCAGCAAGTCGATCCATGACGAAGATCGCCGACTGAACGTCATAGCTGTGGACGTGCTCGCCGGCAAAGCCGGATTCGATCACGTCCACGAACACGGCGTTGGCACTGCTGACTGCAAGGCTCCTCAGATCGCTCCTGTTGAGCGCAACCGAGGCGTCGGCCAGTGCGGCTTCCTGAACATGTGCCCACAGGTGCGGGCGCCCGCGCTCATCCGGTGAGTTCATGAGCCTCTCGTCCCGTACGCATGCCGCGAGCTCATCGCACCAGGTCGCCAGCCGACCGGCGAGCCGGGGGCTGGGCGCTCGTTCCATCTCCGCCAGCGCGGCGAGGGCGTGGAGGGCTCGGACGTCTGATGGTGGCGAACCGGACGCTGCAGCGTCGAGCGCCTCCCCAAGGACCCTGCGGCCGTGATTTTCAGTCAAGAGCGGGCCGACTTCCGCGAGGGCTTGAGTCGCTCGCGCCTGCCAGAAGTTGATTCCAGGTTTCGAGGTGGGGCCCTCGGTGTTCCGGGTGCCGCGCCAGTCATAGATGAAGTTGTGCCAGAGGCCGTCGCCGGCGTGCATCCAGAGCACGAAGTCGAGCAGACCGGCCGCCCAACGACCGAGGGTTTCGTTGCGCGTGGCCACCCACAGCCTGTACATGAGGACGCAGGCACGGGCCGCGTCGTCCACACAGGCAACACCCTCGACGCCACTCTCACGCGCTTCGTACTGCTCGCCGGCCGAGCCTGAGTAGACGGCGATGGCCAAGGCGCGCGGCCCGGCAGCCGGAACTCGTCGCGTCAGGGCGGCGAGTTGCCTCAGCAAGGCGCCAGCGAGGCGACGATCTCCTTCACCTCGAAGTCGGCTGCGGCCATGCGAGTGTCGGCGGCGCCGTAAAACATCCGGATCCTATCCCCACCTTCATCGAGGGGAACATGTCCACAGGAGAACACGGTGTTTCGGTAGAAGCCTGACCGCTCGTAATCCTCGTCGGGAGTCAAAATCGGTTCCGGCGAACGAGCGATGACGTGCGTCGGATCATCGGCGTCGAGCAGCAGAGCGCCCATCGCATACCTGCCGTCGGCGTCGACGCCGTGATACAGCTCGAGCCAGCCTTCCGGTACCCGAAATGGAACGGCGCCCGCACCGGTGCGCAGTCCGTCCCACATGCCTGGTCGAGGCAGCGCGAGCGGGAGGTGGCCGCCCCAGCCGATCAGGTCATCGGAAAACGCGATCCAGATTCCGAGCACGCGGTTGAAAGACGATGGCATCGGCCGGGTCAGCGCGATGTACCGGCCCTTGACGCGAGCAGGGAGGAGCACGACGTCTTTGTGGTCCGGTAGGAACATGAGGCCCTGCCGCTCAAACGACCGGAAATCGGTCGTAGTCAACCGGCTGGTGGTGATGCCCACGGCGCCGACCGACACGTAGGTGATGTGCCACACCCCGTCGATCAGCGTGGCTCTGGGGTCCTCGCAGCCGTATTCCTCGAACGAATCGGAGGGAACCACCGCCGGGGCCTCATCGACCGTGAAGTGTGCCCCGTCGAAGCTGCGGGCTACCCGCAGATGGGATATCTGCGTGAGGTAGTCCCGAACCTCCTCGCGGCCGCCAGATGTGGCCGGCGGCCTGGTGACCTGGATCGACCTGGGATCGCTCAGATTCAGTCCGGGCAAATCCTTGCGGACGTAGGCGACGATCACGCGGCCAGGTGACGTCGCAGGGTCGAGAAAGGCAATCCCGATCACGTCCTCACCGACGGTGCCTGGAGCGATCGCTTCCAGCTTCTCGTGCGGCGCGGCGAGATCCAGGATCCGCGCGGTCGCGGGCAACCGGCCGGTCATGGCGCGTGGGCGCTCGGCAACCCTCAACAGGAGGATCGTCTCGTCTCCCAACTGGGCAGCCGCGGCGTTGAAGACCGAGACCACCTCAAGGGCCGTTTGCGACGGCGCCACGTCGGCGCTGGTCAAGATGGGATTATTGGTGAGCCGCTGCGCGAGCGGCCCGACCCGGAGCGCGCTCATGCGGCCGGCCGGCCGGCCCTAGCGCGCGATGAGAACGCCACGAGACGCATCAGAGCCAGCCAGTGCTCACCGGTACGTGGCCACGACATGTCCTTGGCGTAGGAGTAGGACGCGAGCTCGAGCCCCTGCTTGCGCTTAGGGTCGTCGACCACCGAGTTGACCGCCACCGCCAGCGCTGCGGAGTCTCGAAACGGGACGAGAATTCCCCGGCCGTCGGCGAGGGCCTCCCGGGCGTGTGTGTAAGGCGTGGAAATGATCGCCTTGCCCGCTCCGAGCGCATAGGCAAGAGTCCCGCTGGTTATCTGCTGCGGGTCGAGGTACGGCGTGACGTACACGTCGCTCGCCAGCAGCAGCCCAATGATGTCGCGCTGGGCCATGTACTCGTCGATGAACGAAACGTGGTTCTCCAAACGAAGGCGCTTGACGGTCTCGGTCAGCTGATTTCGATAGCGCTCCCCGTCGGTACGCCGCAGCTCTGGGTGCGTCTGGCCCGCGATCAGGTAGAGGGCTGCAGGATGGGCCGCGACAATCGCCGGCATCGCCTCGATCATGAATTCGATGCCCTTGCGGGGATCGACAAGGCCGAAGGTCGAGATGATGGTCCGGCCGGGCACGCCCAGCTTGTCCTTCATTCGAGCCCGGCCATGCGGCTGGATCGCCGGCATGCCGTGCGGTATCACGACCGGAATCGTGTGGATGCCATAGGGGCCGGCAAACTGGCCCACCGCCGCGCTGGCCATGACCACCGTGGCATCGCTCAGCTTCACCGTGGAACGGATGGCTTCGCGCATCGACTGCGTCGGTTCAGGCGGCACCGTGTGCAGAGTCGTGATGACGGGCTTGCGCAATGTTTCGAGAAACGTTCGGAGGTGGTCGTCGTAAACCCCGTCGCGCCAGGTTCCATACAGACCGAACTCGTGCTGCACGTTGACGATGTCGGCCCTCGAGTGGTTGATCCCTTCGGCCGCCATCCGGTAGGTGCTCGGGTCGCCCTGGCGTATGCGCCAGCGAACCTCAGCGCCATAAGGCCGAACTTCGTTCGGCTCGTCGATGGCGGCCACCCGATACGTGACGTCGGGATCGGCCGCTTTGACGGCGGCCATCAAGTCAGCCGAGAAAGTCGCGATGCCGCAGCGTCGCGGCAGTTTTGACGATACGAATGCGATTCTCAACCCATCGGGCGCGGTTTTTGGACGAATGGCGAGATGCACGTAGGCCGACTCTACGGGTCGGCCCATAACAGGGTCCGCAAAGACCGTGATCAGAGTTGCAGGCCGATCGTCCTGATGCGCTGGTCCGAAGGGCCGTTGGCGCCTGCATTTGCCCAGGGCGCCGCGGTGCAGGCCTCAACCGTTCCGCTTTTCGAAGGGTCATGAGCAGTCGTCAGCCGCGCGCAGCGCTTGCGCCAGAGCCGCGCGCGAGGCATCGAATTCATCGATGGGGACCAGAAGCTCGTCGGCGATTCGCCGGCGGAGCTCGCTCGTGACCCGCACGCCGGCGCGCTTTGCCCACCGTCGCCCAAGCCAGCCCGCATGCAGCTGCAGCAGCTTTGCTAGGACGTAGCCGGCGAGGAGAGTGGCGGCGAGCAACGCGACCGGCGTCGGCACGAAACCGAGATATGGCACGGAGACGGTGCTGACCGGCGCGTCGTGGATGACGAAAAGCGACGCGAACCAGAGCACCGAGAAGATGAGGAAAGCCGTCACGACATACTGAGCGGCGCCGATCACCGGCCAGAGCGCGCTGGTGGGCGCTCGGAAGGTGGTCGCTTCGGTCGCGAGCGAGCGGTCGATGCTCTCAGCCAGGCGCTGCTGCATTGCCGCCGGCGCGGTCAGCGCGGCGAGCCGGCGACGGAGCGGCGCCGGCACCGAAGGTAGGGTTGACGTCACGAGCTCGCGCAGCGGCTCGACCGCCGGCGCGAGCGAGCCGCGCAGCTGCCACCGGTTGAGAAAGCCGGCGGGGTCGGCGGAAGCGCGCGCTCGCCCCGTGAGCCGGTAGATCGCGCTGGTCAGGTGTCGCATCGGTCCCGCCCCGCGCCTCCGCGCCGCGAACCTCGTCGCCGCGACAGCTTGCCGCTCCAGACCTTCAATGTCGATGAGGGCGAGCGTGCCGCGCGTGACCGAATGGAGGGCTCGCTCGCGCTTTAACGATTCGACCGCCGGACGCACGCTCCCGTCGGCGACACCCGCCTCCGCGGCGAGATCGCGCACCGCCTCGCGCACCTCGGCGGCGACACGAGCCACGACCACCGCCTTCGCCTCGACCGCGGACTCGAGCCATTCGCGCAGCTTCGCGACGCCGCCGGCGCCCTCTCGTGCGCGCGTCACAACGACGTCGATGGCGCCGGCACCGTCGCGATGCAGCTGCTCACTCATGTCATTGGCGACACGGCGCGCGTCCTCGGGACTCAGCAGGTCGCTGCGGTTCAGGACGACGATCTGCCGCCGGATCTGCGGCGCGAATCGCCTCAGATAGCCGCCGTGCATGACCTGATCCATGTATTTCTCCGGGTCCACTATCCACGCCACCGCGTCGACGCGCGGAAGCAGTGCATCCACGCGCTCTCGGTGCTGCACGGCGATCGAGTCGAAGTCCGGCAGATCGAGGACGGCGACATCGCCGAGCGTGCGTCCGGCGTGCTCGTGCACCTCGCTGATGTCGAGCCACTGCAGCAGGCCCGCGAGTTCGTGCCTGCGGCCGGAAGGCAGCCATGCGACCGCCTCCGACGTCGTCGGCCGGCGTGCACCGGCCAGGCTCACCTCTTCGCCCGCGATCGCGTTCAACAACGTCGACTTCCCGACGCCGGTGCCTCCGGCCAGCGCGAGAACGTAGGTGCTGCTCGGGAAGCCAAGCCTTGCCCGCGCTGTGTCTCGCGTCGCCGCAGCGGCGCCTATGTCGAGGCCGAGAGCCTTCGCGGCCGTGATGGCCTCGTCGAGGTTGTCGAGGCAGCGATCGACGCTCAAGGCTTCATGCCGTCAACCACGTCGCGCAGCTCGACCGCAAGCTCGCGCAGGGCTTGCGGTGGCGGCACGAGCGTCTCGAAACGCCTGCGCTCGTCAGCGAAGAGCGTTGTCAGGAGCCCCTCGAGGTGCGCGCGCGCGTTGCCGATGAGCTCAGCCATGGCGCCCTCGCCGAAGATTGCCTCCAGCAGCTTCTGGTTGAGGAATGCCGTGCCCGCGGCAATCCCAATCTCCGTCCCCGTGAGGCCGGCAGTGTGCACGAAAACGCCGAGCATCACGGCGACCCCGACGGCGTTCACGCCGAGCGCCGCGACCTGCGCGACCGCGCGCTTCCGGCCGGCATGGGCTCGGACGTCGTCCACGATCGCGCGCATCCACGCCGCCAGGCCTTCTCGGACCGCGGGACCGAACCCTTCCGACGCCGACCATAGAGCGGGACTGCGGGCGACGAGCGCGGCAGCTTCAGACCGGTCGGACCACGCCACCGCTGTCCGCCGAGCGGCATCCGTAGCGTGGCGCAGCGAGATCGCCTCGAGCGTGCTCGTCATCTCCGCCTCGACGACGGTCACCGGCGCGGCCTTCGTTCCGCGGAACGCGGTCAGCAGGATGGCGCGCAACCTGCCGATGCCTGACGAGATGAATCTCGCCACCTGGTCGGCGCCGACAAACTCGTTCCATCGGCGCAGCACCTCCTCGCGCAGGATCAGACCACCCTGCAGCGCCCGAGTGAGCGAGGCCAGCTCCTCGGCGTACATCGACACGGCGATCCGCTGCAGCGCGTCGCCGTCGATCGCCTGGTGCTCGAGATCGTCCGCGATGTCGTGTGCGAGCGGCGTGAGGCCCCTGACCGCACCCGCCAGCGCCTGCGTGGCGACGGCGCGGCGCTCGTCGGCCTCCGCTGCGAGTCGCGCTATGCGCTCGAGTAGCGGGCGGGCCTTCTCGCGCGCGAGTCCATCCACGTCCGGATCGATGTCGCCCTCATCGACGACGATCAAGTCGACCGGCCCTCGAGTGCCTGGTGGGCCGACCTGGCCGAGGAGCCGCTTCGCGTCGGCGACCACCGCCGCCCGATCCTCTTCCTCGGCGGGTACGCGGTTCAGAACCACAACCAGAGGAAGACCACGCTCGCGCACCCGGCGCAGCACCTCCCACGGCACCAGGTCTGCATAGCGCATTGCCGTCGTCACGAACACGCAAAGATCACAGCTCTCCACGAGCACGTCCGCGAGCTCGCGGTTGTCCCGCTCGACCGAGTCGACATCCGGGGCGTCGATGACGGCAACGCCGTCCGCGCTTGCGGGCGCCGCCGCGAGTCTCAATCGCTCCTTCGCGACGACGGCGAGGCGACCGCTCGCAAGGATGCGGCGCGAATCGCTCTCGCTCGCGAATAGGACCGCATCTCTTGTCGTCGGCCGCAGCACGCCGGCCTTGCTTACCTCCGCCCCCGCGATCGTGTTCAGCAACGAGGACTTCCCGGCGCCGGTGGGTCCGACAAGCAGCACCAGGAGAGGGGCATCGATGTCGGAGAGACGCGGACGCAGAAATCCGTAGACATGGTCGTGGAGCTGCCGCGCGCGTGCGGCGGCCGCAACGTTCGCCGTCGGAAGCACACGCCGCCGGTCGGCGAGCGCCGCCAGGCGATCGCACCGCTGGATCAGTTCGGCCGGGTCCACGGTCCCGCACTCTAACTTTGGAGCACGGAGTTTGGAACCCTACAGGTCCTGCCGGGCGTGCGGTGTGCGGGTCAGATGTTTCTCTTACGCTGGCCTCCGATGG
>DATGEO010000046.1:0-10977 GCA_035310015.1 Candidatus Dormiibacterota bacterium | reverse complement strand
ACCGCGTTGGCGTCGAATGACGCCGGCGGCTCCATGGCCACCAGCGCGAGGAGCTGCAGTGCGTGGTTCTGCACGATGTCGCGCAGCGCTCCGGCCTTGTCGTAATAGCCGCCTCGCAGCTCGACGCCGATCTCTTCCCCGGCGGTGATCTGCACCGAGTCGATGAGGTTCGTGTTCCACACCGGCTCGAAGATCGAGTTGGCGAAGCGGAACGCGAGGATGTTCTGGACCGTCTCCTTGCCGAGGTAGTGGTCGATGCGGAAGACCGAGTCCTCGTGGAAGACGCGCTGCAGGATCCGGTTCAGCTCCATCGCCGTCTTCAGGTCGGACCCGAACGGCTTCTCGACCACGATCCGGTCGAAGCCGTGAGTGCCGACCAGGCCGCCCGCCTTCAGCTGCTCCGTGATGGTCTCGTACGTCGGCGGCGGGGTGGCGCAGTAGTACACGCGGTTGCCGGCGGTGTGGCGCGAGTTGTCGAGCTCCTCGAGCTTCCGCTCCAGCGCCTTGAAGTCGTCGAGCTTGCTGAAGTCGACCTTGTTGTAGAACGTCGCCTGCAGGAACGACTGCAGCACGGTCTGGTCGATCGGCTGCGTGCGCGAGTGCTGCGAGATCGCGTCGCCCGCGCGCTTGCGGAAGGCGTCATCCGACAGGTCGTCGATGGCGGCGCCGACGACCGCGAACCCGGGCGGCAGCAGGCGCTGCTTGGCGAGGTTGTAGAGGGCCGGCAGGAGCTTCTTGCTGCTCAGGTCGCCGGTCGCGCCGAAGATGACCATGATCGACGGGTCGGCGACGTGGTAGTCGTGCAGGCCCTCGGCCAGCGGATTCTGCTGGGTGACCGTGCTCATGAGGCTTTCCCTCTCCCGCTCTGCGGGAGAGGGTCAGGGTGAGGGCTCAAGATCATGCCTTCTCGCCCCTCGCGTCGGTGACGACCGCGTGGCCGCCGAACTGGTTGCGCATCATCGCGAGCATCCGATCGCCGAACGTGTTCTCCATCCGGCTCCGGAAACGCGTGAAGAGCGACTCGGCGATGATCGGTACGGGCACGGACTCGTCGATCGCGGCCTCGACCGTCCACCTTCCCTCGCCCGTGTCCTCGACCCAGCCCTTGATGCCGGACAGGTCGGGATCCTGCTCCAGGCCGCGGGCGATGAGGTCCAGCAGCCACGACCGAACGACGCTGCCGGTGCGCCAGGCCTCGGCGATCGCCTGCATGTCCATCCCCGGGAAGGACTTCGAGAGCTTCATCACCTGGAAGCCCTCGGCGTACGCCTGCATGAGCCCGTACTCGACGCCGTTGTGGACCATCTTCACGAAGTGCCCCGAGCCCTCGCCGCCGGTGCGCACTAGCCCGCCGCCGTCGGGCGCGAGGTCCTTCAGGAGCGGCAGGCAGCGGTCGTATATCTCCTGCTCCGCGCCGACCATCAGGCAGTACCCGTACTCCAGGCCCCAGATGCCGCCTGAGGTTCCCGCGTCCATGTAGTGCATGCCCTTGGCCTTGACGCGAGCCGCGTCCTGGAGGGCGATCTTCCAGTTGGTGTTGCCGCCGTCGATGATGATGTCGCCGGCCTCACCGAGCTCGACGAGCTTGTTGATGGTCTGCGTGGTCGGGTCGCCCGCGGGCACCATCACCCACATCACGCGCGGTTTCGTCTCGAAGGCCTTGACGAAATCCTCGAGTGTGCCGGCCCCGATGGCGCCCTGGGCGGCGTGGGCCTTGACGGCGTCGGGCGACTGGTCGAACGCGATCATGCGGTGGCCGCGCTTCAGCAGGCGCAGGACCATGTTGCCGCCCATGCGACCCAGGCCGACCATCCCCATCTCCATGGCTGCTCCTTACGAAATCCCCTCTCCCGCTTGCGGGAGCGATCAGTTTGTCCGAACCTTACCGCGCCTTGCGCGCAGGGTTAGGGTGAGGGCTCTTTCTCAAACTGCTGACTTGACGGCGGCCGTGAGTGACTTCCAGCCCGCCGCCGCGTCGCGCCCCAGCGTGACGCGCAGCACCGGCAGCCTCCGCGACGTGAGCGACTGCAGGTCGCCGAGCGACTGGGCCTGCTTGAGCACCGAGAAGCTGTACGGCTGCCCCGGGATGGCGACGTCCTTGGTGTCGTCCTGCACGATCTGCAGGAACAGGCCCACCTTGGGGCCGCCCTTGTGCAGCTGGCCGGTGGAGTGCAGGAACCGCGGGCCGTACCCGGCGGTGGTCGCGATGTGGGTCTTGTCGCGGACCGCGGTGCGGATCGCGGCGATGGCCGCCTCGGACGTGGCGGTGCGCGTCGTGTAGGCCATGATCGCGAAGTACGCGTCGGGCCTGGCGCGCTCGAGGAGCCCCTTGACGCCGGTCTTGGCCTTGGAGGCCGCCACCGATTCCGCCGGCGGCAGCTTGCCGCTGGCCTTGAACTTCGCCAGCACCTTCTTGGTGTTGTCCTTCGACTCCTGCACGTTCGGCTGGTCGAACGCGTCGATGCGCAGGACGGAGCCGGCGATCGCGGTCGCGATCTCCCAGCGCAGGAACTCGCCGCCGAGGTCGAGCTTGTCGCGCAGCGTGAGCGTGACCACCGGCTGGCCCGCCTTCTCCAGCGCCTGCACCGCGCGGTGGGGCGCGTCGCCGTCCATGCGGATGTGGACGAAGAGCCGGTCGTCGCCGTAGACGCCAGGCTTGCCCACCGGTTCGCCCTCGATGGGCACGATGCCCTTGCCCTCCTTGCCGGTGCTCTCGGCGATGAGCTGCTCCACCCAGTAGCCGAAGGTCGCGACCTTCGGCGAGGCGATGAGCGTCACCTTGTTGCGACCGCCGACGGCGAGCTCACCCATGACCGCGCCGAGCCAGACGCCCGGGTTCTTGTCGACGGGAACGGAGTCGGCGCACGACTGCGCCATCTCCTCCGCGCGCTCCAGCATCTCCTGCACGTCGACGCCGATCAGAGCGCCCGGCACGAGGCCGAAGTAGCTGAGGGCCGAGTAGCGGCCGCCGATGTCGGGCGGGTTGCGAAAGATCCAGCGGAAGCCGTGCTCCTTGGCCAGCCTCTCGAGCGACGTGCCGGGATCCGTGATCGCCGCGAAGTGGCGTCCGGCCGCGCCGCCGCCGCCGCTGGCGTTGTTGCCCGCCACCTCGCCCCAGAAGTACGCGAAATGGGAGAGCGTCTCGGTCGTCTCGCCCGACTTCGAGGCGACGATGAACAGCGTGTCCTGGATCCGGATCTTCGCGCGCACGCCGAGGATGGTCGCCGGGTCGGTCGTGTCGAGGACGTGCAGCTTCGGATGGCCCTTGGTCGAGCCGAAGGTGTGGCGCAGCACGTCCGGGCAGAGGCTCGAGCCGCCCATTCCGAGCAGCACCACGTCCGAGTAGGTGCGAGCGTCGCGGGCCAGCTCCTTCAGCTCCGCGACGTGCTCGAGCATCTTCTCGCCCACCGACAGCCAGCCGAGGCGGTCGCGGATCTCGTCGCGCTTGGCCGGATCGCTGGTCCAGAGCGTCGAGTCCTTCGCCCACAGCCGCCGCGGCGCGTCCTCCTTCTGCAGCGCGGCGACGCGCGCGTCGACCTTGGGCTGCAGCCGGCCGAGGCTGTACCACTGCCGCGGGCCCTTGCCGGCTTTGATCTTGCGGCTCTCCTTCTTGAGCGTGTCGAGAAGCGTCTCGAAGGACTTGGTGAACGCGTCGACGCCCTCGACCTCGAGCTCACGGGTGACCTGGTCCAGGTCGACGCCTGCCTCGGCCAGCTGCTTCAGCTGCCGCTTGGCCAGCTCGACGTTCTCGTCGATGCTGCGCCGCACCTCGCCGTGCTCGCGGAAGGCCGCTAGGGTCGCGGGCGGGATGGTGTCGACCGTTTCCGGGCCGATCAGCTCCTCGACGTAGTACGTGTCGGGATAGCGAGGGTCCTTCGTCGACGTGCTCGCCCAGAGGCAGCGCTGGGCCTGGGCGCCGGCCTTGCGCAGCTTCTCCCACCTCGGGCCGCTGAAAAATTGCTGCCAGCGCTCGTAGGCCATCTTCGAGTTGGCGATCGCGGCCTTGCCGTACAGCCGCTCTAGAGTCCGCTTCTGCGCCGGGTCGGTGCTGAGGTTGATCTTCTCGGTGAGGATCTTGTCGACCTTAGTGTCGACGCGGCTCACGAAGAACGAAGCCACGCTCGCCACCTTGCGCAGGTCGCCCCCGCGCTTCTGCAGCTTCTCCAGGCCCGACATGTACGCCTCGACGACCTCGCCGTAGCGGTCGACGGAGAAGATGAGCGTGATGTTGATGTTGTGGCCTTTGGAGATCTGGTCCTCGATCGCCGGCAGACCTTCCTTCGTCGCCGGGATCTTGACCATCACGTTCGGCCGCCGGCAGCGGTCGCGGAGAAACTCCGCGAAGGTGATCGTCCTGCGGGTGTTGGTCGCGATCGTCGGACCGACTTCGATGCTGACGAACCCGTCCTTGCCCTTGGTCTTGTCGTAGACCGGCCGGAACACGTCGGCCGCCGCCTGCACGTCCTCGACCATGAGGTCCCAGAGCATGTCCTCGGCCTTCTTGCCCTTGCGCACGAGGTCGACCATGGCCTCGTCGTAGTCGGTCGAGCCGCTGACCGCCTTCTCGAAGATGGTCGGGTTGGAGGTGACGCCGGTCAGGCCCTCGTCGCGCAGGCGCGCGAGCTCTCCCGACGTGATCAGCTGCCGGCGGATGTTGTCCAGCCAGAGCGACTGGCCCTGGCGCCTGAGCTCCCTGATGGCCGAGGGTTTCGCCGCCATCTACTTCTTCGCCAGGAGCTTGGTCGCGGCGGCGACGATGTGGCGGCTGGAAATGCCGGCCGCGTTCATCAGCTCTTCGGGCTTGCCCGACGTGGGCAGGCCGCGCACGGCCAGGTGGGCGACGTGCAGCCCTCCCTCCGGCGCGAACGCCTCGAGCACGGCGGCGCCGAGTCCGCCTTCGGGATAGTGGTCCTCGACGATCACGAAGCGGCCTTTGGTGACCCGCGCCGCCTCGCGCAGCGTCTTGACGTCGACCGGCTTGACCGAGTAAAGGTCGATGACGCGGGCGGGGATCTTCTTCTTCGCCAGCGCATCGGCGGCGGCGAGGCAGTTGTGCAGCGTGACGCCGGCCCCGATGAGGGTGACGCGGTCTTTCGCGCTCTCGCGCACGACCTTGGCGCCGCCGACCTTGAAGGTCTCGTTCGGCCCGTAGATCGTCGGGTACGCGCCGCGGGTCGTGCGCATGTACACGATGCCGTCGGTGGCCGCCATCAGGGCCGTGAGCTTGGCGGTCTGGTTCGGATCGCACGGGTAGAGGACCGTCGAGCTGTGGATCGCGCGCATCGCCGCCAGGTCCTCCAGCGCCATCTGCGAGGGCCCGTCCTGTCCGATCTCCACGCCCGCGTGGGAGCCGGTCAGCCGCAGGTTGGCCTGGGAGATCCCGGCCATGCGGATGAAGTCGTACGCGCGGGTGAAGAAAGCCGCGAAGGTCGACGCGAACGGCCGGTAGCCGCGCACGCTCATGCCCACCGCCGTGGCGACGAGCTGCTGCTCGGCGATGTAGATCTCGAAGAACCGGTCAGGATGAGCCTTGGCGAACTCGTCGGAGTGCGTCGAGTTCGAGACCTCGCCGTCCATGGCGACCACGTCTGGGATCGCGGCCAGCGCGAGCAGCGCGTCGCCGTAAGCCTTGCGGGTCGCGACCTTGTCCTCGGGCTTGTAGGCCGGCAGCTTCAGCGCGGGGAGGCCCACCTGGCCGTCGCGGTGCTTGATCGCCGGCGTGCCCGACTCCGGCCTGCTCGTCTTGACCTTGAGGTTGCGGATGCCGCCGAGCTCCTTGATCGCCCGCTCGGCCATGTCCGGCGGCAGCGCCTTGCCGTGCCAGCCGTCCTTGTTCTCGATCTCCGAGAAACCCTTGCCCTTGATCGTCTTGGCGATGATCACGGTGGGCTTGCCGGTGTTCGAGAGCGAGCCGCCGAAGGCGCGGTCGATGGCGGTGACGTCGTGGCCGTCGATGACGATCGGTACGCAGCCGAACGCCTCCACGCGGCGGCGGTAGATGTCGGTGTTCCAGCCGTACTCCGTCTCCCCGCGCTGGCCGAGGCGGTTGATGTCGAAGATCGCCGTCAGGTTCGAAAGGCCGTAGAAGCTCGCCTTGTCCAGGGCCTCCCAGATCGAGCCCTCGGCCAGCTCCGAGTCTCCGCACAGCACCCACACGTGGTACGGCAGCTGGTCGAGCTTCTGCCCCGCCAGCGCCACGCCCACCGCGATCGGCAGGCCCTGGCCCAGCGAACCAGTGGCGACGTCGACCCACGGGATCGCCGGCGTCGGGTGGCCCTGGAGGCGGGAGCCGAACTGGCGGAAGGTCATCAGCTCCGCGTCGGTGATCGCGCCGACGGCCTTGAACATCGCGTAGCAGAGCGGCGAGGCGTGGCCCTTGGAGTAGATCAGGTGGTCGTTGTTCGGGTCCTTGGGCTTGGCCCAGTCGTACTGGAGGTAGCGCGAGATCAGGACGGCGATCAGGTCGGCGGCGGACATGGATGAGGTCGGGTGCCCGGAGCCTGCGGCCGTGCTGCAGCGGATGGAGTCGACGCGCAGCTGCTGGCCGAGCTGCCGGGCAAACTCGAGGTCTGTCGTGGACTGAGTCGCGGTGACAGCCATGGGACTCCCTTCTTCAAAAAAGCTGGGAGCATCTCGCGTCCCCGGCGCGAGATGTCAGTGGGTTTGACTGTCTAGTTTAAGGGGCTTCCGGCGAGCCTCTCGAATCGGCGCCCCGACACCCGCGGGTTTACGCACGTTTTGTGCAAAACGAGCCAAAAAACCCGCATCGATGCGCGCGTCTTGCACAAAAAGCGCGGAATCCGGCTCAGCCGCTCAGCCGGCGAGCCTCTCGACCTCGGCCACCATGCCGTCGAGGATCGTCAGGCCCGCGTCCCAGAACGCGGGGTCGGTGATGTCCATCCCGAGCGTCCTCACCAGCTCGTCCGGGCGCGTCGAGCCGCCGGCGGCCAGGAAGCTCAGGTAGTCGTCCACGAACGACGGCCCGCGCTCGAGGTAGCGGTTGTAGACCGACAGCGCCAGCAGGTTCCCGAACGCATAGGCGTAGACGTAGCCCGGCGTGTGGACGAAGTGCCCGACGTAGCTCCACCAGACCTTGTGCTCGTCGGTCAGGGTGAGGGCGTCGCCGAACATCTCCTGCAGCTTGGCCTGGAAGAGATCGCCGAGCTGCTCCGGCGCGAGCTCGCCCTCCTCCCGGCGCTCGCTGTGCATGGCGTCCTCGAAGCGGTTGAACGCCACCTGGCGGAACACGGTCGCGAACGAGTCCTCGCACTGCGCGCACAGAAGCCCGAGGCGGATCTTCGGGTCCTTCTCCTCGGCCATGATCCGGTCGAAGGTCAGCTGCTCGCCGAACACCGAAGCGGTCTCGGCGAGGGTCAGCGGCGGGTGGTAGTCGAACAGGTTCTGGCCCGAGGCCAGCCGGTCGTGCAGCCCGTGGCCCAGCTCGTGCGCGATCACGAGCGAGTCGCGGAGCTTGCCCGTGAAGTTGAGCATCACGTAGGGGTGGTGCTTGGGGGTCACCGGCATGCAGTACGCGCCGCCCGCCTTGCCGGGCACGACCGGGGCATCGATCCAGCCCTTCTCGAAGAACTCGGCCATCAGGTTGCCGACCTTGGGCGAGAAGCGCCGGTAGGAGCCGAGGACGAGCTCCTTGGCGTCCGCCCAGGTCATGTCGCGCGAGGCGCCCGCGACCGGAGCGTAGCGGTCCCATTCGTGCAGCTCGTCGACGCCCAGCAGCCGCCTCTTGACCCGGTAGTAGCGGACGCACGTGTCGTAGCGGCCGGTGACCGCCTCGACCAGCGCCTGCACGGCCTCGTCCGACGTCTCGTTGGCCAGGTTGCGGGATGAGATCCAGGTCGGGAAGTGGCGCATGCGGTCGTCGATCGCCTTCTCCTGGAGGATGACGTTGAAGACGTACGCCCGCGTCCGGAGGTCCTGCTTCAGCGCGCCGGTGATGGCGGCGCTGGCCCGGCGGCGGGCGTCGCGGTCAGGGTCGCGCAGCTGCGTCAGCGCCGGCTCGAGGCCGACCTCCTTCCCGTCCAGCTCCATGCGGATGCCCGCGCACAGCTCCTCGAAAAGGCGCACCCAGGCCGAGTTGCCGACGGGGCTGTAGTCCGTGAGCACCCGCTCCTCGGGCTCCGTGAGCTGGTGCGGCCGGAACTTCCGCGCCTCCTCGACGTGGTGGCGGTACTTCGCCGACTCGGTGTGCGCGAAGAGCTCGGCGGCGTGGCCGTCGGTGATCTGAGCGAGCTCGAGGTCGAAGAACACGCCGTGGCTGCCGCGCTCCGCGGCCGCCTCGCGCACCCGGGCCAGCAGCCGGCCCGCGGCGGGGTCCTGCGTGTTCTGGCTGTGCAGCAGGTAGGCGTAGATCTCGGGCTTGACGGCCTCCTCCTGGTCGGCCTCGAGCTCGGCCATCATCTCGGCGAAGCCGGCCCGAGGCAGGGTCGCGACCTTCCCTCGGTACGCGGCCTCGAACTCGATGGCGCGCTCCAGGGCGCGCGCGAGCGTCGCCTCGATCCTGGGGTCGGCCGGCGAGCCGAACAGGTCGCTGAGGTTCCAGCGGACCGATTCGGCGCCGGTCGAAGTGGTCGCCTGGGCCACGGCTGTCAGCTTAGCGATTCGCGTAACAGTGTCTCTTCGTGGGCGTTCTGAACAACCGAGCATGTGGCGCCTGATGACCGCACTGCTGCTGGTGGCCTCGTGCAGCTCGGGGACATCGACGCCCGTCGCCAACTCATCCCCCACCTCCGCAGCGACGGTGACCGCGACCGCCGGCGCACAGCCGTCAGCGGCGCCCTCCGCCATAGACCAGACGCCGGCACCCTCTGCGGCCGCCTACGCGGTGGTGGCCGGTGACGGCGCAATCGACGTGCTCGGATCCAATGGAGGCGTCCTGGTCACGGCATCTCTCACGATCCCGTACGGTCCGTTTGACACAGCGCTGCCGTGGGTCAGCGTCACGAGCTCCCGCGTCTACTACCTCGACGCCGGCAAGACGCTGCGGTTCATCGGCCTCGACGGGACCTCGGGAACCCTCAGGGATCTCCCGGTGAACACGGCGACGGAGGAGGCCGGGATCTCGGTAAGCCCCGACGGAAGCAGGATCGCCGTGGCCGTATTGAGCTACGACCCGGCGCCCAGCGGTCAGGGGGTCGGCAGCGCCGCGTACGCAGGCATGCGTATGTACGTGGAGAACACCGCGGACGGTGCCGACAAGGCCTACATCTTCAGCTCCACGACGGTGGCTGAGTTTCCGATTGGGTGGGTCCACGGCAACCTTGTCATCGCCGTGGGCGACACACCGCTCTGCTGCCAGGCGGAGGGCATCAACCCCTATTCGGCCGTCGCCTACCACGTCGCCGATCCCACCACCGGCCGGCGGATTGCCACGCTGTGCGCGGCCTCCCAGGGGCCCGAAGGCCCCGCAGAACCAGTCGGGACGCTGTGCGAGGAAACCTCCGGTCCACCCAAGTACGAGTGGTGGGACGGTCGGGAGGTGCCGCTGCCGGCGGCCGTGCCTTCACCCGGTCGATACCTTGTTGCCCTCTCCCCGGACGGCGTCCGGGTTGCAGCCGGCGGGACGCCGATCCGGATCTTGAGCGGCGGTCTCAACGACGTTGTTCTCAATGTCTCCGGCACGGTGGTGGGCTGGCTCGACGCAGACCACGTCGTCTACACCGATGCGTCGACGTTCGACCTGGCCGTGGTCTCGGTCACCAGCGGCACGGTCGTTCCGCTCCCCGGGGGCGGCAAAGAGCTCTATATCGGCCCGATCCCGGCGGCTCTCAGCTGATCAGACGCGGCGACCGGCGAGCGACCGCACACGCTCGGGGTCCGGCCACCGGCCGGCGTACGCGCCTTCGTTGACCGCGTCCGTCACCTCGCCGAGAAGGGCGTTCTGTCCGCCCGCCCACGCCGCGTACTCCAGCGGCGTCTCGGGCGGCGCCCGGCGCCGGCCGGCGCGAAGCTGCAGGCGCTCGTACAGGCGGAGCAGCTCGGTGCTGCCGGGCGGCTCGCCCACGCGCGCCCGCCTTCCCCATCGCCGGCGGCGCAGCCAGGCGTAGGCGAGCACCACCGCCAGCGCGATGCCGGCCGCCACGGGCGCGACGCCTAGGAATCCCAGCGAGGCCAGGACGGGCGGCGCGGCGCCGATGGTGAGGTGCGGGATCAGGCGCGCGATCCCCGAGGCCGCCCAGCGGTCGGGGAACCGCGTGGCCGGCAGCCCGACGTAGCCTGGCGACGGGTCGACGGGCACCCAGCCGTCGTTGGGGAACCAGGCCTCGACCCACGCGTGCGCATCGCGCTCGCGCACGATCGACTGGTTGAGCACGGGGTCGTAGTCACCGGTCGAGTAGCCGGTCGCCAGGCGCGCGGGGATCCCGAGCGAGCGCAGCATCAGCGTCGCCGCGGTCGCGAACTGCTCGCAGTAGCCGATCCTGGCGTCGAAGAGGAACCAGTCGACCGGGTCGGTGCCCGGCGGCACGTGCCCAAGCTCGAGCGAGTAGCGGTAGTTGCGCTGCATGTACGAGACGAGCGCCATGACGGTGTCGTACTCGGTGGCCGTGTGACCGGCGACCGCCTCCTGGGCCAGCGCCCGGGCCCTGGGCGACAGGCTCGAGGAGTCGGTGTACCACGTCGTGTCGTTGGGGGCGAACAGCGGCTTCGGGTCCTGCCGGAGCTCGGCGGCTGACAGGTCGGGGATGTAGGAGACCACCGAGTAGGTCTGCCCGGCGCGAAGGATGTCCGGCGTGTGGAAGGTCCCGTAGCTGTCGCGGGCCAGCTGGCCGACCGGGACGTAAAGGCTCTCGATGGGATATGCGGCGTTCACCACCCCGGGCAGGTCGCGCAGCAGGCGGAACGTCTGCACGAACGTGCCGGGGCTGTGGTCGGGCCCCGGGCCCAGCAGCCGCGCCGGCACGTACGGCGGGAACAGGCCGGCGCCCCGCTGCGAAGAGGTCCACACCCCGTTCCTGTAGGTGT
>DATGEO010000045.1:0-2445 GCA_035310015.1 Candidatus Dormiibacterota bacterium | reverse complement strand
GAGCTCGGCGGCGATCTCGTCCGCGCCGAAGGCTCCGATGCGCGCCAGCGCCGCGACCCCGTGCCAGCGCACCGCGAAGTCGACCTTCAGCCCCTCGAGCGACGTCGAGCCGTCGAGCAGGCCGCGCACCCACTGCACGTCGTCCGGCTTGCGCGCGGCCTCGATGAAGGCCCGCGTCCACAGCAGCTGGCGATCACTGCCGGTCGCGGCCGAGAGCGCGCGCTCGCGCGCGGCCGCGGCCACCGTCTCGCGGACGGCATCGCGATTGGCGGGGTCGCCGAACACCTCGATCGCGCTGAGGACCTGGTTGATCAGCGACTGGGTCATCACCGCGTCGGTCTCGACGTCGACGTTGTTCAGCGCGATCTGCACGTAGTCGCGGGCCCGCAGGTGCGCGTCGCGGACCATGTCCCACAGCGCCGCCCACGAGATCGCGCGGGCGAGCGGGTCGGTCATGCCCTCCAGGTGGGTGGTCAGCGTCTTGATGGAGCGCGAGTCGAAGCGCAGCTTCGTGTACGCGAGGTCGCCGTCGTTGACGAGCACGAAGTCGGCCGCGGGCTCACCGTCGAGCTGCTCGACCTGGGTAAGCTCGCCGTCGACGTCGAGCTCCACCGCCTTGCGCCGTATCAGCTCCTGACCGCCCACGTCGTACAGCCCCACGCGCAGCCGGTGCGGCCGCAGGGTGGGGTGGGAGGGAGGCGCCGACTGGCGCAGCGCCGCGCCCGAGATCCTGCCGTCCTCGACTTCGTATTCGGCGCCGATGGTGTTCACGCCCGCGGTCTCGAGCCAGAGCCGGGACCACGAATGGAGGTCGCGGCCGGAGGCCTCCTCGAGCGGCCCCAGGAAGTCCGGCAGCTCGGTGTTGCCGTACTGGTGGCGCTTGAAGTAGAGCTTGAGGCCGTCGAAGAAGGCGTCCTCGCCGACCCACGTGGCGAGCTGCTTCAGGACCGAAGCCCCCTTCTCGTACGTGATCGAGTCGAAGTTCAGGTGCACCGCGTCGACGTCGGGGATGTCGGCGACGATCGGGTGGGTGGTCGGCAGCTGGTCCTGCGCCATGGCGCGCGACTTCATCTTGGTCGCGAAGTCGAGCCACGCCTCGTGGAACCGCGTCGCTCCGTCCATCGCCACGTAGGCCATGTAGGTCGCGAAGCTCTCGTTGAGCCACAGGTCGTTGAACCAGCGCATCGTCACGAGGTCGCCGAACCACATGTGCGCCATCTCGTGGAGGATCGTCTCGGCACGCTGGAGGCGCGCCGCCTCCGTCACCCGCGACCGAAAGACCATCCGCTCCGAATGCGTCACGCACGCGGCGTTCTCCATCGCGCCGGCGGAGAACTCGGGCACGAAGAGCTGGTCGTACTTGCCGAACGGATACGGATATCCGAAGCGCTCGGCGAAAAAGTCCAGTCCCTGCCGCGTGATCTCGAAGACCTCAGGCGGGTCGAAATACTCCGCCAGCGACTGGCGGCAGTAGAGCGCGATGGGAATGTCCCCGTGCTGCTCGTGCCACGACGCGTAGTGCCCGGTGACGATCGCCGTGATGTACGTCGAGATGAGCTTGGTGCGGGGGAACATCCACTCGCCGTCACGCCGGCGGGTTGCCGTCGTGTTCGAGACCACGACCCAGTCCTCAGGCGCGGTGACGGTGAAGTCGAACGTCGCCTTCAGGTCGGGCTGGTCGAAGCACGTGTAGACGCGGTGCGCGTCGTTGGACTCGAACTGGGTGTGGAGGTAGTAGCGCCCGTCCACGGGGTCGCGGAAGCGATGCAGGCCGGTGCCGTCGCGCATGTAGCGGGCGGTGCCGGCGACCTCGAGGCGGTTCTCCTCCGCGAGGCCTTCGAGCTGGATGCGCCCGCCGTCGAACGCGTCCGCGGGCAGTGCACGGCCGTTGAGATGCATGCGTTCGACCGACGGCCCTATGAACTCGGCGAACGTCGCCGCGCCGGGCTGCCTGCACTTGAATGTGACGACCGTGGTGGACGCGAACGTCTCGCTTCCGGTCGTTAGGTCCAGCCGGACGTCGTAGTGGAGATCCGAGAGGAGCGCCGAGCGGGCTCGCGCCTCCTCGCGGGTCAGGTTGTTACGAACGGTCCCGGACGCCCCCCAGCATCAACTCGTTATTTAACAAGAGTCGGCGCCGAGCAGGACCGGAGCCGAGGCGGCCACCGCCGGCGTCTGCGTCACCGCGACGATGGCGCCCGATTTCGCGCCCTGCGGCAGTGACAGCGACTTGTCGAGGATGACCAGGCTGAAACCTGGCGGCGTGAAGCTCGCTCCGGGAAGATCCGTCGTCGTGCCGGTGCATCGATCGAAGAACTTGACGATGAACGACACGTTCGTCCTCTGCACCGCCGAGAACTTGATGTCGACCTCGATCTTGCACGGGCCGGCGAGCTGGCAGCTGGAGTTGGCCGGGTCGATGATCACGCTGGTCACCGGCGCGGC
>DATGEO010000044.1:0-2765 GCA_035310015.1 Candidatus Dormiibacterota bacterium | reverse complement strand
CCGCCAGAACCTGCTCGGCAAGCGCGTGGACTACTCGGGCCGCTCGGTCATCGTGGTCGGCCCGGAGCTCAAGCTCCACGAGTGCGGCCTGCCCAAGAAGATGGCGCTCGAGCTGTTCAAGCCTTTCGTCATGCGCGAGCTTGTCAATAAGGGCTATACGACCAACATCAAGTCGGCCAAGCGAATGGTCGAGCGCAGCCGGACCGAGGTCTGGGACGTCCTCGACGAGGTCATCCGCGACCACCCGGTGCTGCTCAACCGCGCCCCGACCCTGCACCGTCTCGGCATCCAGGCGTTCATGCCGGTGCTGGTCGAAGGATCCGCGATCCAGATCCACCCGCTCGTGTGCGCGGCGTTCAACGCCGACTTCGACGGCGACCAGATGGCCGTGCACGTGCCGCTGTTCAGCGGCGCGATCGCCGAGGCCAAGAACCTGATGATGTCCTCGCAGAACATCCTGTCCGCGGCCGACGGCCACCCGGTGGTGGCGCCGACCCAGGACGTCGTCCTCGGCTGCTACTGGCTCACCGCCGCGCGCGGCGACATGCCCAAGGGCGACGAGGTCACCAAGCTGCGCATGTTCAGCTCCCAGAACGAGGTTCTCCTCGCGCTGGAGAGCAAGGTGGTCAAGCTGCAGGACTGGATTCGCCTGCGCCTCGGCGATCAGAACGGCGCGGGCACTCTCGTGACGCTCGTGACGACCCCGGGCCGCGTGGTCTTCAACCAGCCGCTGCCGGTGGGCAAGGAGCCGGTCGAGAGTCACATGAAGCCGCTCGCGTTCCAGAACGCTCACTACGACCGCAAGCTGCTGCGCACGCTGGTCGCCGAGCTGTATCGCCTGTACGGCAGCGACGTGACGGCGAGCGTGGTCAACGACATCAAGCGGCTGGGCTTCCGCTTTGCGACGCAGGCGGGAATCACAGTGTCCGCGATGGACATCCCGCACCCGGAGTCGAAGTGGCAGATCATCCACGCCACCGAGAAGGAGGTCGCGGACGTCGAGCGGATGTACCGCCGCGGCGTCATGACCGACGACGAGCGCTACCGCAAGGTGATCGAGCTCTGGCAGCGCGCCTACGAAGAGGTGGGCAGCGCGACGGAGCACGCGTTCGACAAGTTCAGCCCGATCTGGATGATGATGGGCTCGGGGGCCCGCGGCAACATCCAGCAGATTCGCCAGCTGGCGGGCATGCGCGGCCTGATGGCCGACCCCACCGGCCGGATCATCGACCTGCCCATCCAGGCCAACTTCACCGAGGGCCTGACCGTGCTCGAGTACTTCATCTCGACGCACGGCACCCGCAAGGGCCTGGCCGACACCGCGCTCCGCACCGCCGACTCCGGCTACCTGACGCGCCGTCTCGTCGACGTCGCGCAGGACGTGATCGTGCGTGAGGAGGACTGCGGCACCACCAACGGCATCTGGATCCGTGAGATCAGCGCCGACCGTGCCCGCAACGAGCCGATCTTCGAGAAGATCGCCGGGCGGGTCGCGGCCGAGGACGTCGTCGTCGACGGCAAGGTGCTGGTCGCGACGGGCAGCTCGATCACGGACGACCAGGCGCGGCAGATCATCGAGGCCGGCGTGCCGGTCAAGATGCGATCGGTCCTCGTCTGCGAGGCCCGTGAAGGCGTGTGCCGCACGTGCTACGGACGCAACCTGGCCACCGGCAAGATCGTCGAGATCGGCGAGGCGGTCGGCGTGATCGCCGCGCAGTCGATCGGCGAGCCGGGCACCCAGCTGACCATGCGCACGTTCCACACCGGCGGTGTCGCCGGCGTGGACATCACCCAGGGCCTGCCCCGCGTGGAGGAGCTGTTCGAGGCTCGCATCCCCAAGGGCAAGGCGATCATCTCCGAGATCGACGGCGAGCTGGAGATCATCCGCCAGGAGGGCTCGCGCAAGGTGCGCGTGACCTCGAAGGAGGAGTTCGAGGTCTCCTACCCGATCGACTCCAAGCTGCAGCCGCTGGTCAAGACCGGCGACGATGTGATGGAGGGCCAGGAGCTGGCCCGCGACTCGAAGGGCAACGGGATGCGCACCCGCCACGCGGGCAAGGCCACCGTTTCGGCCAAGGAGATCGCCGTTCGCACCCTGGACGAGGAGATTCGCGAGTACGCCATCCCGCACCAGGTCCGCATCCGGCCCGAGCTCGACCGCCGAGACGGGCAGAAGGTGCTGATCAAGGCCGGCCAGCAGATCACCGAGGGGTCGATCTCACCCCAGGAGCTGCTGCACATCCTCGGCAAGGAGGCGGTGCAGACCTTCCTCGTGGACGAGGTCCAGAAGGTCTACCGGTCGCAGGGTGTCGACATCAACGACAAGCACATCGAGGTCATCGTCCGGCAGATGATGCGGAAGGTCCGCGTCGACTCCGCCGGCGACACCGGCCTCCTTCCGGGCGAGATCGTCTCGCAGTGGGAGTACGAGGAGGGCAACGCTCGGGCGCTGGCGGAGGGCGGCGAGCCCGCCACCGCGCAGACCGTGCTGCTGGGCCTGATCAAGGCCGCCCTCAACACCACGTCGTGGCTCTCCGCCGCGTCCTTCCAGGAGACCACCCGCGTGCTGACCGAGGCCGCGATCAGCGGCAAGGTCGACCGGCTGCGGGGCCTGAAGGAGAACGTGATCATCGGCAAGCTGATCCCGGCCGGGACCGGGCTCGACTACTACAAGAAGCAGCGCGAGCAGGCGGCTCGGATCCTGGAGGAAGAGCCGATCGACCTGGAGACGCTGTCCGTCTAAGGGCGTTCGAGGAGGGGTCGCT
>DATGEO010000043.1:0-2894 GCA_035310015.1 Candidatus Dormiibacterota bacterium | reverse complement strand
TCGAGACCCAGCCTCGCGGTTCGGCCTTCATGCTCGCCGCCAGGTCGAGCAGCTGGACCAGGCCCTCCGGGGACAGGTCGGCTATCCGCAGCAGGTCGGGTGGCGCCGCCGTGATCACGGTCATTACGTACGGTAGCGCCGGGAAGACCTCCGATGGCCGGTGCACGCCCACATAGGGCTGACCGGCCTCTTCCCGCCTCGTGGATCGGCTAGGTTGAGCACGTGCAAGCACGCTGGCTGGCGGTGGCCCGGGGCGACGAGCCGGCCGACCTCGTGCTCACGGGCGGAAAGGTCTTTTCGGTCTTCACGAGGGAGTGGCTGGACGTCTCAGTCGCGGTCGCGGAGGGCCACGTCGTCGGCCTCGGCGAGTATGAGGGGCTCGAGACGATCGACGCGAGAGGCGCCTACCTGGTGCCCGGCTACATCGACGCGCACGTGCACATCGAATCGTCGAAGCTGATGATCGACCAGTTCTCGCGCGCCGTCCTGCCGCACGGCACGACCGCCGTGGTCGCCGATCCTCACGAGATCGCCAACGTCCTGGGCACCGACGGCGTTCACTGGCTCCTCGACGAGTGCGAGAAGGTGCCGCTCGACGTTTTCGTGATGGCGCCGTCGTGCGTGCCGGCTTCGTCGCTCGAGTCGCCCCATCGCCCTTTCAGCCAGGGCGACCTGGCCGGGCTGCTCCGCCGCCACCGCACGCTCGGGATTGCCGAGATGATGGACTTCCCCGGCGTGATCGCCGGCCATGCGTCGGAGCTGGCCAAGCTGCAGACGGACCTGACCACGCACGTCGACGGTCACGCGCCCGGCGTCCGCGGCCGCGCGCTGAACGCCTACATCGCGGCCGGCATCTATTCCGACCACGAGTGCTCCACCTACGAGGAGGCGCTCGAGAAGAGGCGGCTCGGCATGTGGATCATGCTCCGCGAGGGCTCGGCCGCGCGCAATCTCGTCGACCTCCTCCCGCTGGTCCGCGACTTCGGCCCCGATCGGTGCATGTTCTGCACGGACGACCGCGAGCCGGTTTTCCTGGTCGAGGAGGGGCACATCGACCAGATGCTGCGGACGGCGGTCGCGCACGGCGTGCGGGCGGAGGACGCGCTCGTGATGGCGACGCTGCACCCGGCGGAGTACCACGGCCTCCGGCACCTCGGCGCGCTCGCGCCCGGTTACCAGGCGGACATCCTGGTGCTCGACGACCTGCGGTCGTTCAAGCCGCGGCTGGTGCTGAAGCGCGGCAAGGAGCCCAACTACGGCCCGGTCGAGACGCCCGAGTGGGTGCGCAGGACGGTCAACATCGCCCCCCTGAGCGACGACGCCTTTGCGGTCCGGCTGCCCGCGCGACGCATCCGGGTCATCGACGTCGTCCCGGGGCAGCTGGTCACCGGGTACAAGCTCGTCGAGCCCGCCGCCTCCGACGGTCAGCTGACGGCGGATCCCACGCGCGACCTGGTCAAGATCGCGGTCATCGAACGCCACCACGCAACCGGACGCGTCGGCGTGGGCTTCGTGACCAGCGTCGGTCTGAAGCGCGGCGCGTTCGCTTCGACCGTCGCCCACGACGCGCACAACCTCGTCGTGATGGGCGTCGACGACCGCGACATGCTGGTGTGCGCGCGCCGGCTGGCTGAGATCGGCGGTGGCGTGGTGGTCGCAGTCGGCGGCGAGATCAGGGGCGAGCTCGCGCTCCCGGTGGCCGGGCTGATGAGCGACGCGCCGCTCGACGAGGTGCACCGCCGGCTGGCGGCCATGGAGGAGGTGCTGCGCGTCAACGGAGTCGAATGGGACGCGCCGTTCATGTGCCTGAGCTTTCTTGCCCTTTCGGTGATCCCCGAGCTCAAGATCACCGACCGGGGCCTGGTCGACGTCAACCGCTTCGCGCTGGTGCCCCTGGGCGCCGACTGACGCACACCGTCAGCGGCGAACCCCAGTGAAAAGGTCGACCACGCCGGTCAGCACAAAGGATCGACTCCGAGTGCGTGGATCAGCTGTCGTGGGAAAACCCCAGCAGTAACCGGCTATCGTGATCCTGAAGCCAAGCCGTTTGATCGCGCTGTCCAGATGGCGCATCACCCTTGGTGGTGTGCAGGGCGACTGAAAGAATGGCGACCGGTTACGTCGAAATACCGAACGAGCGATTCCGTCTCTTGCTGGCGAACGGTCATCGGGCGTCGGCCGCAGGCTCGCACGCACCCCTGGAGCTGAGCGCGATGTCGGTACGGGGTGAGCCAATCGCATACTCCGACGCGATCACCCGCGAGTTCTCGCCTATCGATCTAGGGCATCGATGGGGCCCGCCCTGGAGCACGACCTGGTTCCACGTCAAGGGCCGCGTTCCGGCGTCCTGGTCCGGGCAAGGAGTCGTGGCGGTGTTCGACCTTGGGTTCATCGACGCGACCGGGTTCACCTGCGAAGCCCTGGCCTGGAAGGACGGACGGCCGTGGCGCGGGGTCGATCCCAACCACCGCTGGCTGCCGATCGAGGGTACCGAGGTCGATTTCTACCTCGAGGCCGCGGCCAATCCGATCACTTTCTTTGCCGGGTCCGACCCGGCGCCGTCGATGATCGCCCTGAGGCAGGCGCCGGATCCGGCATTCACGCTGCGCCAGGCCGAGCTGATGATCCAGGACCCTCGCCTACGCGCGCTCGCCCTGGACGTCAAGGTGCTGGTGGACCTCGCCGATGCGCTGCCGGATGGTGAGCGCCGCGTCGAGATCCAGAGCGCCCTGGATGAATTCGCCCGCACCGAGGATCCAAGGGTGCTCGAGCAGGCCCTGTCCCGGCCGAGCATGTCGTCACATCTCATCCACGCGGTCGGGCACGCGCACATCGATACCGCGTGGCTGTGGCCGCTGCGCGAGACCCGCCGCAAGTGCGCGCGCACGTTCTCG
>DATGEO010000042.1:0-28272 GCA_035310015.1 Candidatus Dormiibacterota bacterium | reverse complement strand
GGGCAGGTCCATTCCGAATGGGTGGACGTCTACCCGCGACCGCAGGAGCCGGTGCGCATCCAGGTCGAGCCGGAGAAGATCGATGCCCTGCTCGGCGTCGAGGTCGCGCCGGAAGAGTCGAAGCAGATCCTGCGCGGCCTTGGTTTCCAGGTCCGTGCCGAGCAGGACGGCCCGTGGGACGTGCTGCCGCCCGTGTTCCGCCTCGACGTCGAGCTGCCCGAGGACGTCGTGGAGGAGGTCGGCCGCATCTACGGCATCGAGCGCATCCCCGGAACGCTGCCCGGCGCCCGTCACACCAAATGGCAGCCGGCGGACGCTTCCGACCGCGCATGGAACATCCGGGAGGTCGTGCTGAGTGCGGGATTCGAAGAGGTCGTCAGCCCTGCGCTCGTGTCGCGCCGGACGCTCGCGAAGCTCGGTCTTGCCGACGGCGCGCGCTCGGTGATCAATGCGATGAGCGATGAGCTCGACACGATGCGCACGTCACTCCTGCCGTCGCTTCTTGCCGTCGCGCGCTTCAACCAGAACCGCACCGGCGAGCGCGTCGACGTGTTCGAGACGGCGCGCGTGTACCGCGGGACGGTCGACGGCGGGCTGGCGGAGGAGCCGGTGCGCCTGACCGTGGTGGCCCGCGTCGGCGACGAACCCGGTGCAGGTAGAGCGGCCTTTCTCCGTTTGAAGTCGGTGATGGACCGCCTGGCGGCCGACGCCGCCGCGCCCGGGGCCGCCTACGAGCGCGCGGCGCCGCATCTGTTCCACCCCGGCCGCACGGCGACCGTCGCGGTCGGAGGCGTGGAGCTCGGTGTGCTCGGCGAGCTCCATCCCTCGACGCTGGCCGCGTTCGACCTCGACGGTCGGGCCGTGGCCCTGGACATCGACGTCCAGGCTCTGCTCGGCGCCGCGGCGGAGCGCAAGGCCGCCGAGCTGCCCCGCTATCCGTCGGTGCAGCGCGACCTGGCCGTGGTCGTGGACGAGGACACGCCCGCCGCCATGCTGCACGCCACGATCAAGGCCGCCGCGGGGCCCTTCCTCGAGCACGTCCGGGCCTTCGACGAATACCGTGGTGGACAGATCGGGGACGGAAGGAAGAGCATCGCCTTCACCTTGACTTTCCGCAGCCCCGAGCGCACCCTGACGGACGCCGAAGTGGAGGGAGTGATGGCTGAGATCAAGCGCGCCCTGGAAAGGAAGCACCGGGCCGGCTTCCGAACGTGAGCTGGCTGGACGTCCTACCGATCCTTCTGATCGCGATTTACGCGGTTCTCGGCTACTTCTTCGGGGTCCTGCGCCGCGGCATCGGCGTGGTCGCGCTCTACGTCGCCTTTTTGGCCGCGACCGGGATGGGACTGCAGGCGGGCAACATCCTGCAGCAGGCGACGTCCCTCGAGACGCCTGACGCGCGCATCTTCGGGTTCTTCGGCCTCCTGTTCATCGTGCTGATCCTCGTCGAGGGCGCGGCCCAGCTCGCCAACGCGCAGATCCAGATCACGGCGATCGTGTGGAACCGGATGAGCGGCCTGATTCTCGGCATCCTCACCGGGATCCTGCTTTCGGTCCTCGTGGTGTACGAGTTCCAGGCTGCGGGAAGCCCCAGCGGCGGCGGAGCGCTGGACGACAACCAGGCCCGGATCCACGACTCGGTGCAGGCGTCCCACATTGCGGTGCCGATCGTCAACGCGATCTACAAGCCCGTGGTCGCGATCTTCCAACCGGTGCTGCCCAGCGACCCGCACCAGTACTTCAGCCGCGGCCCAGTAAGCTAGCGCCCGTCTTGTCGCTATTCGACGAGCTGCGCGCCCGCGCGGTCGAGATTCACGTGGAGGAACACCTGCGCGCGCGGCTCGAGCGCGGCGACAGGCTGCGCGTGAAGCTGGGCCTCGACCCCACCGCGCCCGACATCCACGTCGGCCACCTCGTCGTGCTCGACGTGCTGCGGCTGTTCCAGGACCACGGTCACACCGTCGTGCTGATAGTCGGCGATTACACCGCGCTCATCGGCGACCCCAGCGGCCGCTCGGAGACGCGGCCGATGCTCACGCGCGAGCAGGTCGACGCCAACGCCAGGACGTACTTCGAGCAGGTCTTCCGCGTTCTCGACCGCGAACGCACCGAGATCCACGGCAACTCGGAGTGGCTTGCCGAGATGGCGGCGGCGGACATCCTTCGCCTGCTGGCGAAGGCGACGCTGCAGCAGGTGCTCCAGCGCGAGGATTTCGCCGAGCGCATGCGCGCCGGGATCGCGATCGGCGCGCACGAGATCCTGTACCCGTTCAACCAGGCCTACGACTCGGTCGCGGTCCGCGCGGACGTGGAGATCGGCGGGACCGACCAGCTCTTCAACCTCCTCTTCGGCCGCGAGATCCAGAAGGCGTACGGCCAGGAGCCGCAGGACATCGCCGTCTTCCCGCTGCTCGAAGGCCGGGACGGGGAGCAGAAGATGTCGAAGTCACTCGGCAACTACATCGGCGTCAGCGAGCCGCCCGAGGAGATCTACGGCAAGACGATGTCGATCCCCGATCGCCTCACCGAGAAGTATTTGCGCCTCATCTCAGGGCTTCATTCCGACGATCTCGAAATCGCGTGGAATCTACATCCCCGAGACGCGAAATCTTTGCTTGCGTGGCAACTCGTAAACCGGCTGTATGGCCCAAAAGCTGCCGACGATGCGGAGGCCGACTTTCACCTGAAGTTTCGGGCGCATGAACAGCCCGCCGAGATCGAGGAATTCCAAACGGGCTTTCCGATACGACTCATCGAAGCTATGGTCCACAGCGGCCTCGCCAAGTCCAACAGCGAGGCGCGTCGGCTCATCGAGCAGCGTGGCGTGAAGATCAACGCGGCGGTGGCAACCGGTGACGATCCGATTCGACCAGGCGACGTGATTCAGGTTGGCAAGCGTCGGTGGACGCGGTTTGTCCTGAAGTAAAATCAGCGAAAGCATGTTCGGAGGCTTTGTTTAACCGTGTCCGGCCACTCCAAATGGGCAGGCATCAAGCACAAGAAGGCGATCGTCGACGCCAAGCGCGGGCAGGCGTTCACCCGCGCCAGCCGTGAGATCACCATCGCGGCCAAGGAAGGCGGCGGCAACGCCGACGGCAACTTCCGGCTGCGGCTCGCGATCCAGAAGGCTCGGGAGATCAACATGCCCGCCGACCGGATCCAGAACGCGATCAAGCGCGGGACCGGCGAGCTTGCGGGCGAAAGGCTCGATGAGATCCGCTACGAGGGCTACGGCCCGGGCGGCGTGGCGATCATGGTCGACGCGCTGTCGGACAACCGCAACCGCACGTCGGCGTCCATCCGCCACCGCTTCTCCAAGGGCGGCGGCAACCTCGGCGAGTCCAACTCGGTGGGCTGGATGTTCGAGCGCAAGGGCGTCATCGCGGCCAACGCTGAGAAGGCGGACCCCGAAGAGGTCGGGCTGGCCGCCATCGAGGCCGGCGCCGACGACGTGCAGGTCGAGGGCAAGTCGGTCGAGGTGACGACCTCGCCCAACACCTTCGAGAAGGTGAAGGGCGCCCTCGAGTCGCTCCCCGGCGTCATGGTGGAGAACGCCGAGATCACGATGCAGCCCAAGCAAACCGTGTCCGTGGGCGAGGACCGGGCGGTCTCCGTCCTGCGGCTGATGGAATCCCTGGAGGAGGACGACGACGTCCAGCAGGTCTACGCCAACTTCGACATCCCAGCCGACGTCCTTGAAAGAGTCTCAGCACAGGTATAGAACCTGCATGGATAGGTGCCAGGTAGCTCCAACGGACTGATCGTCGGGATCGATCCCGGTCTTGCCGGCACCGGCTTCGCGGTGCTCGCCGAACCCAACCACGTGGTCGCGTCGGAAACCGTCGTGACCATCCCCGGACGCGAAGGCCCGCGGCTCATCGCCATCACCCAGCGGCTGCGCGAGCTGATCGCCGAGCACCATCCATCCGAGGCCTCGCTGGAAGAGCTCTTCATGGGCCGCAACGCGACCAGCGCCATCGGCGTCGCGCAGGCGCGCGGCGCGATCCTCGCGGTGCTCGAGGAGTGCAGGGTGCCGGTGTTCGAGTACAAGCCGGCGCAGGTGAAGATCGTGCTGACCGGTTACGGCAAGGCGGACAAGCAGCAGATCGCGCGCATGCTCGCGGCGCAGGTGAAGCTGCCCGAGGGCAAGCTCGACGAGCACGCGCGCGACGCCATCGCCATCGCCGTGTGCCACGCGCGCAGCCGGAAGTTCAACGGCGGCCGCCGGTGATCGCACATCTCAGCGGCTCCGTGCTGCGCGCCGGCCAGGACTTCGTCGTGGTCGACGTCGGCGGCGTCGGCTACATGGTCAGCGTCTCGACGACGACGCGGCAGAAGGTGCCGGCGCCTGGCGGCAAGGTCGACCTGCACGTCCACACACACGTCCGCGAGGACCAGCTCGCGCTGTACGGCTTCGATTCCGCCGCTGAGCTCGAGCTGTTCGAGATGCTGATCGGCGTCGACGGAGTGGGGCCGAAGGTGGGCCTCAACATCCTCAGCGCGGCGAGCATCGAGGTCCTGAAGCGCGCGATCATGGGCGAAGACCCAGCGCCCATCCGCCGCGCCAGCGGGGTCGGCCAGCGCACCGCGGCCAAGGTCATCATCGAGCTGAAGCCGAAGCTCGACGCCGTCGCCGAGCTCGAGGTCGTGCCTCGCGCCGCCGCCGTCGCGGGCGATGGCGCGGTGCCGAAGGCGGTGGAGGCGGCGCTTCGCAACCTCGGGTTCTCCTCACAGGAGGCGCGGATCGGAATGGAGGCGGTGGACTGGAAGGTGACGCCTTCGACCCAGGAGGCGCTCGCGTCGGCGCTCCGCGCGCTGGGCAGGAAATGAGCGACGCCGACGGCCGGGTGCTGGACGCGCGCGCGGACGACGACCAGTACGACCTCACGCTGCGGCCGCAGCGCCTGTCCGACTACGTGGGCCAGCTGCAGGTGCGCGAGAACCTCGGCATCCTGCTCGAAGCGGCGCGCCGCCGCGGCGAGCCGGTAGAGCACGTCCTGCTGTGCGGTCCGCCCGGCCTTGGCAAGACGACGCTCGCGCACATCATCGCCAACGAGCTGGGCGTCGCCATCAAGGTGAGCTCGGGGCCGGCGATCGATCACCAGGGCGCGCTCGGTTCGATCCTTCTGAACCTCAGCACCCGCGACGTGTTCTTCATCGACGAGATCCACCGCCTGAACACCGTCGTCGAGGAGTCGCTGTATCCCGCGCTCGAGGACTTCCGTTTCGACGCCGTGCTGGGCAAAGGCGTGGGCGCGAGCGCGGCCACGCTGCCGCTTCCGCATTTCACGTGCGTCGGCGCGACCACGCGGCAGGGCCTGCTCAGCGGCCCGCTGCGCGACCGGTTCGGCGCCGTCTACCGGCTCGACTTCTACACCAAGGAAGAGCTCGAGACCATCGTGCGGCGCTCGGCGCGGATCCTCGACATCGAGATCGAGGATGCGGCGGTCTCGGAGATCGCCCGCCGCGCCCGGGGCACGCCGCGCATCGCCAACCGGCTGCTGCGCCGGGTCCGCGACTACGCCCAGGTCCGCGCGGACGGACGCGCGACCGTGATCGCCACACGCCAGGCGCTGGCGATGCTGGACATCGACGAGCTCGGCCTCGAGCCCATCGATCGGCGCCTGCTGGAGACGCTGATCAAGAAGTTCAAGGGCGGCCCGGTGGGCCTGGACACCATCGCCATGTCCCTGTCCGAGGAGCCCGAGACGATCGAGGACGTGCACGAGCCGTACCTCATGCAGATCGGGTTCATGGCCCGGACGGCCCGCGGCCGGGTGGCCACCGAGCTGGCCTACGAGCACCTCGGCATCCAGCCGCCGGAGGGTCAGGCGAGACTGCTATAGGGCATGGCGGATCTGGGCCGAATCCTGCTGATCTTCGGCGTGGTGATCGCAATCGTGGGCGGCGCGCTGATGCTGTTCGGACGCCTTCACCTGCCCGGCGATTTCACGCTCAGGAGCGGCAATCTGACCATCTACATCCCGATCGCGACGAGCATCATCCTGTCGGTTCTACTGACCATCGCGCTGAACCTGCTCTTCCGGCAGCGTTAGCTGTGCAGGTCCTAGACTTCACAGGCCGTGCAACTGATCCTCTCCTGGCCGGTTCGGCTGCTCATCGTGGCGATCCTGATTTTCTCGGTCGCCGTCGACGGGGCGGGCTTCGTCTACCGCGCCGCCAACAAGTACCCGATGACCGGCAACGTCCCCGGCCTTCCACCGAACTACTTCGGCTGGCAGCTCTACATCCACAAGGGCCTCGACCTGGCGGGGGGCACGCACATCGACTACCAGCTCACCAACTTTCCGCCGGGCCAGAACCGAGCGGACGTGCAGCAGCGCACGGTCGACGTCATCAACAAGCGCGTAAACGCCCTGGGGGTCAGCGAGCCGGAGATCCGCGGCGCCGGCTCGAACAACGACCGGATCACGGTCGACCTGGCAGGGGTGAGCGCGGACCAGGCGGAGAAGGTCATCGGCCGCGTGACCAAGCTCGTCTACACGAAGTGGGTGAAAGATACGAACCCCGCCAACACCTCGGGCCCCCATCCGGGCTATAAGCCGCAGCTCGTAGGCCTCACCGGTGACGACATCAGCAGCGCGTCGGCGTCGCTCGACCAGAACGGCGTCGCGTGGGTCGTCAACATCACGTTCACCTCGACCGGCGCGACCAAGTTCGACACCCTGACCCGGAACAACGTCAACGCGTGTCCCGGCGACCCGGCGACCGATCCCAACGCCGGATGCCCAGAGCGCTTCCTCACCATCTGGCTCGACCTGACGCAGCAGGACATCGACCAGTGGGACAACCCCGGCGTCCAGGCGGCGCTGCTTCAGCGCTACGACAACGGCGGCAAGATGCTCGTCGACGCCATCACCGACAGCGAGATCTCCGGCGGCCAGGCGCAGATCAGCGGCGGTTCCGCGGGCTTCTCCCAGACCGAGGCGAACGACCTCGCGACCGGCATCAACTCCGGCTCCCTGCCGGTGGACCTCGTGGTGCTCGACGTCACGCAGGTCGGTTCCACCCTCGGCGCCGAGTCGGTGAAGCTCAGCATCGCCGCGGGCCTTCTCGGCCTGTCGATCGTGGTGCTGTTCATGATCGTCTACTACCGCCTGCCCGGATTCCTCGCGAGCCTCGCCCTCCTCTTCTATGCGGGCGCGGTGTTCGCGCTGTTCAAGGCGATCCCGGTGACGCTGACGCTGGCCGGCATCACCGGCTTCATCCTGTCCGTCGGTATGGCCGTCGACGCGAACGTGCTGATCTTCGAACGATTCAAGGAAGAGGTGCGCGCGGGGCGCACCATACCCGCCGCGGTCGATGCCGCGGTGAGGCGCGCGTGGCCCGCGATCCGCGACTCGAACTCGTCGACGCTGATCACCTGCGGCATCCTGCTGTTCGTCGGGCCGGCCGCGATCAAGGGATTCGCCATCGTGCTCGCGATCGGCGTGATCGCCAGCCTGTTCTCGTCGATCTTCGTGACCCACAACCTGCTGGCCATCGTGCTCTCGTCTAGCGGCATGCGCCGGCCGGCGCTGCTCGGAGTGGACCGTGCTCGATCCGTCTGACAAACAGCAGAGCCCGGTGAGCGAGGACGAGCCCGCAGAGGCCGACGAGGGCAACGAGTACTCGGGCGAATACGCCGACGAGACGGCGCTCGAGGAGGTGGAGGCCGTCGAGGAGGCTGTCGCCGCGCCCGCGCCGCCGGTCAAAGAGCCCGAGCCTCCGCGCGTTCGCAAGCTCGACATCGTGGGCCGCAGGAACTGGTTCTTCCTGCTCTCGCTGATCATCATCATCCCCGGCATCATTTCGATGACCACCAGGCACTTCCTGCTCGGCATCGACTTCGCGGGCGGCACCGAGACCACCGTCAGCTTCAGCAACAACCCGCCGCTGAACACGGTGGAGAGCGCGGTCGCCGCGGAGAACGTCGGGGGCACGGTCATCTCCACGGGAGGCGGCGGCTACATCATCCGCACCGACGTCCTGTCGCCGACGGCGGAGAACAAGCTCATCGCCGACCTGGACAAGAATGTCGGTCCAATCGACCGCAGCAAGCTGTCGATCCTGTCGGTGGGCGGCACGATCGCCAAGGAGACGATCGAGTTCGCACTGCTGGCCGTCGTGCTCGCGTCGATCGCGATCCTGCTCCTGCTCGCGATCCGCTTCCGCAACGTGCCCGGCGGATGGCGCGCCGGCTTTCAGTTCGGCGGGTCGGCGCTGGCCGCCCTGCTGCACGACGTGTTCCTGCTGACCGGCCTGTTCTCGATCATGGGCGCGGTGCTCGGATGGCACATCGCCGAGATCGACAGCCTCTTCGTCACCGCGGTGCTGACCGTGGTCGGCTTCTCGGTGCACGACACGATCGTGGTCTTCGACCGGATCCGCGAGAACCTGCGCGTGAGCCAGCGCCTGTCCTTCGAGCAGGTGGTGAACCTGAGCATCATGCAGACGGCGGCGCGGTCGATCATCACCAGCTTCACCGTCGTCCTGGTCCTGGTCGCGATCCTCTGGGCCGGCGGCCCGACGTTGAAGGGCTTCGCTCTTGCCCTGGTCATCGGCATCGTGTCGGGCACCTACAGCTCGATCTTCAACGCCGCCCCGCTGCTGGTGGTCTGGAGGCGCCTGCAACCCGTCAGATGATCACAAGGGGGGCGGGCCCCCCTTGTGGTGAACCCCCCGTTGGTCGCTGATCGCCGGGCTGAACGCGGGGCGTGTCCCGGCGAAGCCGGTCCACGCGGAGCCCTGTACGCTAAGAAGCATCCGGACATGCCCACTTGGCCAATACCGTCGATCCGAGCGATCCTCGAGCCCACCGTGAAGCACATGGGCTACGAGCTGTACGCGGTCGAGCAGTCGGGCCAGTCGGGGCGGACTCTGCGGGTGTCGATCGACCGACCGGAGCCGATCACCATCGCCGACTGCGAGCGGGTGAGCAAGGTCGTCGGCCCGTTGCTCGATCACTCGTCACTGATCCCGGGACCGTATGACCTGGAGGTCTCCTCGCCCGGCGCCGAAAGGCCGCTGCGCGGCAAGGGGGACTACGAGCGTTTCAGCGGTAGGCGAGTGAACGTTCGCTACCGCACGGGGGAGAGCGAGTCGGTCGTCGAGGGCGACCTGGTCGCCGTCGACGGCGCCGGCATCGCTGTGCAGTCCAAAGGCCCGAAGGGCCGCGCGCCGGTGGTCGTCCACATCGGATGGGAAGACGTTGCCTCGGGCAGGCTCGCGGTCAGTCTCTGAGCAGTCGACCGAGAGCCTTGCGGACGCGCTGAACGCGCTCTGCACGGAGGTCGGCATCCCGTTTGACGAGATGCTGCACACGGTCGAGGACGCCCTGGCGGCCGCCTACGCGCGCGCCTTCAACCCGAGGGGCGCGGTGACCGTGAAGCTCGACACCGCCACCGGAGCGCTCGACGTGCGCGGTCGAGTCCTCAACCCGGACGGCACCGAGACGATCGAGACCCTGCCGTCCGAGGACTTCAAGCGGCTGGCTGCGCAGACCGCGAAGCACGCCGTGCTGCGCCACATCCACGACCTCGAGCGCGACAAGGTCCTGCGCGAAGTCTCGGAGCACCGGGGCGAGCTGGCGTCGGGCGTGGTCGACCGGATCGAGAACGAGACGGTCTACGTCGACTTCGGCCGCATCGAGGGCATCATGCCGCCCGAGGAGCAGATCCCCGGCGAGCTGCTGCACCCGGGCCGGCCGGTGCTGGTCCTGATGCTGGAGACGCAGCGCAACCCGCGCCAGGCGCAGGTGCGCGTATCGCGGGCGGCGAAGGCTTTCGTCCACCGGCTGCTGGAGGCCGAGGTGCCGGAGATCAAGGCCGGCGCCGTCGAGATTCGAGCCCTGGCCCGCGAGCCCGGGCTGCGCACGAAGATCGCCGTCGCGTCCAACCAGCCCGGCCTCGACCCCGTGGGCGCGTGCGTGGGCCCGAAAGGCGTCCGCCACCGCGCGATCCTCAGCGAGCTCGCCGGCGAGCACGTCGACATCGTCCCTTGGTCGGAGGACCCGGAGGCTTTCGTCGCCGCCGCGCTCGGGCCGGCGAAGGTCGAGTCGGTGTCGATCGACCGCACCACGCGCACGGCGACGTCGCTGGTGCCGCGCTCGCAGCTTTCTCTGGCCATCGGACGCGATGGGCAGAACGCGAGGCTGGCCGCCAAGCTCACCGGCTACCGCATCGACATAAAGCCGAGCGACGAGCCGCCGGCGGCCGACTCGGAGGCGCCTCCCGATGCCGAAGCCCCGGCATGAGCCGGTCCGCACCTGCATCGCCTGCCGCGAGGAGGCTCTGAAGGCCGCGCTGGTGCGCGTCGTCCGCGCGCCCGACGGTTCCGCGGTGATCGATCGGACCGGTCACGCGCCGGGCCGGGGCGCGTACCTGCACCGCCAGACGGCCTGCCTGGAGGCGGCGCGCAAGCGCCGCCAGCTGGAGCGAAACCTCGGCGCCGGAGTGCCGCCGCAGCTGTGGTCGGACCTGGCCTCCGTTTAGCGATTCGCCCAGATAGGGATAATTGAACGTTCCGGCATGAAAGCACACGAACTCGCGCGCGAACTTGGAATCAGCCAGAAGGAGCTGGTGAACTTTCTCCAGCAGCGACGGCTGACGCGCAACCCGACAGCGCCCCTGGCGCCCGGGGCGATCGATGCCGCCCGCTCGGCCTTCCGCCCGGCGTCGGTGGCGGTGAAGATCGAGACCAACGGCGACCGCAAGGCCGTCCTGCCGCCCACGCTGACGGTCAAAGACCTCGCCGACAAGCTGGGCGTGAGCCCGGTCGAGGTCATCAAGAAGCTGATGACGTCCAACATCATGGCGACGATCAACCAGGTCATCGACTTCGCCACCGCCGAGATCGTGGCTGACGAGTTCGGCTACACGGTCGAGCCGGTCAAGAGCGAGGACGTGGTCGCCGTCGAGTCCGCGGCGGGCGAGGGCGATGTCGTCACCACCTCGCGCGAAGAGCTGTTCTCTCTCGCCAACGAAGACCCGAGCAAGCTGGTGGAACGCCCGCCCATCGTCACCGTGCTCGGGCACGTCGACCATGGCAAGACCTCGATCCTCGACTCGATTCGCAAGACGAGAGTGGCCGCGGGCGAGGCCGGCGGCATCACCCAGCGCATCGGCGCCTACAAGATCGAGACCGCGGACGGCCATCCGGTCGTCTTCATCGACACTCCCGGCCACGAGGCCTTCACCGCCATGCGCGCCCGCGGCGCGCAGGTCACCGACCTCGTCGTGCTCGTGGTCGCCGCCGATGACGGAGTGATGCCGCAGACCATCGAGGCGATCCAGCACGCGCGCGCGGCGAAGGTGCCGATCATCGTCGCCATCAACAAGGTCGACAAGGACAACGCCAACGTCGACCGCGTCCACCAGGAGCTGGCCGAGCAGGGCATCGTCACGCGCCACTACGGCGGCGAGTACGAGTGCGTGCACGTGAGCGCGCGCACCGGGCAGGGAATCGAGGACCTGCTGACGACGATCGTCCTGTCGTCCGACATCCTCGAGCTCAAGGCCAACCCCAACCGCAACGCCATCGGCACGATCGTCGACGCCCACCTCGAGCGCGGGCGCGGTCCGGTCGCGACCGTGCTCGTGCAGGCCGGAACGCTCAAGGTCGGCGACGACTTCGTGTGCGGTCACATCTACGGCCGCGTGCGCGCGCTGGCCGACGACCGCGGCCGCAGCGTGGCCGAAGCGGGCCCCGCCACGCCGGTGGTCGTGTCCGGAATGAGCGAGGTCCCGCAGGCTGGTGACATCTTCCAGGTCGTCGTCTCCGAGCGCGCCGCGCGCCAGATCGCGCTGACCAAGCTCATGGAGCGCCGTTCGCAGGAGGCCGCTCGCGACGTCGCGCCGCGGATCACGCTCGAGGAGCTCGCGCGCCGCGCCAAGGAAGGCGAGGTCAAGGAGCTCAGCCTGGTCGTCAAGGCCGACGCCCAGGGCACGCTCGAAGCCCTGCTCTCCGCCCTCCAGAAGATCGAAGACCCCGTGGTCGCGATCAAGATCGTCGGCCAGGGCGTCGGCGCGGTCAGTGACTCGGACCTGCTGCTGGCGAGCGTCTCGAACGCGATCGTGGTGTGCTTCAACCTCAAGCCGACGCCGGCCTCGCAGGCCGCGGCCGAGAGGGCCAAGGTCGAGGTGCGCTACTACGACGTCATCTACAAGCTCACCGAGGACGTCGAGCGCGCGGCCAAGGGCCTCAGGGAGCCCACCTACAAGCAGATCCGAGAGGGTAAGGTGGAGGTGATCACCCCGATCAAGATTCCACGCCTCGGCGTGATCGCAGGCAGCAGGGTATTGGAGGGCAAGGTCAGCCGTGGAGGCTGGGTGAAGCTCTTGAGAGGCAAAGACCAGGTGTTCGAAGGGCGGATCACGTCCCTCAAGCACTTCAAGGAAGACGTACGCGAGATGCCGGCGGGACAGGAATGTGGCATCGGGCTCGAGGGCTTCGAGGCCTTCCAGCCTGGCGACACCATGGAGACGTATCGCCTCGAGCGGGAAGAAATTTAGTCAGTCGACGCTGACTGACCCGGAGGTCGTCATGACCAGCTACCGCACCGACCAGGTCGGTGAGCAAGTCCGCGAAGAGATCATGTCCATCATCCGCCGGGATCTGAAGGACCCTCGCATCGGATTCGTGAGCATCACGGCCGTGCGCATGTCACCGGACCTGCGCCAGGCGCGGGTGCGCGTCAGCGTGCTCGGCAACCCGGACGAGCAGAAGGCGTCGATGGCGGGACTCGTCTCCGCGCGCGGCCTCATCCGCCACGAGCTCGGCCGCCGCCTCGAGAACCTCAAGTTCTCCCCGGAGCTGCGTTTCGAGCTCGACCCGTCGATCGAGTACAGCGTCCACATCTCGGAGCTGCTGAAGGAAGTGCTTCCCGAGACGCGGGACGCGGGGGAGAGCGGAACATAGCGACCGCCCCTTCGGAAACGGGTCATCTCTACGACGAGATCAAGGAGCTGATCGACGCCAACAGCGAGGTGCTCATCTTCGGGCACAAGGACGCCGACGGCGACACCCTCGGCTGCAGCCTCGCGTTTGCGGAGGCGCTGCGCAACGCCGGCAAGCATGTGTGGGTCCTGATCCCGCCGCCGCTGCCGCAGATGTACACGTTCCTTCCGGGTTTCGAGGACATCAAGGACGTGCCGCCGAGCGGGGTCGAGCCCGGCCTGGTCTTCTTCTTCGACTCGGGCAACCTCGAGCGCTCCGGCTCCGGTGTGAGGCACATCGCCGAGCACGCGACCATCGTCAACGTCGACCATCACCCGTCGAACTCGCGCTTCGGCGACGTCAACGTCATCGACGCCGACGCGTCGGCGGTTGGCCAGCTGGTGATGGAGATGCTCTACCACTTCCACTACGAGATCACCCAGACCATCGCGACCAACCTCTACGTCGCTCTGCTCACCGACACCGGCGGCTTCCGGCACGAGAACACGACTGCCCGCGCGCTCGAGGACGCGGCGCGACTCGCGAGCCTGGGCGCTGACCCGGGACACATCGCGACCCTCGTCTACAAGATGCGTCCGGAGACGACGCTCAAGCTCAGCGGCATGTCGCTCGCGACGATGCGAGTCGAGATGCAGGGCCGCCTCGCGTGGGCGAAGGTGACGCGCCGGATGCTTCGTGAGGCCGGCGCGGTGATGGCGGAATCGGAGGGCATCATCGACACGCTCAACTCCATCGCCGGGCTCGAGCTCGCAATCCTCTTCAAGGAAGTGCACTCCGACCTGACGAAGATCAGCGTGCGGAGCCGCGGTGGCGTCGATGCGGCGGCCATGTGCGCGATGTTCGGTGGCGGCGGGCACATCCGCGCCGCCGGCGCCGAGATCAGCAAGCCGATGGACGAAACGGTCAAGTACGTGCTCGCGACGGCCAAGGAGGCGATCAATGCCGCCTCAGCCAAGCCCTGAGCTGCCGCATTTTCAGAGCGGGGTCCTCAATGTAGACAAGGCGGCGGGGGAGACCTCGTTCGCCGTCGTGCGCCGCCTTCGCCGCGTGACCTCGGCGCATCGCGTCGGCCACGGCGGCACGCTCGACCCGCTGGCCACGGGCGTGCTGCCGGTGCTGTTCGAGTCGGCGACCAGGCTCTCGGAGTTCGCGCTGCTCCTGCCGAAGACATATGTCGCCGACATCCACCTCGGCTTCACGACCGCAACCGACGACGCCGAGGCCGAACGCATTCCGGGCGGCGACGCTGGCGGGTTGACCGCCGAGGCCGTGGAGTCAGGGCTGAGCCGGTTCGTCGGCCGGATCACCCAGGCGCCGCCCGCCTTCTCGGCGGTGAAAATCGATGGCCAGCGCGCCTACCGGCTCGCCCGCCGTGGCGACGAGCCGAGACCCGCGGCGCGTGAGGTCGAGGTTTACGATGCGCGGCTGGTCGATTTCGCGCCGGGAGATGAGCCGGTGGCCAGGGTCGAGATCCGCTGTGGAAGCGGAACCTACATGCGATCGATCGCCCGCGACCTCGGGCGGGCGCTCGGCGTGGGCGGGTACCTCGGACGCCTCCGGCGCACCGCGTACGGCCCGCTGGAAGCCGCCGAAGCCGTCTCCTGCGAGGAGCTGGCGACGGCCGAGGACGTGCGCGCCCGGCTGCTTCCGGCCGAGGTCATACTGCCGCACATGGAGCGGGTCAGGCTCACCGTCGAGCAGGAGGCGATGGTGCGGCAGGGGCGTGCCGTGCGCGTCCTGCCCGAGCCCGGGCCTGGCCAGGTCCGCGCGCACGACGTCGAGGGCCGGCTCGTCGCCCTCGGTCACACCGACCCGCTGCGCCGGACCTTCGTGCCGGAAAAGGTGCTCAGCTGAAGGTTCACCTCGGCCTCCCGGAGGCGCACGTGGGTCCGGTCGCCATCACCGTCGGCTCCTACGACGGCGTGCACCTCGGCCATCAGGACGTGATCCGGCGGACGGTGGAGGCGGCGCGCGCCACCGGCTCGCAGCCAGCGCTCGTCACGTTCGAACCGCATCCACGCTGCGTGCTCGACCCCGCCAACTGCCCCCAGTCGATCACGACGCTGTCGGAGAAGCTCGCGCTCATCGAGGCAGCGGGGATCGAGCACGCCATCGTCCTGCGCTTCGACCGCGCGCTTTCGGCGCTGACTCCGGACCAGTTCGTGGAGCGGCTGGCCGGCGTGATGGAGCTGCGGCGCTGGGTCATCGGCTTCGATTTCGCGTTCGGCAGCCAGCGCCGGGGCAACGCCGGCTGGCTGCGGGAGCACGGTTTCGAGGTCGACGTCGTGCCGCCGTTCACGTTCGGGGGCGACGCGCTGCACAGCTCCGAGATCCGCCGGCTCGTGAACACGCCCGGCGAGATCCACGAGGCCAACCGGCTGCTCGGGCGCGAGTACTCGATGTCCGGACCGGTCGAGGACGGGGACAAGGTAGGTAGGCGGCTTGGATTCCCGACCGCCAACATCGGCGTCGAGCCGAACAAGCTCGTGCCGGCATTCGGAGCGTATGCCGGGCGCGCGCTCGGCGAAGGTCGTGAGTTCACGGCGGCGCTGTCAGTCGGTTACCGGCCGACGTTCGGGGGCACTCAGCTGCGGGTCGAGGCGTTCCTCCTCGACTTCGAGGGCGACATCTACCAGCATCACCTCGAGCTGCGCTTCGTCCGCTACCTGCATCCGGACATCAAGTTCGCCACGCCCGCCGACCTGGTGCAGCAGCTCAAGCGCGACGTCGCCGAGACCCGACGCCTAGTCGCCCGATGAGGGTGGTGATCGTCGGCGGTGGGATCGCGGCCTACGCCGCGATGCTCGGCGCGCGTCGCGAGGGCGCCGAGGTCACGGTGATCGCCAGGGCGCCGGGGGCGACCGCCCTCTACGCCGGCGGAATGGAGCTGCTCGATGACCTCGACTCGGTGCTGCGCTCGCAACCGAACCATCCGTTCACGCGGCTCGGTCTCGACGCCGTGCGGCTGGCCTCGGAGCTCGACGTCGCCATTCCCGCGCTCCTGCTCGCGCTCGAGAGGGACGGGCTCAAGTACGAGGGCGGGTGGAAGGCGCGCGGGCTCTACGCGGACATCCACGGCGTCGCTCGCCCGGCCAACGTCGTGCCGGCCACCGTCGCGCCGGGCGAGCTGCGCGGCCTGGCCGGGCGCCGCGTCGCCGTCATCGGCATCCGCGAGGTCGGCGACTATGACGCGGCATCGACCGCGCAGGCGCTGAAGGAGCTGCACAACGTCGAAGCGATCGCGGAGGAGGTCTCGATGCCGGAGCTGCCGCCCTCCGCCTCGCTCACCGACCTCTACGGCCGCCGTGCGCCCGAGGCGAAAACGCACGCCGCGTTCACCGCATACCCGCCGGGTTTCACGAACCTGCCCAACGGGGGCTTCGAGCTCCTCGCCTCGCCGCCGTCGCCGCACGGGTGGCGGCTGCAGCAGGCGATCGCGCTGGGCATGGTGCGGAGCGAGGTGACGAAGCTCGACGCCAGCGGCGACCGCATCGTCGCCGCGCAGACGCGCGACAAGCCTTACCGCGCCGACGCGTTCGTGCTCGCCAGCGGCCAGCACATCGGCGGCGGGCTGGTGAAAGAGCACGTCACGCGCGAGCCGCTGCTGGGGCTCGGCGTCTTCTACGAGGGCCGGCCGGCGCGCACGGAGGGCACCCGCCTGCAGCACCTCGAATACCTGGATCCGGCGAGCGAGTTTCGCGCCGGCCTGCGCACGGACCAGCGCCTGCATCCGCTGCACGAGGACGGCTCGCTGCCGTATCGCAACCTGTACGCGGCCGGAGCCGTGCTCGGCGGATACGACTACGCCGGCCCGTTCGGGTTCGGCGTGCCGATCCTCACCGGCTGGCTCGCGGGCCGCTGGGCCGCGCGCGAAGCGTGAGGCCGGAGCTCGAAGCGATCGTTGGCGCCGCGGCGCTCGACGAGCGGCCGGTGCGCGACCTGTGGCCGATGACGATCATGCGCGAGCGCGCGGGGGAGGCGCCGCCCGCGGTGCTGGTGGCGCGGCCTTCCGGGCGCCAGCAGGTCACAGCGATCCTCCGCTGGGCCGCGCAGAACTCGGTCGCTGTCATCCCTCTGGGCGGAGGCAGCGGAGTGTGCGGAGCGCTTGCGCCGGCGCGCGGAGAGCTCGTGCTCGACATGGGCGCGTTCGACCGGATACTCGAGATCGACGAGACGAACCTGATCTGTCGCGTCGAGTCCGGCGTCAACGGCCTTGCGCTCGAGAAGGCGCTCAACGATCGCGGCCTGACGCTCGGGCACTACCCGAGCTCTCTGCCGGGAACGACCGTCGGCGGCCTCATCTCCACGCGGTCGTCGGGCCAGCAGTCGAGCCGCTACGGGAGCATCGAGGACATGGTCCAGGGTCTGGCGGTCGTGCTGCCCGACGGCACCTTCGCCGCTCCGCGGCCGGGCCCGCGCTCGGCCCTCGGCCCGGCGCTGCACCAGCTCTGGATCGGCGCCGAGGGAGCGCTGGGCGTCATCCTGGGCGCCGACCTGCGCGTCCACCGCCTCCCCGAAGCGGTGCACGGCCGCGGCTTCGCGTTCGATTCGCTCGCGACGGGTCTCGAGGCGATGCGCGCCGTGATGCAGTCGGGCCTCCGGCCGCTGGTCATCCGGCTCTACGACGCGGAAGACACCGCCTTCAACGGCTTCGATCTGGCCGCGGACGCATGCCTGCTGGTGGTGGCGACGGCCGGGCTCGATGCCGTGGCGAAGGCGGAGGCGGCCGAGGTCAAGCGGCTCGCCGGCGCGGCGAAGGACCTCGGGGTGGAGCCGTTCGAGCGCTGGCAGAGCCACCGCTTCGATCTTTCCGCCGAGCGCATGAAGGCGCTGCTCGCGCCGGACGGCGCCTACCTCGACACCATCGAGCTGGCCGCGAGGTGGACCGCCCTGCCCGAGCTGCATTCGCGCGTCAAATCCGCAATAGCCGCCGGCGGCCTCGCGTTATGCCACTTCAGTCACGCCTACGAGCAGGGCTGCTGCGCCTACTTCTCGTTTGGCGGTTCGGCGGAAAGAGAGGAAGACGCGCGCTCGGCTTACAACCGGGCGTGGGAGGGCGCGATGAGTGCGGCGCTGGAGCTTGGAGCTACGATCACGCATCACCACGGCACCGGGCAGGTTCGGGCGCGGTGGGTCGCCGACGAGATGGGAGGTTGGATGGCGGTGTGGCGCTCGGTGCGTGAGTCGCTCGACCCGGCGCACGTCCTGAACCCGCGGGCGATGGGAGGGGCGAGATAGCAACGCGAGGCGCGCCGGTGCTGTTCATCGTCAACCCCGCGTCCGGCGCGGGGAAGTCCGGGCGCGACTGGGCCCGGGTCGAGTCCTGGCTGCCCTCGGCCGGCATCCCCTACGAGACCGCGCTCACGACCCGCCCGCTCGAGGCGACAGAGATCGCCGAGCGCGCGGTCAGAGAGTCACGCCCCGTGGTCGTGTCGGTCGGCGGCGACGGCACCCTGAACGAGGTGCTCAACGGCTTCTTCCACAACGGAGCGCCGATTCCCACGACCAGCAAGCTCGCCATGGTCCCCCTCGGCACCGGCGGCGATTTCCGGCGCACGCTGCGCATCCCCACCGACCCCAAGGCGGCGATCGGCCTGCTGCGGACGGGGGTGCCGCGAAGGCTCGACGCGGGCTGCGTGACCTACCAGAGGCCTGACGGCTCGACCGCCGTGCGCCACTTCATCAACATCGCCGACGCCGGGCTCGGAGGTGACGTGGTGCAGATGGTGGGCAACGGGACGAAGCGTTTCGGGAGCCTGGCGTACACGATCGGCGGCCTACGCGCCCTGATCGGCTTCAGGAACAAGCCGATGACCGTGGACATCGACGACGTGAGGCATGAGCTGCCCAAGAGCCAGCAGGTCGTGATCGCCAACTGCCAGTTCTTCGGCGGCGGCATGCAGATGGCGCCCACCGCGTCACCCACGGACGGCGTGTTCGACGTGATCCTCATCAAGAACGCGGGCAAGATCGAGACGATGCGCGGGATGAACGACTTCCGCGCCGGCAAGCACCTGGACCAGACCAACCCGAAGATCGAGCTCCTCTACGGCAAGCGGATCTCGGTCAGCTCGCCCAAGAAGGTGCGCCTCGACGTGGACGGCGAGGCGGTCGGGTACCTGCCCGCGCTGTTCGAGATCCAGCCCGGCTCGATCGAGTTCATCACTCCCCGGTGATCCCCTCGCCCGCTCGCGGGAGCAATCAGTAGGTCCCAACCTGGTGGCGCTTAGGCGCCTAGGGTAAGGGTGAGGGCTAATCTGGCGGCGTGACCCGAGGCATCATCGCCACGCCGCACCGCGCGGCGAGCGAGGCGGGCGCGCAGGTGCTGCGCGACGGCGGCAACGCCATCGACGCGGCGATCGCCGCCGACGCGGTGCTGTGCGTCGTGTACCCGCACATGACCTCTCTCGGCGGCGACCTGATGGCCATCGTGTGGCCGGCGGGCGCGTCGGAGCCGGTGGGCCTCATCGGCGCGGGACGGTCGGGCGAGCACGCAACCATCGACGCGGTGCGCGCGCGAGGGCACGAGCTCATGCCCGAGCGCGGAGCGCTCACGGTCACGGTGCCGGGGACCGTCGAGGCGTGGGGGAGGCTCATCGAGCGCTACGGCACGCTCGGGCTGGCGCCGCTGCTCGAGCCGGCGGCGGCCATGGCGCAAGACGGCTACCTCATCACGCCCGGTCTCTCCGACTTTCTGAAGGGCGCGGCCGAGATGCTGGGCCGGGAGCAGGCGGCGTATTCGCTGTACCCGCCCATGGAGGCGGGCATGCTGCTCCGCAACCCCGACCTCGCGACGGTGCTCCGGGACATGGGGCGCCATGGCATCAACGGGTTCTACCGCGGCGACATCGGTCAGGCGATCGCGGCGGCGATCGCCAAGCGCGGCGGTTTCGTCACGGCGCGTGACCTGGCGACCCATCACTCCGACTGGGTGGACACCTTGACCGTCCCTTATCGCGACGTCGTCGTGCACGAGCTGCCTCCGCCGACGCAGGGCCTGGTCGCGATCGAGCTGCTGCGAAACCTCCAGGCGGAGCCCGATCTCCGGCCCGGCGCACGCTTTGTGGACGTCTTTCGCGGGGCTCGCGACAAGGCCTACGCCGTTCGCGAGCGCATTCGCGACGGCGGCGACACCGTATACCTGTGCGCCGCGGACGAGCACGGGAACCACGTCTCGCTCATCCAGAGCGTCGCCTACGACTTCGGGTCCGGCATCGTGGCCGAGGGCACCGGCATCCTGCTCCAGAACCGCGGGTGCTACTTCAGCCTCGATCCGTCGGACCCGAACCGGCTCGAGCCGAAGAAGCGCACCCGGCACACGCTCATCCCCGCCCTGGCCACGCGCGACGGCAGGCCGTGGGCGCTGTACGGGAGCATGGGCGGAGACGGCCAGCCGCAGCTGCAGACGCAGGTGCTGATCCAGCTGGTCGACCACGGCCTCGAACCGCAGGAGGCCGTCGCCAGACCGCGGATCCGGATCCCGCCGGACGGGCGCACCATCACGGTCGAGGCGTCCTATCCCGGCGCGGCGGAGCTCGCACGACGCTCGGACGTGACCCTGCTGCCGCCCGGCCATCGCACCCTCGGCCACGCGCAGGCGATCGTGGTCGACGCCCCCGGCCGGTGGCGAGCGGGCGCGGATCCGCGATCGGACGGCAGCGTGGAAACCGTCGGCTAAACGGGCGCTCGAGGTCGCCCGGTATAATTCCCGGTCGGTTTGGCAGAAGAGACGGAAGTCAAGGGCAAGCTGATCGCCCAGTACAGGCGCGGAGACAAGGACACCGGTTCACCCGAAGTCCAGATCGCGCTGTCGACGACGCGCATCCGGGAGCTCACCGAGCACCTGAAGACGCACGCCAAGGACCACCACTCCCGCCGCGGCCTCCTCCTCCTGGTTGGCAAGCAACGGCGTCTGCTGAACTACCTGAGAGACACCGATGTCGAGCGCTACCGCGCTCTCGTCGCCAAGCTCGGGATCAGGAGATAAGCCGAGCGCACCCGGGGTTTGGTGCGCGAAATCAATAAGGGGAGGACTCCACGCTGGCGCGGGGTCAGCTCTTAGAAGCTCTCACTGAGGCGCCCGGCCTGAGCGGCAGCTGCTAGGAACCTGATCTCTTCGCACCTCGCGGAAGTCCTCCCAAACACATGGAGGTAGTACGCGTGTCGATTACGACGAAGAACATCGAGGTGGCCGGCCGGACGCTGTCCATCGAAACCGGGCGTGTGGCCGAGCAGGCCAACGGCGCCGTCATCGTGCGGCAGGGCGATTCCGTCGTCCTGAGCACGGTGGTGATGTCGAGGGAGCCGCGGGAGGGCATCGACTTCTTCCCGCTGACCTGTGACTACGAGGAGAAGCTCTACGCGGCGGGCAAGATCCCCGGCGCGTTCATGCGCCGCGAAGGGCGGCCGAGCGAGACCGCCATCCTCGCCTCACGTCTCACCGACCGGCCGCTGCGCCCGCTGTTCCCGGACGGCTTCCGGCTGGACATCCAGGTCGTGTCCACGGTCCTGAGCGTCGATCAGGAGAACGACCCGACGATCCTGAGCATCAACGGCGCCTCGACGGCGATCGTGATCTCCGACGTGCCCTGGGCAGGACCGGTCGGCGCGGTGCGCATGGGCCTGCTCGACGGCCAGGTGGTCGTCAACCCGCCGATGTCGCGCATGGCCGAGTCGGAGCTCGACCTCGTGGTCGCCGGCACGGCCGACGCCATCCTCATGGTCGAGGCCGGGGCCAAAGGCGTCAGCGAGCAGGTCGTGCTCGAGGCGCTCGACAAGGCGCACGAGGCGATCCGCGCCATCTGCGCGGGCCAGCTCGAGCTGCAACAGCAGGTCGGCAAGGAGAAGCGCGAGTTCATCCCGAACGTCTATCCCGAGCAGGCCGTCGAGATCGTCAACGAATACCTCGCGCTGCGCCTGGACGAAGCCGCGTTCGGCTCCGACAAGGCCGCTCGCGAGGCGAGCATCGACCACCTGCGCAAGCAGATGATCGTCGAGCTCGGCGAGCGCTTCCCCGACCACGCCGACATCCTCGGCAAGCTCTTCGACAAGAAGCTGAAGGACCGCGTGCGCGAGCGCATCGTCGAAGAAGGCGTGCGCATCGACGGCCGAGGCCTGAAAGAGGTGCGGCCGATCTCCGTCGAAGTCGGCGTGCTGCCGCGGACCCACGGCTCCGGACTCTTCACGCGCGGCCAGACGCAGGCGCTGACCATCGCGACTCTGGGCTCGATGTCCGACCAGCAGAAGCTGGACGGGCTCACCGTCGCGGATGAGTTCAAGCGCTACATGCACCACTACAACTTCCCGCCGTTCTCGGTGGGCGAGGCCCGACCGCTGCGCGGCCCGGGCCGGCGCGAGATAGGCCACGGCGCGCTCGCCGAGCGGGCTCTGCTCGCCGTGATCCCGCCGGTGGAGGAATGGCCGTACACGATGCGGCTGGTCTCCGAGATCCTGAGCTCGAACGGCTCCACGTCGATGGCGTCGGTGTGCGGCTCCACGCTCGCGCTGATGGATGCCGGCGTGCCGATCAAGTCGCCGGTGGCCGGCATCGCGATGGGCCTCGTGACCCGCGAAGGCAAGTTCGCGGTGCTGACCGACATCCAGGGAGTCGAGGATGCGCTCGGCGACATGGACTTCAAGGTCGCGGGCACGCGTGACGGCATCACGGCCCTGCAGATGGACATCAAGATCAAAGGCCTCACCCACGAGATCCTCGCCCAGGCGCTCGAGCAGGCGCGGGAGGCCCGGCTGTTCGTGCTCGACAAGATGCTGGCGGTGCTGCCACGGCCGCGCAGCGAGATGAGCACCTACGCGCCGCGGATCACCACGATCCAGATCAACCCGGACAAGATCCGCGACATCATCGGCCCCGGAGGCAAGATGATCCGCAAGATCACCGAGGAGACTGGCGCCCAGATCGACGTCGAGGACGACGGTCGCGTGTTCATCGCTGCGGTCGACCAGGAGGGCGGCCAGAAGGCCATCGACTGGATCAAGGGCCTGACCGACGAGGTGGAGGTCGGCAAGATCTACAAGGGCAAGGTCGTCCGGATGATGCCGTTCGGCATGTTCGTAGAGATCCTGCCCAACCAGGATGGCCTGGTCCACGTCTCGAAGCTGACCGACCACCGGGTCGAGCGGCCGGAGGAGGTGGCCAACGTCGGCGACGAGATCGTGGTCAAGGCGGTCGAGATCGACAGCCAGGGCCGGCTCAACCTGAGCCGCCAGGCCGCGATCGAGGAGCTGACCGCGAAGGGCCTGCCGATCGACGAGAGCATCAACCCCGAGGTGATGGCGGCAGCGCTCGCGACGCCCGCCGCTCCGCGCGAGAGCGGCTTCGGCGGTGGCGGGCGCGACCGTGGCGGTCGCAACGGCGGCGGCCGGGGCCGCGGCGGCCCGCGTCACTAACCCGCGCCACTGAGTAGATGAGCGAGCCGATCCGGGTCGCGGTCGCCGGTTACCGCGGCAAGGTCGGCTCGATCCTCGTCCCCGCGCTCCAGGACGAGCCGGGGATCGAGTACGTCGGCGGTGTGGCCAGGGGCGACGACCTGGCCACGTTCCTCCACCAGAAGCGGCCGCGCGCGTTCGTCGATTTCACCCGGCCGTCGGAAGCGGTGCACAACGCCCTGGCGGCTGTGGCCGCGGGCGCGTCGCCGGTGGTGGGAACGACCGGTCTTCCCGCAGCCGAGGTCGACAAGATCGCGACCGCTTGCCGGGAGAAAGGCGTCGGTGGGATCGTGGCCCCCAACTTCGCTGTCGGCGCGGTGCTGATGATGCACCTCGCCGAGATCGCGGCGCCGCACTTCGAGGCGGCCGAGGTCATCGAGCTCCACCACGCGGCCAAGCTCGACGCGCCCTCCGGCACCGCTCTCGCTACCGCGCGGCGCCTCGCCGCCAAACGCGGAGGCAAGCCGTTCGCGCACAGGAAGCCTGAAAAGGAGACGCTTGCGGGCACGCGCGGCGGGGAGGAGGGCAACGTGGCCGTGCACAGCGTGCGGCTGCCCGGGTTCGTCGCCGACCAGGAGGTCATCTTCGGGCTGCCGGGCCAGACCCTGACCATCGCCCACCGCACCACCAGCCGCGAGGCCTACGTGCCGGGCGTGCTGCTGGCGATTCGCGCCGTCACCGCGAGCAGCCGCTTCTATCGCGGCCTGGACGAGCTGCTGGGCCTCTGAGTGGAGTCACCACCGCGCCGTTTGTGCACAAACGCGGGTCTCGGCCGCGGAATGAGACGTCATTGCGCACAAAAGCGGGTCGGGGCGTTGGCGCAAATCACAAGACCGATTTAAACTGAGGCCGTGCCCACCTCCAAGCGATTAAACGTTGCCGTCGTCGGGGCGACGGGGATCGTGGGACAGGAGATGCTGAAGGTCCTGTCTCAGCGCGCCTTTCCTGCGGAGCGGGTGATCGCGCTCGCGTCCGAGCGATCGAAGGGCATCACGGTGGCGTACAACGGCTCGCGGCTCCCGGTCGAGCCTCTCCGCGAGGATTCCTTCAACGGCGTCGACATCGCGCTCTTCGCCGCGAGCAGCGATATCGCGCTGATGTTCGCGCCGATCGCCGTCGAGGCCGGCGCGATCGTCATCGACAACAGCTCGGCCTGGCGCATGAAGGACAACGTCCCGCTCGTCGTGCCCGAGGTCAACCGCGATGACATCGCGGGCAACGAAGGCATCGTCGCCAACCCCAACTGCTGCGCCATCCCTCTGACCGTCGTGCTCAACCCGCTGCACAAGCAGGTCGGGGTGGAGCGCGTGCTGGTCTCCACGTATCAATCGGCTTCCGGCGCGGGGAAGGCGCTGGTCGACGAGCTGGAGGAGCAGACGAAGGCGATCGCCGACGGGACGGAGCCGTCGGCAGCGGTCTATCCGCATCAGCTGGCGTACAACGTCGTGCCCGGCGGCTGGCGGCCGGAGGCCGGAGGCTACAACGAGGAAGAGGTCAAGATCGCCAACGAGACGCGAAAGATCATGCACCTGCCCGAGCTGCGCATCGCCGCGACGTGTGTGCGGGTGCCCGTTCCGATCGGCCACGGCGAGTCGGTCTTCGTCGAGACGTTCGATCCGATCACGACCGAGGACGTGCGCACGCTGCTCGGCAGCGCGCCGGGCGTGATCGTCGAAGACGACCCGCACGCGAAGCTCTATCCGACCCCGCACCACGTCGCGGGCAAGGACGAGGTTTACGTCGGCCGCATCCGCCGCGACCCGTCCACGGCAAGAGGGCTGGCCCTGTGGATCGTCTCCGACAACCTGCGCAAAGGAGCCGCGCTCAACGCGGTCCAGATCGCCGAAGAGGCACTGAATATGGGACTGGTCAAAGTCTGATGGCGAAAGAGCTGGGTCGTCTCCTCACAGCGATGATCACGCCGTTCCACGCCGACGGCTCGGTCGACTACGCGGCCGCCGAGAAGCTGGCGAACATCCTGGTCGCCGACGGCTCGGACGGCGTCGTCGTCTCGGGCACGACCGGGGAGTCGCCGGCCCTGTCGGACGACGAGAAGATCGAGCTCGTCAAGGCGGTGAAGAAGGCGATCCCGCGCCACACGGTGATCGCGGGGACCGGCAGCAACGACACCCATCACTCGGTCAAGCTCTCCGAGCGCGCGATGAAGGCCGGCGCCGACGCGCTGCTCGCGGTCGTGCCCTACTACAACAAGCCGCCGCAGGAGGGCATGTACCAGCACTTCAAGGCGATCGCGGAGGCCGGCCCCACGATCATGTACAACATCCAGGGCCGCACCGCGATCAACATGACGGCCGCGACCACGCTTCGCTGCGCGGAGCTGCCGGGCATCGTCGGCGTCAAAGAAGCCAGCGGAGACATCGACCAGATGGGCCTGGTCTGCGCCGGCAAGCCGGCGGGCTTCAACGTCTGGAGCGGCGACGACAGCTACACGCTGCCGCTGCTGGCCGTGGGCGGCTACGGGGTCATCGGCGTCACGTCGCACCTGGCGGGCGCGTCGATGAAGCGGCTGATCGAGTCCTACCTCGCGGGCGACAACGACACCGCTCGCCGCATCCACCTCGGGCTGCTGCCGGTGATCAAGGCGCTGATGACGGCCGCCGCCAACCCGGTGCCGGTGAAATCGGTGCTCAACGCGATGGGCTTTCCGACCGGGCCGTTCCGCCTGCCCCTGGTCGCGCTCACCGACGACCAGCTGCACTCGGTGATGAAGGTCGTCAAGGACGCCGGCGACCTGATCACCTTCAAAGAAGGCCTGAAAGTCGCTTAGCGCTGGGGATCTCGAGCAGCTTCACGCCGAGGTCCGCGCCTGCACGCGCTGCGGCCTCCATGCCACGCGCACGCAGGCCGTCCCAGGGGTGGGACCCGCACCCTCCGACGTGATGATCGTCGGCGAGGCCCCGGGCTTCAACGAAGACCGGCAGGGCGAGCCGTTCGTCGGCCCCGCGGGCAAGCTCCTCGACACGCTGCTGGCGCGGATCGGCCTGGTACGTGGCGACGTCTACATCACCAACGTCCTCAAGTGCCGGCCGCCGCAGAACCGCGACCCGATGCCCAACGAGGCGGAGGCGTGCACGCCGTATCTGCGACGGCAGCTGGCGCTGGTCAAGCCGAAGGTCGTGCTGATCCTCGGCCGCCATGCGCTCGAGCAGCTGCTGCCGGGCCAGGGCTCGATCTCGCGCATACACGGCAGCTTGGTGCTGCGCGGCGAGGTGGCGTGGGTGCCGCTGTATCACCCGGCCGCGGCGCTGCACAACGGCTCCCTCGTCGCCGACCTCGAGCGCGACTTCGACACCGTGCGCAAATACCTCGACCGATTCCTCGCGCCGCCGCCGCCGCCCGAACCTGTGCCGGCCCCGAAAGAGGAAGCCGAGCAGCTGCGGCTCTTGTGACGAGCCGGCTGCGCTACCTACCGCTCGGCGGCCTCGGCGAGGTCGGCATCAACATGTGGGCCCTCGAGTACGAGGGCAAGGTGCTCGTCGTCGACTCCGGGCTGATGTTCCCGCAGGAGGACATGCTCGGCATCGACCTCGTGCTGCCGGACATCTCGTATCTCCTCTCGCGCGAGCGGGAGGTGGTCGGCATCTTCCTGACGCACGGCCATGAGGACCACATCGGCGGGCTTCCTTTCACGTTGAGGAAGCTCAACGTGCCGGTCTACGGGACGCGACTCACGCTCGGACTGGTGAAGCCCAAGCTCAAGGAGCATCACATCCTGCGCGAGGCGGACCTTCGCGAGGTGCGCGTCGGCGACGCCGTGCAGCTGGGCCCGTTTCGCCTCGAGACGGTTGCCGTGTGCCACTCCATTCCCGACGCGGTGGGGCTTGCCATCCAGACGCCCGTCGGCCGGGTCGTCTACACCAGCGACTTCAAGCTCGACCCAGCGCCGCCCGACGGCCATCCCACCAACATGGCCCGCTTCCGTGCCCTCGGCGACGAAGGCGTGCTGCTGCTGCTCAGCGACTCCACCAACTCCGAGCGCGGCGGCCACTCCGGGTCCGAGCGCGACCTGCACGCGCCGTTTCAGCGCATCTTCGGCGAGGCGCCGGGGCGGATCGTGGTCGCGAACTTCGCGTCCAACATCCACCGCATCCAGCACCTCGTCCGCATGGCGATCCAGTTCGACAGGCGCATCGCCGTCGTGGGACGGAGCCTGCAGCAGAACTTCAAGACCGCGCGCGAGCTCGGCTTCCTCGACGTCCCGGAAGGTTTGACGGTCGCCCTCGAGCAGACGGACCGGATTACCGCTTCGAAGCTGCTGCTCCTGACCGCCGGCAGCCAGGGCGAGCCGATGTCCGCCCTCACGCGCTTTGCCGCCCAGCGCCATCCGCTCGTCAACGTGCGCAAGGGCGACTGGGTCGTGATCAGCGCGCGGCCGATCCCCGGCAACGAGCGCATGGTCCTGCAGACCGTGAACAACCTCTACCGCCACGGCGCGCGTGTCTTCTACTCCGAGGTGGGCAACGTGCACGTCACCGGCCACGCGCACCGTGACGAGCTGCGCGAGATGCTGGACGCGACGCGGCCGAAGTTCTTCATCCCCGTCCACGGCGAATATCGCCAGCTGCTACAGCACTCGGAGGTCGCGCGCGAGGCGGGGATGGCGGAAGAGAACGTCATCGTGGTCGAGGACGGAGAGTCGGTCGAGCTCGACGCCGATTCGATCACGCGCGGCGAGAAGATCACGACCGGGCTGGTCTACGTCGACGGGTTGGGAGTGGGGGATGTCGAGGAGGTCGTGCTGCGCGACCGGCGCCACCTGGCGGAGGACGGCATCCTCGTGGTGACGCTCACCATCGACCGCGACACCGGCGTCCTGCGCGCAGGGCCGGACCTCGTCTCGCGAGGCGT
>DATGEO010000041.1:0-3497 GCA_035310015.1 Candidatus Dormiibacterota bacterium | reverse complement strand
CGGATCAAGGCTCTGCTCGAGGCTGAGTCGGTGACTGCCTCACGAGTCGCCGGCGGATGAGAAGGAGATGTCAGCTGTGACCGTTCATGTGATCGCGCTGCCCGGCGGTGTGATGCCGGCCGCCCAGCGCTATGCCTCGCTTGCCGCGGCGTTGGGTGCAGAGGTGGAGTTCCATCCGAAAGATCTCGAGGTGTACTCAGGGCCAAAGCCGCCGCCAGGTTATTCGATCCAGATGGAGGTCGAGGCGGTGGCGCGCTTCGCCGACTCCCTCGACCTCGCCCGTTTCCACCTGCTCGGTTACTCCGGCGGAGGATTTGTCTCGCTCGCCTTTGCCGGCGCGCACCCCGAGCGTCTGCTGAGCCTGGCGCTCTTCGAACCCGCCTCGATTCCAGGGCGGCTATCGGCGGAGGAGGCCGAGCTCTTTCGCCGCCTGGAGTCCGACTTGGCGGGCAAGTCCGGTCCAGATTTCATGCGCATCTTCATGACCCTTCAGGTCAAGGAGGGGGTCCGTCTCGCCCCGCCCGCCGGAACTCCGCCACCGTGGATGGAGACGCGGCCGGCCGGGTTGGCCTCGATGATGGCCGCCTTCGGCACCCACCCGTTCGATCGAGAGCGCCTGCGTCGATGCGAGGTTCCGGTCTTCGTAGGCTATGGCGACCAGACCGGGGTGCACGAGGAGATCAGGGCCGGAATCCTCGCGCGCCTGCTTCCGGACGTTCACATTCGCCGGTTCGCCGGTATCCACCACTTCGTTCCGCCTGAGGAGATCTACTCCGGCGCTCACGTCGACGCTCTTCGGCAGGTCTGGAAGCGTGCCGAGACCGTGGCGGTGGCGAGCTGACATGAACAACGAACACGAAAGAACGGGCACGGGCAAGGCGTCAGGGCGCCCAGCCGCCGGCGAGAGGTTCGCCTAGGCGCAGCCCGAAGCGCTGCAGCAACTCGGGAATGGTCTCGGGCCGCGACTCGAACGCGTAGCGGCGAAGCAGTTCGGCGAACTGCTCGGGGCTTGCCTTGCGCGGGCCGCCCAGCGCGGCGAGATCGCGGAAGTACCGCTCGAAGCCCGCCGGCGAGATGATCTCGAGGATCCGGCAGGGGGCATCACCGGCGTTCCAGAACGTGTGCCACTGGTTGCGCGGCTTGAAGACGAGCTCACCCGGTCCAGCCTCGACCACTTGGTCGCCGAGGAGCGCCCCCATGCGTCCCTCGAGCACAAAGCTGTATTCGTCCTCGCGCGAGTGACGGTGTAGCGGCGCGGCCAGCGCGCGCGGCGACATCGGATGCTCGAGGAACGCGAAGCGCTCGCCCGTCTCACCGCCGCCGATCAGGAAGCGAGCGCCGATGCTCCCGAGGAACACCGCATCGCCGTCCGCGGGCCGGACCACCTTCGCGCCTTCGGTTGCTGTCTTCATCGCGGCCGCCTCCTGACTTTCGTCTTTATTCGCCTCTGCCAATTTCGCTGCACGCCATTGTATAACGGAAAGGGGAGATGATTGCACGGACTTGTGCAACAATTTGGGCTCATGGCGCGGAAGTACGAGTTGAAGGCGCGCGCCGAGCGGCAGGAGGAGACGCGGCGGCGGATAGTCGAGGCGGCGATCGAGCTCCACCAGACGCTCGGCCCAGCGCGGACCACGCTCAGCGACGTGGCGCGCCGCGCCGCCGTCCAGCGCCACACGCTCTACCGTCACTTCCCGGACGAGCGCACCCTCCTGCTGGCGTGCTCCAACCGTTTCACGAGCGCCAGGCCGATGCCCAACCCGGAGCCGTGGCTCGCGATCGCCGATCCGGATGAGCGGCTCCGCCGCGGTCTCACCGAGCTCTATCGGTTCTTCGAGCAGAACGAGCCCATGCTCACCAACGTGCTCCGCGACGCCGAGGTGCACGAGCTCACCCGCCAGGTCGTTGCCGGGCGGCGCGGGCATGAGCAGCGACGGATCCGCGAGGCGCTCGAGAAGGGAGTGCGCGGTCGCCGGCCGCTGGCAGTCATCCGGCTCGCGCTCGCATTTCCGACCTGGCGCACCCTCACCCGCGACGCCGGCCTCAGCAATGCACAGGCGGTCGAGACGCTCGTGCGCGCCTTCACTGCCGCCTAGCCCGGGCCGGTCAGCTTTGGACCGCGAACGAGTCCACGTTCAGGTCATCCGGTACGGGCACAAAAACGAGTCTCCGCGCTTCGATTTCGCGCAGTCGGTGGCCGCGTCCGGTGGTGTCGTCAGCCAGCAGCACATCACCTGCGCCCAATCGCCTGGTGCTGCCGTCGCTTGCTTCCAGCTCGGCCACACCCCTCAGGAAAATGATGAATTGGCGTCTCGGCGGGTTATGAAAATCGACGGTGTCGCCCGTGTCTGTCTCGCGGAAGATCACCGAAGTGGCAGGCAGCTCCCGAGACGCGCGCCCGTAGCCGACCTTTTCCAGAGGAACATCGCGATCCTCGAAATGTGACTCGCCCTTTTCGTCGGCGAACACCCTCACGACCCTCATCTCCGATCCTCCAAACAAGTGTCGAGCGAAGGGCGGAGCAGCCCTTCGCACTCGACCTCACGCCCGAATTACGTGGTCGCGCCGGACACCAGGCTCAGCAGCTCCGCCCGGGACGGGGCCGGCAGCTGAGGGACGGGCGCACCCAGGTACCGCATCACCCGCTCGGACAGGCCCGGCCGGCTCATCACCTCGCTGGGCAGTGCGAGGCACGCGAACGTCTCCAGCGCGGCGCGCGCGACCTCGGGGTCGTGTGCCGCGGCGGCCAGGAAGGCCATCTGTCGCTCCGCCCCCGGGTGGGCGCCGTTTTCGGGCGGCCGGCCTTCCACCAACGCGCTCAGCATTGCCGCGCGCTGGCGGTCGCGGTCGACCTGATCCCGATACCAGGGCGTCAGCGCCGACTCGGTCGCCTCGTCGAGTCGCAGCGCGAGCTGGAGAAGGTTGTCACCGGACTCCCTTGCCACGTCGCGCAGGGCGATCGCTTGAGCGAGACCGAGGGAGATGCCGCGACCGGCGGTGGGGTTCGTGCAGGCCCAGGAGTCGCCTATCGCGGCGATGCCGGTGACGACGGGCCGGCCCTCGACCACCAATCGGCGATAACGGTCGAGAACGCCGGCCATGGGCAGGACGCCACCCAGCGGCTCGCCGTCGAGCCAGGGCGCCACGTGCGGTATGGAGTGGGCGACTTTGTCCCAGGTATCGACGTGGCGCAGCGCCTTCAGCGGCGCATCGCCGGCGGTGGGTGCCAGCGCGACCGTCCAGCATGCGTTGTCGCCGACTATGGTCAGCGCCAGCAGGGTACCGACCGGCCCGCCGATCGGCCCGCGGTATTCCGGAACCGCGCCGTGACGCGACCTGAAATGCCGGGCGTAGTAGGCGAAGCCGGCATCGCTCGCCTCTTCGAATGGCGGCCGGCCGCCGAGATCGGCGACCCACTGGGGCAGGGGCGAGCGGCGACCCAGCGCATCGACGACGAGGTCGGCGGGCACGCGCTCGCCGGTCGTGGTGAGCATGCC
>DATGEO010000040.1:0-3756 GCA_035310015.1 Candidatus Dormiibacterota bacterium | reverse complement strand
GTTGCCCACGTGTTACTCACCCGTTCGCCGCTAGGAACTCATCTCCCTTGCGGGAAATAAGCCCTCGCTCGACTTGCATGTGTTATGCGCGCCGCCAGCGTTAACCCTGAGCCAGGATCAAACTCTCCGTCCAAAACGGAGACCCAAGGATTCATCCTTGAGTACTCAGACTCTCAGAGTCTTTCCCACTCTTCAGTTGTCAAGGTGCTGGCTCCTTGCGACTGGTTGCGCGGGCCCCGGAGGGCGCACGAAACCTTTCCGTCGGAGGAACCCGTGAACTATACCGGTCGCAGGCCGCGCTTTGCAAGATCGGCCGAACCTCCAACCTAACCCGACCTGATCCCGAGCTCGTCCAGGTGCGCCAGCAGGTCGGCGGGGTCGTCGTAGACCCGGTAGGTGCCCGCTTCCGCCAGTTCATCCTTCCCATAGCCGCCCGACAGCAAACCGACGCCGAGGGCGCCCGCTCGCCTGGCCGCGAGCATGTCCCAGACGCTGTCGCCGACCACGAAGCAGCTCGCCGGCGGGACCCGCAGCCGGCGCGCGGCGGCCAGGAACAGGTCGGGGTTGGGCTTGGCGAACGGGACCTCGTCACGGGTGACCACCGGAGTGTTCTTGGGCACGCCCAGGCCGGCCACCAGGCGCAGCGCCGTGCGGCGGTAGCCGCTGGTCGCGACCGCCCACGGCACCTTCATGGCCGACAGCTTGCGCAGCAGCTCGCGGGCGCCGGGCAGGGGGCGGATCTCATCCAGCCGGCGCAGCACCCCCTCGGCATGGAGCCGCTGCAGCCTTTCCGCCTGCTCGGCGCCGATGCGCTCGCCGAGCTCGCGGTCCAGAGCGCGCAGGAACAGCCCGCCGCTCATGCCGATGCGGCGGTGGATCCGCCACACCGAGAGGTCGATGCCCTCGGCCGCCAGCGCTTCGCGCCAGGCGAGGACGTGCTGGTACACGCTGTCGACGAGCGTGCCGTCGAGGTCGAAGAGCAGCGCCGGCCGGCCGGTGCGGATGGCGGCCGGCACGCCCGCTAGAAGGAGCGGCGCCCGGCGAAGGCGCGGGCCAGCGTCAGCTCGTCGGCGTACTCGAGGTCGCCGCCCACCGGCAGTCCATGGGCGGGCCGCGTGACCTTCACGCCCAGCGGCGCGAGCGCCCGCTGCAGGTAGACGGCCGTGGCCTCGCCCTCGATGTCGGCGTCCGTCGCCACGATCACCTCGCTGACGCTGTCATCACGGACGCGGTCGAGCAGCTGCGGCACGTGCAGCTGGTCCGGGCCGACGCCGTCGATCGGCGAGAGCACGCCATGCAGCACGAAGTACACCCCGCCGAACTCCGAGGTCCGCTCCACCGCGAGCACGTCCAGCGCCGTCTCGACCACGCACAGCACCGACGTATCGCGCCGGCTCGACGCGCAGATCGCGCAGAGGCCGCCTTCGGAGATGTTGTAGCAGCGCTCGCAGTAGCCGATGCGCGCCTTCACATCCTCGATCGCCTGCGCGAGCGCCTCAGCCCGCTGCCGGTCGACGCGGAGCATGTGGAACGCAAGCCGCTGGGCCGTCTTCGGGCCGACGCCGGGAAGGCGCGAGAGCTCGGCGATCAGCCTTTCCAGCGGCTCGGGAAGCTGCGGCACGCGCTCGTCCTTACTGCAGGAGGCCCGGAGGTAGGCCCATGCCGCTCGTCAGGGCCTGCATCTTCGCGGCCGCGTGCTCGCGAGACCTGTCCAGCGCCTCGTTGACGGCCGCGAGCACGAGGTCCTGCAGCAGGTCGACGTCTTCCACCGCCCCGGGGTCGATCGTCACGGCGACCAGCTTCTGCGTGCCGGTGGCCACGACCTTCACGGCACCACCACCCGACGACCCCTCGACAGTGTCGTGCTCGAGCTCCTGCTGCAGCTTCGCCATGCGGTCCTGCATCTGCTGCACCTGGCGCAGCATCTTCATCGGGTCTTTCATTCGCTGACGTCCCTCACCTTGGTGACCCGGCCGTCGAATCGACGGACCACCTCGCGCACGAACGGATCATCCTCCGGGCTCGCGGCCTTTGCAGGCTTTGGCGCGTCGGCGGGGGATTCGCGCAGCCGGTACTCGACCTTCACGTCGGGCCCGAGCCACGCGCGCACGTGCGGCAGCAGCTGCGCCGACTGCTCCTGCGCTTTTTTGTGGTGGAAGCCGTAGCGGAACCAGAGCACGAGCGTCATGCCGTCGACCTCGGGCTGCGCGTCGAGGTAGGCCGCCCGGACGGTGCGGTTGAGCTTCTCGAGCACCTCGTTCCAGCCCTGCACGGGCGCGGCAGCCGTGGCGGAATGTTCGAGCGCCGGCTCCCGCACGCTTTCCGGGCGGGTTGGCGGTGCGAGTGCCGGCTCCCGGACATTTTCCGGGCGGTTCGGCGGTGCGAGTGCCGGCTCCCGGACTGGGGCGGCGACGCCATCGCCTCCCAGCTCCACCGACAGCCGCGCCAGCGTCGCCTCCACGAGGAACCGCGGCTCGGCGTGACGCCGGACCTCGCCGTCCAGGTGAAGCAGGGCGTCCAGCACCGCCGACAGCCGCCGCGCGGTCGCCTGGTCGTGGGCCCCCACCGCGGCCACCAACCGATCCCGGCACGCCTCCATCAACCCCCGCACCACCTGGCGCAGCTCCGCACCGCCGGCGTAGATGAGGCTCAGGTCTTCCAGCGCTTCGGGCGCGCGCCCCGCCAGCACGTGCGCGAGCAGCCCCTCCAGCAGCCGCGGGTCGGCGATGCCGAGCAGCGAGCGCGCCGCCTCGAGGGTGATCGGCCCATCCGCGAGCGGGACCAGCTGATCGAGCAACCCCACGGCGTCGCGCATCGAGCCCTGCGCGGTGCGCGCGATGAGTCGCATCGCCTCGGGTTCCACGCGCACCTTCTCCGCGTTCGCGATGTGCGTGAGCCGCTCGACGATCTGCTCCTCGCTGTGCCGCCGGAACACGAACTGCTGGCAGCGGCCGATGACCGTGAGCGGAATCTTCTGCGCGTCGGTGGTGCACAGCACGAACACGACGTGCGGTGGCGGCTCCTCGAGCGTCTTGAGCAGCGCGTTGAACGCGGGCTCGGTGAGCATGTGCGCCTCGTCGATGATGTAGACCTTCTTCGGCCCGAGCGCGGGCGCCAGGTTCACCTTCTCGCGCAGGTCGCGTATCTCGTCGATGCCGCGGTTGGATGCGGCGTCGATCTCGATGAGGTCGAGCGCGCTTCCCGCGGTCATCTCGATGCAGGACTCGCACCGGTTGCAAGGCTCGGCCGAGTCGCGCGGCCGGCCGGTGCAGTTGAGCGCCTTGGCGAGGAGCCGGGCGGCGGAAGTCTTGCCCGTCCCCCGGCTGCCGCTGAACAGGTACGCGTGGGCGACGCGGCCGCCGATGATCGCGCCCTGCAGAGCGCGGGACGCGGCGTCCTGGCCGACGAGGTCGGCGAACGTCTGCGAGCGGTACTTGCGGTAGAGGCTTTGGTAATCAGGCATGTCGTTCAGATCGGTGGCCGCGCACCCCCGCCTCGATCGAGAGCCCCCAGCTCGCACCGCGGGTCACGGCTCCCGCCAGGATGGCTGCGGCACCCCCGGGCGCTCTCCTTACCGCTGCTTCCTTCCGGACCTGACGGGGTTCGGAGACCCGGGCTGCGCAGGTCCCGACGTTCAACGCCGCTTGCCGCGGCCAGGCGTGAGAGCCCTGACCTCAGCGCGGGAATTCGGTCCGGCTAAGGCGGATTGCCGGTGCAGGGTACCGCCAGCACCCCACTTAGCGCGACCACGAGGAA
>DATGEO010000039.1:0-6741 GCA_035310015.1 Candidatus Dormiibacterota bacterium | reverse complement strand
CGCCGCGACGACGTGCATCTTGATCGGCTTGGAGACGTAGTCGTCCATGCCCGCGGCGAGGCAGCGCTCGCGGTCGCCCGCCATCGCGCTCGCGGTCATGGCGATGATCGGCGTGTGCCGCCTCTCCTGCCGGCGGATGAGCCGCGTGGCCTCGTAGCCGTCCATCTCCGGCATCTGGCAGTCCATGAGGACCGCGTCGTAGTCGAGATGGCCGAGCGCCTTCACCGCCTCGATGCCGTTGCCCGCCATGTCGGCGCGGTAGCCCAGGCGCTCGACCATGCGCACGGCGACCTTGAGGTTGGCGGCGTTGTCCTCGACGACCAGGACGCGCGCGCCGTGCTCGGCCCGGACCGCCGGGTGCTCCTCGCCCTCTGCGTGCCGTTCGGTTTCTGGACGCGACGACAGCAGGGTGTGCAGGACGTCGAAGAGCTGCGACGGGCGCACCGGCTTGACCAGCTCGACGTCGACGCCCGGCACCGGCTGCTCCGAGTGGCCGGCGGAGGTGAGCAGCACCACGACGAGGTCGCGCAGCGCCGGGTCGCGCCGGATCTCGGCCGCGACGTCGCGGCCGTCCATGACCGGCATCATCATGTCGACGATCGCGACGTCGAACGGCGAGTCTTTCGACGCCGCCTCGCGCATTGCGCGCAGCGCCGTCTCGCCGCCCTCGTAGCTCGCCTGTCGTATGCCCCACGAGTTGAGATAGCGCTCGAGGATCGTGCGGTTCGTCTTGTTGTCGTCGATGATCGCCACGGTCGTGCCGGTGAGGTTCATCGGGGCGGCGCTCGTCTCGACCTTGGCATCCGACTCCCGGAACAGGGACGTGAACCAGAAGCGACTGCCCGCGCCCTTCTCGCTCTCCACGCCGATCTCTCCGCCCATGAGCTGCGTGAGCATGCGGGCGATCGCAAGCCCAAGCCCGGTTCCGCCGTGCCGCCGCGTGGTGGAGCTGTCGACCTGCGAGTAGGTCGAGAAGACCTGCGCCCTCTCCTCGACGGAGAGGCCGATGCCCGTATCCGCGACCTCGAAACGCAGCATCACGCCCGGGCCGCGGTTCTCGAGCCGCGAAGCGCGCACGACCACCTCGCCGGCGTCGGTGAACTTGATCGCGTTGCCGATCAGGTTCAGCAGGATCTGGCGCAGGCGGCCCGGGTCGCCGACTGCCTGCGCGGGGACGTCGGTCTCCACGTCGAGCACCAGCTCGATGCCCTTGTTGGCCGCCGCTTCGGCGAACAGCTCGACCGCCTCCTCGGTCACGTGCTTGGGGCTGAAGTCGATCGACTCCATGCGCACGCGCCCGGCTTCGATCTTCGAAAAGTCGAGGATGTCGTTGATGATCTCGAGCAGCGTGTCGCCCGAGGTGCGAATGGTCTCGACGTAGTCGCGCTGCTCGGGCGTCAGGTCGGTCCCGAGCAAAAGGCCGGTCATGCCGATGACCCCGTTCATCGGGGTGCGGATCTCGTGGCTCATGGTGGCGAGGAACTCGGACTTCATCCGGGTCATCTCCTGCAGCTGGTCGTTGCGCTGCGCGAGATTCGCCGCCAGCTCAGACTTCGCCGCCTCGGCGGCGGAAGCCTCGGCGCGACTGGCCTCCAGGTCGGCGACGACGCGGCGGATGAGCAGCCCGAGGGCGACGAGCGTGAGCGCGGTCACCAGCGCCTGGCCGGAGTCAGGCTGGTGCGGGTACACGACCGCGATGAACACGACGTTGGCGACGGCGAGCACAGCGCCGATGGCGAACTCGATGGTCGTGAAGTACAGGGCGAGGAAGACGAGCGGCAGGAGGAGGAAGGGGAAGGCATGGAGCACGCTCGAGCCGAACACCGCCTCCACGAACAGTGGGGCCAGCAGGCCGCCGATCGGCGAGATGGCGTGAAGCCATCGCGGGATCCGCTCCCAGGGCACGATCAGCAGCGCGCAGCCGACCAGCGCGAGTCCGAGCGTGGCCGCGATGCCCACCGGCGATCCTCCCATCCACAGCGGGTAGGCGGCCAGGATGAAGGCGGCCGCGACCGGGGCGGCGGCGGTCAGCCGGTGCTCGGGGAGCAGGCTCAGCGGAGCCAGCGGAGCCAGGACCAGCAGCGCGCCGATCACGATGGCGACGATCTGCACCGTCGAGCCGGCGCCGAAGCCCTGGACCGTGGCCACGCCGACGATCCCGAGGCCCAGGAACGGATAGACGCGGCGGCTCAGGCCGGGTTCTTGCAGCGGCGATTTCGGGAAGCTCAACTCGGCCCTGTGGTGGGGCAGCTTAACAAGAGGGCCGAGAGGCTGGTCTAACGGGGGCTCATGGCGCCGGGCGGCCGATAAAATTCACACCCTGCGCACCGTACAAGCCGCCCGGGGGGGTGATGGGAGGCCGGTGGCGCCAGACCAGGGCCAGTGGCTCGTATGGATACCGAGTCGCGGGCTGGGCCTGGTCCGCCGCCTGACGCCGTATGCGGCGTGGATTTTCGTCGCCCTGTACGCGCTGGCCGCCCTCTTCGCCGGCCTGGCCCGCAGCGAGCGCGCGGCCGAAGTGGCGACGGCGGTGCTGCTGGCCGCGCTCGGCGTAGTGGGCGTCGCCGCGATCGAGATCGTTCGCCGCAGCCGCGTGACCGCGCGAGCCGCCGCGGCTGAAACCGCCGGCCTGCGCAAGCAGGAGGAGGTGGCCCGCCTCATGCTCGGCGGCGCGACGGTCGGACTCGGCTTGATCGACGCCGACGCCAGGTGGGTCGAGGTCAACGACGCGCTGTGCGCCCTGCTCGGGCGGAGTCCCGGCGAGATGCGGTCGACCACGCTCTTGGCGGTGACCGAGAGCGGCGCGGCGAGCGGGCTCGGCCCGGCGCTGGACGAGCTTCGTGCCGGCAGCCGGGTGAGCTGGACCGGCGAGACCGTTCAGGTTCGCGGCTCGGGCGAGACCGTACCGGTGGCGGTCGCGATCGCGCGCACCGCCCGCGACGGCGCGGAACCGCTGTTCCTGGTCCAGGTCACAGACATCTCCCAAGCCAAGCGCGCCGTCAACCTCGGCGACGTGCTCGTGGCGGTGCGGCACGCGGTCGCCACCAGCGCCGGCTGGGAGCAGGCCGCGCCCCACGTGCTGAGCGCGGTCGGCCTCAACCTGAACCGAGACGCCGTTCAGTTCTGGGCGGTCGACAGCGACCGCGACGCCTTGCACCTCCGGTACTCGTGGCATCGCGACGACCCCGCGTTCGAGGAGTTCGACCACGCCTGCCGGGAGCTGTGGGTGCCGCCAGGCCAGGGCGTCCTCGGTCGCGTTCGCCAATCGGGTGTCGCCGCCGCAACCAGCAACATCACGCCGATCTCGGAACCGTCGCTCACCTTGCCGGCGCGCAAGGCGTCGCTGGCGACGCTCGTGGCCGGCCCGGTGGTCGCATCGGGCGACGTGATCGGCGTGATCGCGCTGCTCGCGCGCGCCTCGCTGAAAGAGGAAGACGACGTCATAACGATGCTGACGACCGCGGGATCCGAGATCGGCCAGTTCATCCAGCGCGACGAAACGCTGCAGGCGCTGCGCCGCAGCGAAGCCGACCACCGCGCGATCTTCGAACGAGCGCCCATCGGCATCGTCCGCGTCAGCGCGTCGGGGGAGCTCATCGAGGGCAACGACGCGCTGCTCAAGATGCTCGAGCTCGACATCGCCACATTGCGCGACCAGGCGTGGCCCGACCTGATGCGCTCCTACGACCTGGCCGCCGGCAAGTCTCGCGTCGCGCCACTGCTCGCGGGCTTCAGCGACGGCGGCAGCGTCCAGGTGCGCGCGGCGACCGGCGGCGGGCGCTGGCTCTGGCTGCAGATGACCGCGACCTCCATTCCCGACGCCAACGGCAAACCTGAGCACGTGCTGGTGATGGTCGAAGACGTGACCCGCGTGCGCGACACGCAGGACAAGCTTGGGGACGCGCTGGAGGCGCAGCGCAGCGCCAACGCCGACCTCGAGAAGCTCGACCGCACCAAGACCGAGTTCCTGTCGATCGTGTCGCACGAGTTCCGCACCGCGCTGACCGGCATCCAGGGCTTCAGCGAGCTCATCCGCGACGGCGGCCTCGAGCCAGACGAGCTGCGCGCCTACGGCGGCTACATATTCAATGACGCGGACCGCGTGAACCGCCTCATCGGCGACATGCTCGACCTGGACCGGATGGAATCGGGCCGGATGACGATCCGGATGGCCGACGTCGACGTCAACGAGGTCTTGAGCGAGGCCATCGCGCGGGCCGCGTCGTCGAGCACTGTCGAGTTCAAGCCCGACCTCGACCCCCGCCTGCCCATCGTGACGGGCGACCGCGACCGGCTGGTGCAGGTGGTCAGCAACCTCGTGAGCAACGCGGTCAAGTACTCGCCGGAAGGCGGCACGGTCACGCTGTCGAGCCGCGCCGAGGGCGGCTACGCCCTCGTCACCGTGGCCGACACCGGGCTTGGGATCCCGCCCGACGAGATCGCCCACGTGTTCGAGCGTTTCCGCCGGGTGCGCAGCGGCGCCGCGCAGTCCATCGCCGGGACCGGCCTGGGTCTCACCATCGTCAAGCAGATCGTGGAGATGCACGGCGGCAAGATCTGGGTCGAGAGCGCAGTCGGCCACGGCTCCGCGTTCCACTTCACCATCCCGCTCGCCCCCGAGGCCGTGACTCCGGCGACGCAGCTCCGCCGTGCCTGATCCCATCACGGTTCTCGTCGCTGACGACAACGAGGTGGCCCAGCGCCTGTGCCGGCGCGTGCTGGAGAAGGCCGGCCACAAAGTGCTGACGGCATCCGACGGTCTCGAGGCCGTGCGGATGGCCCTGGCCTCGACCGGCGCGCCCGACGTGATCCTCATGGACGTGGCCATGCCGGGCATGGACGGGCTGGAGGCGATGCGCCAGATCAAGGCCGAGAAGCCGACCCTCGGGATCGTGATCGCCAGCGCGCATTCGATGCCCAGCGACCGCGAGCGCTTTCTCGCCGCCGGTGCGGACGACGTGCTGAGCAAACCGTTCAAGCTGACCGACCTCACGTCGGTCGTGGAGAGGCTGACCGCCGACCGAGCCTCGCAATGAAAGACCTGACGGGGACAAGGCTCGGCCAGTACGAGATCGTCGAGCGCCTTGGCGGCGGCGGGATGGCGGTCGTCTACCGCGCTGTGCAGCAGCCGCTGGGACGCGAGGTAGCGCTCAAGGCGCTGTCACCCGAGCTGTTCGAGGACGACGGCTTCGTCAAGCGCTTCGAGGCCGAGGCCAAGACGCTGGCCAGGCTCGACCATCCGAACATCCTCACCATCTACGACTTCGAGATGAACGAGGGCGTCGCCTTCCTGACCATGCCGCTCATTCGCGGCGGCACGCTGCGCGACATCCTGCGCCGCGGTCCGCTCGACACCCTGACCGCGTGGCGCTACCTCCGCGAGATCGGCGACGGCCTGCAGCACGCGCACGACGCGGGCATCGTCCACCGCGACCTCAAGCCGACGAACGTCCTCATCCACTCCGACGGTAGGGCGCTGCTTGCCGACTTCGGCCTGGCGCGTGGAGCGGGCCAGCCGACGCACCTGACCACCATCGGCCTCGCCATCGGCACGCCCGGCTACATGGCCCCGGAGCAGGTGATGGGCCACGAGGTCGACCGCCGGGCCGACATCTACGCCATGGGCGTGCTCACGTTCGAGATGCTCACCGGTCGACTGCCTTACGTCGGCGCGAACCGGATGGAGGTCGCGTACGCGACGGTCAACTCGCCGATCCCGTCGGCCTGCGCGCTGAATGCCAACCTGCCCGACGAGCTCGACCAGCTGCTGACGAAGGTGCTGGCCAAGGACCCGAACGCGCGGCCGCAGACCGTGCGCGAGCTGCTCGGCCAGATGGCCAAGCTGCCGCAGCGCCGGGCAAGCGCGGCCGCCACCGTGCCGCCCGCCCCTGCAGCCGCTGCGTCCTCGGCCGTGCGCGCCGCCGCGGCGGCCTCGGTGGTGGCGCCACCGCCGGCGACGCCCAGCGCTCAGCCCGCCCTACCCGGCGCGGGCGCGGCGGTCGGCGCGGCTCCGGCGCAGACGCTGCCCCCGATCCGGCGAGTCGCGGCTCCGGTGCTGCACGGCTCGCCTCCGCCCACGCCGAGCTCGGGCTCGGGATCGTCGTCGGCCGTGCGGACCCTCGAGCTGATGGGGATCAAGCCGTCGCGCGCGCGTGGCAAGTTCATCCTCAACTCGTTCATGGCGAACATGGTCCACGTCGCGCGCGACGTGACTCACGAGCGCTGGAACGAGCTCGCCTATACCGCGGGCTTTGCACAATACCTCGACCACGACCCCCCCGACGACGACCAGCTCGCGACGCCGGTCGACTACCTGAGCCGCCTGAACGAGGCGTTCGAGGTCGTCTACGGCGCCGAGGCCGAGGACACGATCCGCGCGTGGGGCCGGCGCGCCACCGAGCGCTGGCTCGCCGACGGGAACCATGGGCTGCCGACCGGCCGGCGGCTGCTGATGCCGGGCCGCCAGCGCAAGCTCGCGAGCGTCGTGAAGGCGTTCTGCGAGCAGATGGACAACGTGCGCGGCGAGCACACGCACGCCTGGCTGCAGGTCGACGAGGACCAGTTCTGGATGGTCAACTTCTCGAACATGTTCGCGCTCGGGCGGATCAAGACCGTCAAGTCGTGCCACGTGTGGATCGCGACCATCGAGGCGATCCTGCGGTGGGCGGGCCTGGCCAACGACTGGTACGTGGAAGAGGTCGAGTGCGGGTCGGTGACGGGCACGTTCGACTGCGTGTTCGC
>DATGEO010000038.1:0-19984 GCA_035310015.1 Candidatus Dormiibacterota bacterium | reverse complement strand
GATCGGAGAGGGCGGCTGGTGGGGACCGCTGGCGCTGGTCGCGGCGGTCGCGCTGCTCGCGTGGAGCTGGTGGCGCCGGCGCCCCGACGCCCTCGCCCTCGGCGTCGGCGCAGCGCTCGTCGCGTTCTATGCCGTCACCGGGCTGATTCGCGTGCAGCTCGGGTACGAGCAGGCGGGCGCGGGCCGTTACGTCTACGAGGGCGCGGTGCTTTGGATGATCCTCCTGGCGGAGGCCGCGCGCGGGCTGCCGTGGCGTGGGACGTGGCGGCCGGCGCTGGCGGCCTGCCTCTTTCTCGCCTGCTTCAACAGCACGGCCCTGCTGATCGAGTTCGCAAGCGCCAAGACCTTGCAGATGGCTCGCGCCGGTGCCGACCTGCAGGCGCTCGATCACGCGCGCGGTGACCCGTGCCTCAACCCGGACGCACGCGTCGACGCCTTCGTCATGCCCCAGGTCTCGAGCCCTTACCTGTATTACCGGGCCGTGGATCGGTACGGGGATCCGGCGCCGGCGCTGCCGGTCGCGGACCGAGCCGATTACGCTCAGGCGCTGACCAACCTCGAACGCACCGGGTGCCGCTGAGGTCCGCTGCCGCCGCCACCTAAACTTGGTGCGGTGGCTCCAGCTGATTTCGACGTCGCAATCCTCGGCGGGGGCATGGGCGGCTATCCCGCCGCGATCCGCGCCTCCCAGCTCGGCCTGAAGGTCGCGCTGGTCGAGTCGGACAAGCTGGGCGGCACCTGCCTCCACATCGGCTGCATCCCGACCAAGGCGCTGCTCGAGTCCTCCGAGCTGTACCACCGCGTGTCCGCACGCGGCCAGGAGTTCGGCGTCAACGCCGAAAACGTTTCCTACGACTACGAGCGCATCGCCACGCGCCGCGACGGCATCGTCAGCCAGCTGCACAAGGGCGTGCAGTTCCTGATGAAGAAGAACAAGGTCGAGGTCGTCCAGGGCAAGGGCCGGCTGCGGGACCGCAACACGATCGAGGTCGGAGCCCAGCAGATCAAGGCCAAGAACCTGATCGTCGCCTCGGGCTCGACGGTCAAGGCCCTGCCCGGCATCGAGTTCGACGGCAAGGTGATCGTCTCGTCCGACAACGCGACCCTCGCCGACACTGTGCCCGAGTCGATCTGCATCATCGGCGCGGGCGCGGTGGGCGTGGAGTTCGCGACGCTCTACAACCAGCTCGGCGTGAAGGTCACGCTGCTCGAAGCCCTCGACCGCCTCGTGCCGCTCGAGGACGAGGACATCTCCAAGGAGATGCTCACCGCCTTCAAGAAGGCGGGCATCGAGTGCCGCGTCGGCATCAAGGTCAAGGGCGCGAAGAAGGCCCGCGACGGCGTCAGCCTCGAGACCGAGGACGGCGAGGTCTGGGCGCACCAGCTGCTGGTCGCGGTCGGCCGCGCGCCGCGCTCGAAGGACATCGGCCTCGAGCAGAACGGCGTGCAGCTGCATCCCAACGGCTTCATCAAGGTCGATGAGTGGATGCGCACGTCGGTCGAGGGGATCCACGCCATCGGCGACGTGGTGGGCGGCTACCTGCTCGCCCACGCCGCGGCGCACGAGGGCATCGTCGCGGCTGAGGACATCGCCGGGGAGCGCCTCGCGCCGATGGAGCAGGAGCTGGTCACGCGCTGCACCTACTCCCACCCGCAGATCGCGTCCGTCGGCCTCAGCGAGAAGCAGGCGCGCGACAAGGGCCACGAGGTGAAGGTGGGCAAGTTTCCCTTCACCGCGTTGGGCCGCGCGATCATCCACGGCGACACCGCGGGTTTCGTGAAGATGGTCTCCGACGCCAAGACGGGCCGCCTGCTGGGCGCGCACGTCGTGGGCCGCGACGCCACCGAGCTCATCGCCGAGCCCGCGCTGACGCAGCTCTTCCAGGGCGACGCGTGGGAGCTCGGCCGCAACATCCATCCCCACCCGACCCTCAGCGAGGCCGTGATGGAAGCGGCGCTGGCCGTCGACGGCCACGCCATCCACATCTAGAGGTTCCGCGTTGGCTCAGACCGTCAAGACCAAGGGCGCGTCCTTCTCTCCCGAGTGGCGGTTCCAGGAGGCGGTCGACTGGCGCGACACCGACGTCGACGAGAAGACGCTGCGCGAATGGTTCCGCTACATCCTGCTCGGACGGCAGATCGATTACCGCTTCCAGGTCCTGAACCGCCAGGGCCGGGCGCCGTTCATCATCTCGTGCGCCGGTCACGAGGCCGCGCAGATCGGCGTCAGCTGGCCGCTCAGGCCGAAATCCGACTGGCTCGCGCCCTACTACCGCGACGTCGTGCTCTGCATGCGCATGGGCATGACGCCGCTCGACCTGATGCTCGCGGTCCTGGCCAAGCCGGCCGACCCGGCTTCGGGTGGCAAGCAGACCCCGGGCCACTTCTCCGACTCGCGCCTCAACATCACCTCCGGCGGCTCCCCGGTGGCGGCGCAGATGGTGCGCGGCGCCGGCGTGGCGTACGCGCTGAAGATGGACGGCACCGACAAGGTCCTGATGACGTGCTACGGCGAGGGCGCAGGCGCCGAGGGCGACGCCCACGAAGCGTTCAACTTCGCCGCCATCCACAAGCTGCCCGAGGTCTTCGTCTGCCAGAACAACGGCTTCGCGATCTCCACGCCGATGCGCAACGAGTACGCGATCCCGTACGTGGCCCAGCGTGCCGCGGGCTACGGCTTTCCCGGCGTCACGGTCGACGGCCGGGACCCGGTCACCTGCTACCACGTGGCGAAGGAGGCGATCGCCCGGGCGCGTGCCGGCGAGGGGCCGACCCTCATCGAGTGCCTGGTCGACCGGCTGGGAGCGCACTCGTCGGAGGACGACCAGCGGCGCTACCGGACGCAGGAGGAGATCGAGCAGCTCGCCCAGAACGACTGCCTCGAGCGCTTCAAGCAGCGTTTGCTGACGGAAGGCGTGATCGCCCCGAAGGACGTGACCGAGCTGGAGGAGCGAGTCAAGGAAGAGGTGACGAAGGCCACGACCGAGGGCGTCGCCTCGCCCGATGCGCCGGCCGAGAACGCGTACACCAACGTCTACGCGGTCGAGGCGCCGGCGGCGATCGACCCCGCGCCCGGCCTCGAGACCGAAGAGATGAACATGGTCGCGGCCCTGCGGTCCTGTCTCACCGAGGAGATGGAGCGCGACGACCGCGTGATGGTGCTCGGCGAGGACGTCGGCCCGAAGGGCGGCGTGTTCCTGGTCACCGACGGCCTGCACAAACGGTTCGGCGCGCAGCGCGTCATCGACACGCCGCTCGCGGAGTCCTCTATCGCCGGCGTGGCGTTGGGCCTCGCGGTCGCGGGCAAGCGGCCGGTGGCGGAGATGCAGTTCGCCGACTTCGCCCACTTCGCCTTCAACTCGATCACCAACGAGATCGCGAAGTACCGGTACCGCACGGACGGCGACTGGTCGGCGCCGCTGGTCGTGAGGGCGCCGATGGGCGGCCACGCGCACGGCGCGCTCTACCACTCGCAGTCGATCGAGGCACGCTTCGCGACGCCGGGCCTGAAGATCGTCATCCCCTCCGGGCCGTACGAGGCGAAGGGTCTTCTGCTCGCGGCCATCCGCGACCCGGATCCCGTGCTCTTCTTCGAGCACAAGCGCCTCTACCGCATGTTCAAGGAGGCGGTGCCGAAGGGCGAGTACCTCATTCCTCTGCAGAAGGCGCGCGTCGCGCGCGAAGGCAGCGACGTCTCGGTGTTCTGCTACGGGCTGATGGTCCAGTACGCGCTCGAGGCGGCGAAGGTCCTCGACCAGGAGGGCGTGAGCGTCGAGATCGTCGACATGCGCACCGTGTACCCGCTGGACAGGGAGGCGATCATCACCTCGGCGCGCAAGACCGGAAAATGCCTCGTTCTCTATGAGGACAACTTCTCGGTGTCGGTGGGCTCCGAGATCGCCGCTCTCATCGCCGACGAGGCGTGGCGCTGGCTCGACGCGCCGGTGAAGCGGCTGGGCGGCCTCGACGTGCCGTCCATGCCCTACGCGCCGGCCATGGAAGAGGAGTTCATGCCGAACCCCGAGAAGATCGCCCGCGCCCTGCGCGACCTCGCCGCGTTCTGATGGCGACCACGCGCGTCGTCATGCCGCAGCTGGGCGAATCGGTGCACGAAGGCACGATCTCGAAATGGCTCGTCAAGCCCGGCGACAAGATCGTCGAGTTCGAGCCCATGCTCGAGGTCGACACCGACAAGGTCAGCGCCGAGGTGCCCGCGCCCGTGACCGGGGTGCTCAAGGAGATCCTGGCCCAGGAGGGGCAGACCGTACAGGCGGGCGCGGAGATCGCGGTGGTCGAGCTGGGTGCCGCCGCCGGCGAGGCGACCGATGGCAAGGAAGGAAGCGTCACGGCGACGCCCGAAGCACCGGCCCCGGCTCCCAAGGTGCCGTCCCCGGCGCCTGCGGCCGCGCCGGCAGAGGCGCCCCCCTCTCCCGCCGCTGCGGGAGCAATCAATAAGTCCGAACCTGGTCGCGCTAGCGCGGAGGGTCGGGGTGAGGGGCGCTCAGAGGACGCCCACCGCTACTCGCCGGCGGTGCAGATGGTCGCCTCGGAGCTGAAGGTGGACCTCTCCCAGGTCCACGGCACCGGCCTCGGCGGCCGGGTGACCAAGAAGGACGTGCAGGAGTTCGCCGCCCGCTCCAAGGAGGCGCCGGCAGCCGCAGCCCCGGCCCCGAAGGCGGCGCCGTCGGAGGGCGACCAGGTGGTTCCCCTGACCCGCATTCGCAAGCTCATCGCCGAGAACATGACGCGGGCCAAGCAGACGATCCCGCACGCCTGGCAGACCCAGGAGGCGGACATGTCAGGCGTGGTCGCGAACCGGAACGCGAACAAGGGCGCGTTCCAGAAGCAGGAAGGCTTCTCCCTCACCTACCTGCCCTACGTCATGGCCGCCGCGATCAGCGCGCTGCGCGAGCACCCCGACGTCAACTCGACCTTCAACGAGACCGAGGTGATCGTCCACCGGGACATCAACCTCGGCGTCTCGGTCGGACTCGAGGACACGCTGGTGGTGCCCGTCATCCGCCGGGCCGACGGCCTGTCGATCGCCGGCCTCGCCCGCGCCGTGAACGACCTCGCGAGCCGCGCGCGGTCCAAGCAGCTGAAGGCCGACGAGCTCGCCGGCGGGACGTTCACCGTCAACAACTCGGGCACGTTCGGCACCCTGTTCAGCTACTCGGTGATCAACCCCGGGCAGGCCGGCATCCTGACCATGGAGGCGATCGTCGAGCGGCCCGTCGCGGTGAACGGGATGATCGGGGTCAAGCCGATGATGTACCTCTGCTTCTCGTTCGACCACCGCGTGCTCGACGGCCTGCAGGCCGCTCGCTTCCTGACCTCGGCGCGCAAGTGGCTCGAGGCGGTGAGCCTGGAGACGCCGGTCTACTAAAAGACGGGGCCCGCCGTTTCCTTGGGCATGGATCAGGACCTTCCGGTCCTCGACCCTAAACTCCACGCAGCACATGCGGTTGACGGCCAGGCAGCGAAATCTCCTGCAGGTCGGCGTTGCCTACGCGCTGGTCGCAACCACCGCGATCACGGGCTACTGGATCTTCAAGCCCGTCTTCGCCGATCCCCTGGACGAGGACACGCTGTTCGTGGTCATGGGGGCGCGCATCGGCCTGGAACACGGCTGGAACCATCTCTACGACCTGGCGCTGCAGCGCCAGTACTACGCGATGATGGCCCCCGAGCTTCCATTCACAGAGCTCGCGCGCTATCTGCATCCACCTCCGCTGGCGTTGCTCGCCATCCCCCTGACGTTGATTCCACTGGCGGCGGCTTTTTGGGTGGGATTCGGAGCTCAACTCATGTCTCTCGTCGCGTCCTGGTGGATCGCCGCGCCCGGCCGTGGCTTGGAACCCGCGCGGACCCTGTATCTCCTGGGGGCGCTGGCGTGGTACCCGGTCCTCTACCAGCTGCGCACCGGCCAGCCGGTGCTGCTCATCGCGTTGGCGCTGGTGCTTTCGTGGCGGCTCGCGGAGAGCAACCGGCCATGGCTTGCGGGAATCGTCCTCGCCTTCTGCACCATGAAGCCGCAGCTCACCTTGTGGGTGGCGCCCTGCCTTCTCCTCGCCGGCCACTGGCGGATCGCGGTCGCCTGGACCGGCACCGCAGGCGTTCTCGCCGTCGGGTCTCTCGCCCTCATCGGATGGACGGGCCTGCACGACTACATCGCGCTTTTGAACTTCGCGCGCGACATCACGTTCAATCGCTTCTTCACCCTCGCCTACGTCTTCGTGACCGTGCCGGCCAGCACCGCGGCCGAGCTGGTCGTGGCGGCCTTTGGGCTCTTCGCGGCCTATCGCATGCGACGCGCGCCCCTGGCCAGGATCTTCGCGCTTGGGGTGGTGACCTCAATGCTCGCCATTCCCTATGACCATCTGCACGATTTCGCGATCCTGGTTCCCGCGGCCTTCCTTTTCCTGCGGACGGACCCGCCGAGCTGGCAGCGCGCGTGGCTCGTCGTGGTGTGGCTCACATTCGAGTTCGCATGGCCGCTGCACCCGCTCCCCATGCTGATCGCCCAGGCGGGATGGCTGTTGATGCTGGCCTTCCCCCTCGTGTCGAGGCGGCCCGCGAGCCGGCCCGCCGGCGTCGAGACGTCGCCGGCCGAGGGTCGCCTTGGCGCCAACCGCCTCCTGGCTGTTTTCAGCCCTTAACCGATCTCGCCGGCGGGCCCGATCGTTATTATCGCGTGGCCCACACGGTGGTCTCCCCGTAATGAAAACTGAGCTGGAACGGAGCGAGCCCGCCTGCCCGCTGTCGGTGGTCATGCCCGCCTACAACGAGGAAGCCTCGATCTCGGAAGCCGTGGACGACGTGCGCACCCACATCCTCGATGCCGTGCCGGGCTCCGAGCTCTGGGTGATCGACGACGGGAGCCGCGATCGCACGGCCGAGATCCTCGACCAGAAGGCAGCCGAGGAGCCCCGCCTCCGCGTGATCCACCAGCCGAACGCGGGCCACGGCGGCGCGCTGCTCAACGGCCTCGCGCACGCTCGCGGCGAGTGGATGCTGCTGGTCGACAGCGACCGGCAGATTCCGCTCGACGGGTTCGCATCCATGTGGGCCAGACGGCACGGAGCCGATGCCGTGTTCGGCCAGCGTGACGACCGGCATGATCCGCTCGCCCGCCGGCTGGTCACGGCCGGGCTGAAACTGCAGGTGAGGCTGGCGTTCGGGGCGCGCCTGGAGGACCCCAACGCTCCTTTCAAGCTGATCAGTCGCGGCCTGTGGGAGAGGGCGCGAACGGTCATTCGTCGCGATTGCCTGATCCCGTCGGTTTTCATCGCTGTTTACGCCAACCGCGCGGGCCTTCGCTGGCACGGGGTTCGCGTCGCATACCGCAAGCGGAGTGCCGGCCAGACGTCTTTGCGCAAGCTGACCCTGCTCAAGTTCAGCGTCCGGTCGTCGATGCAGCTGCTGGCGTTCCGCGGCGTGGCGATCAAAGCCGAGGTGGCGCCCACTCTGGCCGCGCAGGTGGCGCCGGCGGCCAAGAGGCTGTGAGGGTCGACTTCCTGGTGGTGGGCGCCGGACCCACCGGGATCGGCGCAGCGCACAACCTGGCGGAGAGAGGCGAACGCTTTTTGCTCGTCGACTCAGACCTGCGTCCAGGCGGGCTGGCCAAGTCCGTCATGGACCCAAACGGCTTCACGTGGGACATGGGCGGTCATGTGCAGTTCTCGCACTACGAGCTTTTCGACAGGTTCATGGATAGGGCGCTGGGGCACGATGGATGGCTGGAGCACACCCGCCAGAGCTGGATCTGGATCGCCGGGCGTTTTGTCCCCTATCCACTCCAGAAGAACCTCCACCGTCTGCCTCCTCGCGAGCAGGCGGCGTGCATCCAAGGACTGCGCGGCGTCTCCGGCGACCAAGCCGGCAAGCCGGCCAACTTTGGGGCGTGGATCACTCAGACCTTCGGCGATGGGATCGCGGAGCTGTTCATGGTTCCGTACAACCTCAAGACCTGGGCCCACCCGCTCGAGCTCCTGGGCTGCCAGTGGGTGGGAGACCGGGTGGCCATGCCGGCTCCGGCGGCCGTCGAGCGGGCGGCCGAGACGATGGACGACAGCGTCGATTGGGGTCCCAACAACACCTTTCGGTTTCCCCGGAGCGGCGGCACCGGGGCGGTGTGGGTCGCGCTCGCGGCGGAGCTGGACCAGAGCCGGCTCCGCATGGGCGATGGAGTCGCGAGCATCAGGCCGCGGACACGCACAGCGAGGCTGGCGAGCGGCCTGGAGATCGCCTACGAGCACCTGGTGTCGACCATGCCGCTCGATCGGCTGACAGAGCTTGCCGAGCTGGACGACCTGGCGGCCGTCACCGCGCGGCTCCGTCATTCGACCACGCACGTCGTCGGCGTCGGCCTGGCCGGTTCCCCTCCGCCGCACCTCCGCGCCAAGAACTGGATGTACTTTCCGGAGTCGAGCTCACCGTTCTATCGGGTCACCGTCTTCAGCAACTACAGTCCACACAACGTTCCGTCGCCCGGCACCTGGTCGCTGCTGGCCGAGGTCTCGGAGAGCCAGTTCAAACCGGTGGACCGCGGCCGCGTGGTCGAAAGCGTCATCGACGGCATGCGGGCGACAGGGCTCCTGACGCCTGAGTCGCGAATCCAAAGCTGCTGGCACACCGTGCTGCCCTACGGCTATCCGATCCCGACCGTCGATCGGGATCGATTGCTCGGCGTGGCGCTGCCCGCCCTGGACGAGATGGGCATGTACTCCAGAGGCCGGTTCGGCGCCTGGAAGTACGAGGTCGGCAATCAGGACCATTCCTTCATGCAGGGGTGGGAATGCATCGACAGGATCTGCAGCGGTTCGGGACCGGAGGCGGAGGTCACCCTCAACCAGCCCGACCTGGTCAACTCGGCCTCCCGCTCTCCCCGGACAGTCGCGAGCTGAGACCCGTTCGCCCCGTCTGGCTGCTGGCAGGCCTCGCGGGCCTGGTCGCGGCCTCCGCGGTCATCCACGCCGTCCTGATCTCGACGACGTACGGATCGGGCTTCGACATGGAGTCCTATTCGCAGCAGGCGTTCGCGGTCACGCATGGGCTGAACGTCTACGAACACACGACGCGATACCCGTATCCACCCGTGTGGATCTGGATCGTTGGAGCGATCGCTGGACTGGCGCCCATGCTGGGTCTCCCATTCCACGTCGCGATCAAGATTCCGGCCACGCTGGCCGACCTCGCGATCGTGACCCTGCTGTTCGAGTACGTCCGGGCGAGGCGCGGTTGGGTGCTTTGGACCTTGGGGCCGGCGGCCCTGTACGCGCTGAACCCGGTCCCCGCGCTGATCTCCGCCGCCCACGGCCAGTTCGACAGCCTGCCGGTGCTCTTCACCTTGCTCGCATTTCATCTCCACGATCGCGGCCACCGGGGCAGCCTCGAGGCGGCGGCGCTGGCTCTTGGCCTCGCCATCGCACTCAAGGGATACCCCGCCCTGCTGCTGCCGTTCTTTGCCTTGACGGCGCCGGCGGGTCGCAAGGTGTGGACGTTTGGCCTGGCGCTCGTCCCGATCGGGCTCGCGTTCGCGATCTACGCGATCGCAGCGGGTTTCAATCCGGAGATGTTGACGCGCGTCATCGGCTACACGAGCACCCCGGCGATGGGCTGGACCTTGTTCGCGCCGGACCTGAATCTTCCGCTCGCGATCCGGGCAGCCGCGTGGCTTGGATCGGACCTGCTCATCCTGGTGTTCGCGACCCTGGTGCCATGGCTCGTGTTCGGCCGGGAGCGCGTGCTCGGTGTGGCCGCCACGTTCGCGTTCTTCTACCTCGTGGCGTTTCGGTCGAGCGTCCAGTACCTGCTGTGGGGCCTTCCCTTCTTCTGCCTGGTGACCGGCGCCGGCGCCATCGCGTATTCGCTCGCGGCCACCGCCATGCTGCTGGCGTACTACGCGGTGAGTGATCCGCTCGCCCTTCCCGGGAACCTGAGCGCCGCCATGGCGGCCACGATGCAGGCGCTGTACCAAGCGTGCGTCGCCGGCGTCATCGCCGCGGGCGGACTGCTGCTGGCGCTGGCGCTGTTCAAGAACCGGGACGCGAATCGCGTGCCCGCTTCCACCTCGGCCGCGGCTGCCTCCACCGCGGCGTGATGGTGGGGTTCGCGGGCTTAGACTGCGCGGCTGAATGCACGCGCATGGGCCCGTGCGAGTAGCGGTCAGGCGACTCCCGAGCCGGTCGAGTCTTCTGCTTGCGCTGGCGGCCGGCGCCTTCTGGTGGCTGGTGCTTGCCGACAGCGTGCTCTGGTTTCACACCTTCCCTCGGCCGCCGATACCGGCCGACTTCCAGCCCTACTTCGGGGCCGCCCGCATCGGCCTCGAGCACGGCTGGAGCCACATCTACAACCTGGCTCTGCAGCGCATCGAGTTCTATCGCGTAAACCCACCGACCCGGGTCTTCGACGCGCAGAGCATCTTCGTCACTCCACCTCCGATGGCCTGGATCATCGCTCCCCTGGCGGCGACGCTCCCCTACTCGGTCGCCTACTGGGTGTTCGTGACCGTGCTTGCGATCGCCTATGCGGCGGCCGGCTGGTCACTCACCCCTGGCTCGCCGGTGGCGCGCGCCGCCATCGTGCTGGCGGGCGCCACGACCTATCCGGTTCTGATCTGTCTTGGCATGGGACAGGTCGCCCTGCTGGTGGGAGTGGCGATGGTCGTGTCCTGGGCGCTGCTTCGAAGGGGGCATTGGGTGGCAGCCGGACTGGTCCTTTCGGCGCTCGTGCTCAAGCCCCAGGTCGCCTACCTGGTGCCGCTGGCGCTCATCGCCTGGGGAGCGTGGCGACCGGCAGCCGTGGCGGCGGCATCAGCCGCCTTGATCGCGGTCGCGGCCGTGATCTCGCTCGGGAGCACCGGCATGTCCGAGTTCAGCCAGGCGATCTCGATCGAGAACCACAACCTCGACAACCAGATCTGGACTCCGGCCATCTTCTTCGGTCCGGGTGCCGCGGCCTATGCGGTCGAGGCGGCGGCCGCGGTGGCGGCGCTGGTCATCGCGTTCCTCGCCCGCAGGCGGAGCGATCCCGGGACCGCGATCGTCGCCGGGCTCGTGGGTTCACTCGTCGCGGCCCCCTACCATCACGGCGCCGATTCCTTCTGCCTGGTCGCCGCGTTCTGGATCGCCCTCAGCCTGAAACCCTCGCGCCTGCTCGCGGTGTGGCTCGGCCTGGGCGCCGTGGCCGCTTTCCTCGAGCCGCCGACAGGGCCGCGACCGCTCCTGGTCTTCGCCATGGGCTGGCTTTTGATCCAGCTCTACACCGAGATCAGGGAATCGACCGCCGCCAGGCAGGCCGCAGGCGTGGTTCCGGAGCCGGAACCCTCGCCGGCCTGATCGATCAGCGGGCGTCGAAGGCGCCGGACTCGCTGTCGATCCCGAGGATGCTCAGGAAGAAGCTCGCGAACACGGTCTGAGTCCCGAGCGCGAGCAGCACCACCGCCGGAATCACCTCCCGCATCGTCAGCGAAGGGTCGAGGTTGCCGAAGCCGGCCGAATGCCAGCTGAGGACCGCCGCGATCAGCGCAACCAGGCCCACGAGCGACATCAGCGCGCCGGCGAGGAGGCCGGCTTCGAGCGTCGCGAGGTGCGAGACCCGCTCGAGCGCCGGATGCGGCGGGTGGAAGCCCTCGCGAATCGCGAAGAACTTCGTGAAGATGGCGAAGAGCACCAGCTGATAGCCGAGGAGGCACGCGAATCCGGCGACGAGCAGCGTGTGGATGTCCAGCCGCACCCCGCCGATGCGCAGCGGCCCGGGCAGCAACGCGATCGACAGCAGGACGCCGATCGCCAGCAGCGCGAGGCCCGGATAAAGGAACAGCCAGCGCGGGCTGAACAGCAGCATGAAGCGAAGGTGCCGCCAGCCGTCCCGCCAGGTGCGCAGGTGCGGCGGCCGCGAGCGCCCGTCGGGACGGAGAACGACCGGCACCTCGCTGATGCGCATGCCCTTGAGCGACGCCTTGATCACCATCTCGCTCGCGAACTCCATGCCCACCGCGCGCAGCTGCATGCGCTCGAACGCGGCCCTGCGGAACGCGCGTAGGCCGCAGTGCATGTCGCCGACCGGCGTGTGGAAGAACACGCGGCTGAGGCGCGTCAGCACGGGGTTGCCGAGCCAGCGGTGCGACCACGGCATCGCGCCCGGCTCGATCCCGCCGAGAAAGCGGTTGCCGACCACGAGGTCCTCGCCCGCGCGCAGCCGCTCGATGAACGGCGCGATCGCGGCGAAGTCATAGCTCGCGTCGGCGTCGCCCATGACGACGAAAGCGCCCTCCGCCGCGGTGATGCCGCCGATGAGCGCGCTGCCATAGCCCTTGCGCCGGACCTCGACGACGCGGGCGCCAAGCTCCTTCGCGATCGCGATCGAACCGTCGGTGCTGCCGTTGTCGGCCACGATGACCTCGCCGGCGAAGCCTCCGTCCTCGAGGGCGCGCTGCGCGGTCTGGATGCAGCGCGGGAGCGTCTCGGCCTCGTTGAGGCACGGCATGACGATCGACACCTCGAGGCGGGTGGCGGTCCGGACCTCGGAGCGTCGCGCGCGGCGCGGAGCGAGCTTCATCGGCACGAAGAGCCTAACGGCCCGAGGCGGCGTTTCCGCCGCAAAAAGAAATGACCCCGACGGATCGCCTCTCGAGAACCGGTGCCTGCCTTGCGGCCTGCTCCTGCCCTCTCGAACGTTTCCCTCGGGGCCGAGGCAAAGAGTATGGGCATCCGGACAAGAGTGCAAGTGCGAAAGTCAGTTCGCCGCCAACCGCTAACAAGTAGCCACCCGGACGCTGAACAATTTTCACTCCAATGCCACTGACCCTGGCGGACGCGGAGAAGGTGATCGACGCCGCGCGGCAGAAGGCGGTGAGCCTCGGCGTGAACGTGACCATCGCGATCGTCGACGAGGGCGGACACCTGGTCGCGATGCGGCGGATGGACGGAGCGAACGCGATGTCGCCCAAGGTCGCCGAGGGCAAGGCCGTCGGCGCGGCGATGTTTCGCCGCGACGGCGCATGGCTGCTGTCGACCGCGAACGACCGGCCCGCGTTCTGGGCCGCGGTGAAAGACCTCGCCGGCAAACCCATCGTCCCCGGCCCGGGCTCTCTTCCGCTCACGAAAGACGGCGCGATGGCCGGCGCGGTCGGCGTCAGCGGGGCGAAGCCCGACGAGGACCACGCGTGCGCGGAGGCGGGCGTTTCCTCAGTCGCCTAGCGCGACCGCGCGGATCGGCTCGTGGACCGCGCCGTCCCTGCCGAGGTGACTGGAGAACAGCACGACCTCATGCGCCCTCCACGGCTCCAGCTTCGGCGGCGGAGGCAGCTCGGTAAGAGGCGCACCGTCGCGCGGCCGCGCTCGCGCGAGCGTGAGGTGCGGCTTGAACGGGCGCGCTTCCGGCTCCAGGCCGGCGGCCCGGCACTCGCGCTCGAGCAGATCGGCCAGGCGGCGCATCGGCTCCACGCCTTCGCGCACGCCGAGCCACACGACGCGCACGAGGCGGCCTCTCTTGAAGGTCCCGACTTCGCCCAGCGCGACCTGGAATGCGGGGCCGGCCTGGGCCGCCAGGCTGCCGGCGATGCGCTCGGCGACCTCGCGGTCGACGCTGCCGACGAATCGCAGCGTCAGGTGGAGGTTTTCGTGCACGGCCCATCGAAATTCGGGGCTGGCGGCTGCGCACGCTTCGAGGTAGCGGCTCAGCTCGTCGCGCTGCGGGCCGGGCAGCGCGATGGCGAAGAACGCGCGGATGCGCGGCCCGGGCTCGGTCAGCGGCGCTTGAGCTGCCAGGCGTGCGGCGCCCACGAGCTCGGCGGCGACGGCCGCCATCCGAAATGCGCCGTCACCGAATCGAGGCCGTCCGCCACGTTGGGCAGCTGGATGCTGTTGATCTCGTCGGGCGTGGCGATCGGATCGCTCGCCAGCAGCTCCATCACGGCGGCGCCGGGCCAGAGCAGGGCGGACGGCAGGTGGAGCTTTCCTTTCTTGATGCCGCGGGCCTTTATGAACCAGTCGAATATCGTCTCGTAGGTCACGACCTCCGGCCCGCCGAGCTCGATGATCTTGCCCAGCAGGTCCCGCTTGCCGATCGCCTCGACGACGCACCGCGCGGCGTCCTCGCGGATGATCGGCTGAATCTGCGTCTTGCCGTCGCCCGGGATGATGAGGAAAGGCCCGAACTTGGCGGCGCGCTCGAAGTCGTGGAGCACGCCACCGTCCTCGCCGAGGACGAGCGAGAAGCGCAGGATCACGCCGGCGACGCCCGTCTTGGCGAGCTCCTGCTCGCCCATCCACCTCGAGGTCAGGTACTTGTACTTCTGGTCGAGGCGCGCGCCGATCGCGCTGATGAAGATCACGGACTGCGTGCCCGCGGCCTTGGCCGCCTGGCCGATGATGCGCGGGCCGTCGGCGTTGACCTCGAACATCGACTGCGGCTTGTTGCGGCGAACCGCGACGAGGTTGACGATGTGCTCGGTTCCCTGGGCCGCCGACGTGACCGCCTGCTGGTTCAGCACGTCGCCGACCACGACCTGCGCGCCGCGAACCTTGTAAGCCGCGGCCTTCATCGGGTCCCGAACCATCACCCTCAGCTGGTGGCCCGCGTCCAGCATCTTGTGCGCGACGGCGCGACCGACGAAGCCGGTGGATCCGAGCAGGAGAACCCTCGCCACGACGCCAAATGCTAACGGCAGGGGATACTCAGTCCGGTGAGCTCGAACCAGGTGGGGGCGCTCGGGCTGGGGTTGCTCGCGTGCCTGCTCGGCCTGGGCGGGATCGTGTTCGCGGTGCGGCGCTACCGCGGCCGGGCGGCCATCGCCTCGACATATGGCCAGACCGGCGGGATCGCGTACACGGTCGTGCAGGCGGGGTGCTCGGGGGTGCTGATCCTCGGGGGCCTGGCCCTGATGGTTCTAGGCCTGGTCGCGCACGGCTAGTTAGCGCATCCCTCCCCCGCACGCGGGAGCGATCAGTAAGTCCCATCCTTACCGCGCTTGGCGCGAAGGGGAGGGTGAGGGCTTTTTAGATCACGTTCCTTTCGCGCACCAGGGAGCCGCGGGCGAACCGCTCGAACCCGAACGGCGAGATGTCGACTTCGGACGTCCCGTCGAGCAGCAGCTGCGTCAGCAGCAGTGCCGCCGCCGGCGCCTGCATGAACCCGTGCCCGCTGAACCCCGCCATGCACCAGAACCCCTCGATCTCGCGGATCGGCCCGAGGATCGCCTGGTGGTCCGGCGTCGTTTCGTACAGCCCCGCCCAGGCGGTCTTCATGCCCGCGCCGGCGAGCGCGGGGGCGCGCCGCTCCGCCTGCTCGAACATCCTCTCCATGAAGTCCCAGCTCACCTCGGTGTCGAAGCCGGGGCTCTCGTCGCGGTCGCTCATGCCGATGAGGACCCCGTCGCCTTCGGGATGGAAGTACAGCGAGGTGTGGAAGTCCACCGTCATCGGGGAGCCGTGCGGGACAGCCGAGAAGGTGTCCGTCACCGCGATGTGCCGCCGGTAGGGCAGCACCGGCACCTCGAGCCCGGCCATGCGACCGATCGAAGCCGCCCACGGACCCGCGCAGTTGAAGACCAGCCGCGTCGCGACCTCGCCGTGCGACGTTCTCACGCCCTGTACCCGGCCGCCCGCGACGTCGATGCCGAGGACCTCGACGCCTTCGCGCAGCTTCGCGCCCAACCGCCTCGCGGCGGCGGCGTAGCCGGCGGTGACGTCGGCCGGGCTCGCGATGCCGTCCGTAGGGCAGAAGGTGCAGCCGAGCACGTCGTCCACGTTGAGCACGGGCACCATCCGCGCCGCCTCGTCCGCGCCCACCCACCGAGCCTCGGTCAGGCCGAGGCGGTGCCACATCTCCATGTTGTGGCGGAACTCCTCGACGTGCTGCGGCTGGGTGAGCAGGAACAGGTAGCCGATCTGTCGAAAGTCGGCGGGATGGCCGACCTCGGCCTCGAAGCCCTCGAGCATGCGCACGGCCAGTCGCTGCAGGCGCACGTTCGGCTCGCTGGAGAACTGCTGCCTCACGCCACCCGCGCACTTGCCGGTGGACTGCGAGCCGAGCTCGGCGCGCTCCAGCAGCAGCACGTCCACGTCCCGCCGCGCCAGCTGGTACGCGAGCGCGCAGCCGGCGATACCTCCACCGCAGATGACTACGTCAGCGGTTTCGATCTTGGTGCAAACCCCAGAACTCGAAGATGAGCTTGAGCGCGGCCAGCGTGCTGATGTTGCCGTTGTCGAACGGCGGCGAGAGCTCGACGAGGTCGAGCCCGACCAGCCGCGACGCCTCCGCGACCGCATGCAGGACCTCGAGCGCCTGCCGCGTGGTCAGGCCTCCGGCGGATGGGATCTCGGTGCCCGGCGCGAACGCGGGGTCGAGCGCGTCGATGTCGAAGGAAACGTGCACGTCCGCGCCCGCGAGCGCCGACGTCACCTTCCTGATCGAGGTCTCGAAATCCGAGGCCAGCTCGCGCGCGCCCACCAGCGTGACGCCGCTCTTGCGGATGAAGTCCAGCTCCTCGGGGTCATAGTCGCGACCGCCGGCGATGACGACGTTGTCCGGCGGGATGCCCGAGACCTCGAGCGCGCGGCGCAGCGCACATCCGCAGGTCCACCTGCCTCCGCGCGAGAAATCGCACAGATCGGGATGCGCATCGACCCACAGCACCTTCAGCCCAGGATGGCGCCGCGCTTGCGCCGCCAGGGTCGCGATCGCCGTGCAGTGGTCGCCGCCGAGCACCGTGAGCAGGGAGCCGGCCGGCACCTCCGCGAGGCGGTCGGCGACGTGCGGCCAGCCCGACTCGATCTCCGACCCCGCGGAGGTGATGTCGCCCATGTCGTGAACCGCGAGGCCGGTGAGCAGGTGGCCTTCCTCGGTCACGGGCGGCATCACGGCCGAGAGCCAGCGGATGCGCTCGGGCGCCTGGGCCGCGCCTTTTCGGTAGACCGCCGAGCCGTCGTAGGGAATGCCCACGACCGTGACCTCGGCGCCTTCCGGCGCGCCCGAGAGTCCTCCCCAGGGCTTGAGCCCGGTTACGTCAATCAAGAGGCGTCAGTCGGGCTCGTAGGGCGGCAGCGACTTCTTGACCGGACGGTCCTGCCGGTAGCCCAGCGCGTACTCGCCCTGCAGGACGGTGTGGATCTCGCGCGTGCCCTCGTAGATGATCGGGCCGCGCGCATTGCGGAGGAATCGCTCCACCGGGTACTCGGCGGAATAGCCATAAGCCCCGTGCACCTCGATCGCGTCATTGGCGGCGTTGAAGGCGGCGTCGGTCGCGTACTGCTTCGACATCGACACCTCGCGCGTGTGGCGCACGCCCTTGTTCTTCAGGTACGCGACCTTGAAGTACAGCAGCCGGCATATCTCGTAGTCCCGCGACATGCGGGCGATCATCTGCTGCACCAGCTGGTAGCGGCCGATCTCCTGGCCGAACGTCTTGCGCTCCCGCGCGTACTTCACGGAGGCGTCGAGGGACGCGCGCACCGTGCCGGTCGCGCCCGCGCCGACGGTGTAGCGGCCGTTGTCGAGGCAGCTCATGGCGATCTTGAAGCCGTCGCCCTCGTCGCCGATCCGGTCGCGCTCGTCGACCTCTAGGTCGGACATGAAGATCGAGCCCACGTCGCCGGCGTGGATGCCAAGGCGGCCGGCGATCGGTTCGGTGCGCAGCGCCTTGCCCGCGGTGGCGCGATCGACCATGAACGCGGTCACGCCCTTGTGGCCTGCTTTCGTGTCCGTCTTCGCGAACACGAGCATGTAGTCCGCCGTGTCCGCGTCCGAGATCCAGACCTTCTGGCCGTTGAGCACGTAGCGGCTGCCGCTGCGCCGCGCGGTGGCCTGCATGGAGGCGACGTCCGAGCCGGCGTTGGGTTCGGTCAGGCCGTAGCAGGCGAGCTTCTCGCCGCGAGCCATGGGGGCCAGCCAGCGCTGCTTCTGGTCCTCGGTCGCCCACGTGTATAGGCCCATCCCGACTAGACCGACGTGCACCGAAAGCACCGTGCGGAAGACGGTGTCGACGTACTCCAGCTCCTCGCAGACCAGGCCGAGGGCCAGGTAGTCGAGCCCGAAGCCGCCGTAGCGCTGGGGGAAGCACACGCCCGGCAGGCCGATGGAGGCGAGCTTGGCGAAGATCTCGGGGTCGTGGCGGCCGGCGCGGTCGTCGGCGGCGATCCGGGGCGCGAACTCGCGGGCGCAGAAGTCGCGGACGGTCGCCACCAGCTGCTCCTGGTCGGGAGTCAGCGAAAGGTCGAGCACTAGGCTGCCTACGTTACTTCGTGGGCGATGGCTTCGGAGAGGGGGTCGGGCAGACCACGGGGCTCGCGCTGGCCTTCGGCGAGGGGCTGGTCTTGACCGGGGTCGTCTTCGCGGTTGGCGACGGCGAAGGCGACGGGCAGCTGACCGGGGTCGGCAGCGCCCGCAGGTCGTTCGGGCCGACGTGGCCGATGAACGGCAGGTGCTGGCCGAACGCCAGGATGTAGGGCACGGTGCGAGAGCCGTGCAGCTGCGGCTCGAGGAACCCGGTGTACAGCTGCTCCAGCTGGTGGATTCCCGAGATCGACTCGATGTGGGCGGCGTTGGTCTTCTCGGCCGCGGCCTTCAGGCTCGCGAGGTCTTCCTTCGAAACCATGGCCGCGGTGATCGGGTTGGAGAGGATCTTGTTCTCGAGGTCGTTGACCTGGGCGAGCGTGAGGCTCGCGGCGTTGACCGTCGGCACGAACGCGTTGTCGAGGGTGACGAGCGCCGAGATGCCGAGATAGATGATGACCAAGGTCACGAAGACGTGGACGAACACGCCGAGCAGGCCGTCGATGCCGCGGATCGCATCCATGCGGTGGAAGGCCCCGCCGATCGCGCCGCCGATCGCGCCCAGGACGATGGCGAGGATCAGGGCCGCGAACACGCTGAGGACGGGGTTGAGGTGCAGGATCTTCTGCATCTCGCTCGTGTACTGGTCGTGGAACCGGAAGATGACCAGGAGCGTGCCGAAGAAGAAGATCTCGGCCATCAGCGGCTGGATCACGCCGCGCTGATACCCGAGCACGAGGGCAAGTAGGAGCAGGACGCCCACTGCGATGTCGATGAACATCGAACGCTGGGCATTGTAAGGATCGGGCCCGCGGCCCAACCTCCACTGGCTTCGTATAGACTCGGGGCACTCTTGGCCCGAACGATCGCGGTGGCGATGCAAAAAGGTGGTGTCGGCAAAACCACCACCGCAGTCAATCTCGGCGCTGCGCTGGCGGAGCTAGGCCAGAGGGTGCTCCTGATCGATCTCGACGCCCAGGGCCACCTGACGCTCTACATGAAGCCGCCGGCCGAGCTGGAAAAGACCATCTACCACCTGCTGGTCGATCCCGACACGACCGTGACCGACGTCGTGCAGGAGGCGCCGCAGATGGGCGTCCACTACATCCCCGCCGACATCGAGCTCGCCGGCGCGGAGAACCAGCTCATCAACGAGATCGGGCGCGAGAGCATCCTCCGCGACAAGCTCGAGCCCGCCGAGCGGCGGTACGACTTCATCATCATGGACTGCCCGCCCTCGCTCGACCTGATCGTCATCAACGCGCTCGTCGCCGCCAACGAGGTCCTGGTGCCGCTCCAGGCCGAGTTCCTGGCGCTGAAGGGCATGCAGGAGCTGCTGGTGACCATGGACCGCGTGCGGCGGCGCCTCAACCCCCGGCTCGAGCTCATCGGCATCCTGCCCACGCTGTACAAGCAGCGCGCGCTGCATTCGCAGGAGGTGCTCGCCGCCGTGCGCGAGAAGTACGGCGACAAGGTCTACGACTTCGGCGTCACCGATTCCATCCGGTTCGCGGAGACGCCGCTCGCCGGTCAGTCGATCCTGCAGTACGCTCGCGAGTCGGACGGTGCGCGCTCGTACCGTGCGCTCGCGGTCAAGGTCATGGAGAATCACAAACGGAATGACTAGCTTCAAAAGGGTTTCGCTGGCGGGCTCGGAAGACCTGTTCCGGCCGACGCGGCCGCAGGTCGTGAGCGACACGGACGACGT
>DATGEO010000037.1:0-22881 GCA_035310015.1 Candidatus Dormiibacterota bacterium | reverse complement strand
CGAAGTGACTCGCCTGACGCCGGATCGCGCCCATGCCCAGACCGAGGCTGCCGGTGCTCGAGTAGCCGTCTTCGAAAGCCGCTGCGACATTTGCCATGCCGGGACCGCGGTCGATGGCCACCAGCTCCACCGCGCCCGGTCCGTTGTCAGGAACGACCGCGTTGATGAGCATGCTGCCACCGTGGCTTGAATGCTTGAGAAGATTGCTGCTCAGCTCGGCAGCGATGAGTGAAACTCGGCCCTGGAGCGCGCTGTCGAATCGAGCCCTCTCGGCTGCCCGCAGAGCCGACCGGCGGGCGTTTGCCCCATCGGACTGGTCGCGCACGACGACGCGACGGGTAAGCCCTGTTACTTCCATTGAACTATGCGGACTGTCGTGCCGCTGCCAACTTCAGACTTGATCTCGAACTCGTCGACGAGGCGACGCGTACCGCTGAGCCCAAGGCCAAGCCCACCCCCCGTGCTGAAGCCGGCTCGCATGGCGTCGTCGATGTTGGCAATACCAGGCCCGTGGTCGACGACGGTGAGCACCAGTCCCTTGCGACCGCCGTTCGTGCTGTCCTCGATGATCGCTTCGCCGCCGCCCGCGTAATTCACGGCATTCCGGCCCAGCTCGCTCGCCGCAGTCACGACCTTGGTTTGGTCCAGCAGGCTGAAGTTGAGCCGGACGGCGCCCTCACGCACGCGCTGGCGAAGCAGGACCACGTCTTCCGAGCTTCGCAACACGACGGTCATCCGGAGTGGTGAGGAAATCACCTGTGGTCACGGATGCCCGCCATGGCAAGTGCAGCTTCGACGTTGAGGGCGGTCCGGACGCCGGTGAGCGTGAGCCCAAGCTCTACCAGGGTCATCGCGACGGCCGGCTGCATCCCCACGACGATCACTTCCGCGTCCAGAAGCCGCGCCATTCCTGAGATGTCACCGATCATCCGGCCGATGAACGAATCGACGATCTGTAGAGAGGAGATGTCGACCAGGACGAGGCTGGCCCGGGTGGCCACGATCCTTGCGCCGAGATCCTCTTGCAGGGCAAGCGCGACGTTGTCCTGTACATCCGTCTGGATGGTCGCAAGGAGATATTTGCCGACTTTGACAATGGGAACGCGGTCCACCAATCAGCGCTCTTGGTCGGTTCGGTTGGCGACGACATGCTGGCCGATGCGGCCGAGAGCCGTGATGAAAGCGTCGGCTAGCGTCGCCTTGGTGACCACGTCTGGCAGGGTAATCCCGAGGTGGATGATGGTCTGGGCGATCTGTGGCCGAATTCCGCTGATCAGGCAATCGGCGCCCATCAAGCGTGCCGCAGACACCGTCTGGATGAGGTGTTGGGCCACTTTGGTGTCGACCGTCGGCACGCCGGTGATGTCGATGATCGCGATCGTGCTTCCCGTCTCCACGATCGCCTGCAGCAATGTCTCCATCACGACCTGGGTTCGTTCGCTGTCGAGCGTCCCGATCAAAGGAAGGGCTAGAACTCCGTCCCAGAGCTTCACGACAGGAGTGGAAAGCTCGAGCATCTCCTGCTGCTGCCTCTGGATGATCTCTTCGCGGCCTTGCTGGTAGATCTCGGACGTAATCACGCTGAGACGATCGACCAGGCGGTTGAGCTCGAGGATGGCCTGGATGCGTTGGGCGGGTTCCAGCTCATCGAGCGAGGTGAACAAGGGCTCCTTCAAAGACAGGACGAACAGAACGGTTTCCGATGGGCCGAAGCCAAGCCGTCCGCGCGACAGGGTTATCCCGCGCAGCGTGGCTCGCATCTGCTCCCAGCCGGGCCCGCTGGGATCCATCGAGCCTGAGTCCAAGCCGCCGAGTAGACCGGACAGCAGCTCCGAGCACTCGCGCGCGAGATCGGCATCGCTCAGGAGATCGGGCCGCGCGATCGCCCCGCGCTTCTGTTCGGCAACCCACCTTTCAAGGATCGCGTCTTGGTGGGCTCGAAGCACCGGGATCGGAGTCACATGCGCGCTCAAACTCATTCCACCCCTACCTTGCGATTGATGAGTTCGATCGTAGCCCGAGCATGAGCCGGCCGCCTCCCAAGAATTGAGTAGGCGGTGGACCGCCATCCCAAAACTTGAGTAGAGAGGAACCCTCAGCGGTGGCGATGCCCTAGAGCCGCTGTCGGGCGACGATGTGGCTCACGGATCCAGGCAATCGGAGAAGGTAATTCCAGGGAGCGGGCCCAGCCCATGTCATCAGCCGCCAGCAACAACCTCGACGACGACGCGGTCATGCCGATTCAGCCACGACTTGAGGGGAGCGTCTTGCACCGGCCGGTCTACGTTGACCGGCCGGTCGTGATGGTGGTCGATGATGATCGCGTCACCGCGGAGATGTACAGCCTCTCCCTGGAGGCTGCCGGCTTCAAGACCATCCCCCTGAGCGATGTCAGCTCGATCTTTCTGGCCATCGAAGCCGAAATCCCTGATGTCGTCGTGCTGGATTTTCATCTGGGCGGCGACATCTCGGGAGTCAACGTGTTGGAGATTCTGCGCCTGGACCCCAGGACGTCAAACGTGATCGCCTTCATCTTGAGCAATCACCCCGGCGACCGAGACGGTCAGGTTGACCGCGCCTTTTCAGCGGGGGCGGCGGCCTGGTTGCTCAAGGTCAAAACCAGCCCTGCGCAATTGACCTCTCGCGTGACTCAGGCGCTCGCATCCACGAATGCCGCCGAGGCCTCGAATCCGGTCTGAGGGCGCGGGACGCGACGCGGGACAGCTCGGAACCTTCGGGCCCGGGCCTTAACAAGTCTTAACGTCGGAACTTGCGGAGCGCCGCGCGCGGAAGCCTAGATTGACGCTCGTCGTGAGCGTCGGGTCATCTCCTCCGCAGAGCGGCCCGATGCTGTCTCCGGACGGCAAATGGGTCTGGGACGGTTCGCAGTGGCAGCCGATCGCCCGCCACGAGAGCGTGTTTCCGAGCTGGCAGTCGGCGGTGGCCGTCGAGCCGGCGGCGGCGGTTCCTGCGCCGGTGGCGGCGGCGTCGCCGATGCCCGCCGTCGTTCAGCCGGTCAACCCCGCGTACTACCCCCATGCGCAGCCGGCAGCTCGCGGATGGGGCCGCCAACCCGGACAGTCCGGCATCAACTACCCCCTCTACTTCGTCGCCGGGGCGATCGGGATCGTGATCATCCTGGTCGTCCTCAACTCGGTCTTCCCTCTATGGCTGCTGCTGCCCGGCCCGAAACCACCGCCACCACTGCCCTCCCCCAAAGCCTCGCCGCTTCCGGCGTTGACTCAGCGCTCGGACTACGCGCGCGCGGACCGCTTCGTGAACGTCGTGCTGCCGGCGGCGCTGCAGGACTTCAGCCCGGCGGCAACGGCCGTCTCCCAGCAGTGCTCCAAACAGCTGACCATCAGCTGCCAGAACGATCTCACCGCCATCGATCCGCTGTTCAAGAACGTGCTGGCGGCTTTCGACAAGAATTCGGTTCCGTTGTGCATCAGCGCCCCCGCCGCCAAGGCCAGGTCGGACATCGCCGCCATGCAATCGGCGGTCACGGCCGCCGAAAAGGCTTACAACGACAATCAAGCTTCGGAGTTAGCGGCCGCAACGGGCTCGTATCGGAACGCTCAATCGGCTTTGGGTCGTGACCTGGCAACGCTGGCCGCGGTCACGAAGTCTTCGTGCGACACGCGTGAGACCGGCCCCTAGCGCGACCTCGTGGCGGCGTGCGCCGGAATTCGCGCGCCGGCTCGTTGAGCAGGGTTGACGAGATGACGCGCACCTGGCGCCTCGGCGGCCCGCTCATGCTTCTCCTGGCGCTGATCGCCATCCTGGTCGCCGCCGACGTGGGGATCGTCGCCTACCGGCTGGCCTCCTTCCATCCAGCCGCGCACGCGCCGATCGCGCAAAGTGGGCCGGGCCGCCCGGGAGGCTCCCATCCGTGCAACCACGGCGCTTATGTCTCCGCCGCGGCGCACGCGCACAAGGGCGGCGGCTACGTCAGCAAGGTCGCGAAGAGCAACCTCGGCAAGAACGGGAGCTGCTCCGCCGCCTAACCCGTTGTCCCGACCACCAGGCGGCAGCTCGCGGCTCCGCGTGACTTCTCGAGATCCATCGTGATCTGAGTCCCATTCGAAAAGGGAGCGGCTTCGATCGACAGATAACCCTCGCGATCCGGGCCCGAAGTGCTCCGGAAGTAGATCACCGTCGCGCTCCCGGACGTCCTCGTGTCGACGACGGTCCAGTCGCCGGCCCCGAGCTGCTCCTGGTAGAAGGCGACGACCTGGGTGGCGTCGTCGGGCGTCGACCAGTTGGCCGAGACGCTCATGCAGGCGCCGGTGGTCGTCGCGAACGCCCCTTGCAGCCGGGCGCCCGGGTAGACGGGGAAGTCGGCCGGGATCTCGCCGCGGCCGCTGAACTGCAGCGTGGGAATGAGCACGGCGAAGAAGAGCGTGATCAGCAGCCCCATGAGCACGACCCAGGTGACGGCGCTCGCCACCAGGATGGCGACGACCTCGCCGGTGCTACTGAGCCGCGCTGATCTTGGTGTTGCGCTCATACACGTAAAGGGCGCCGGCGAAGACCATCGCGCCGTACCCGAGGGTGAGGATGAAGCCGACGTAGCAGAGGCTCGCGCCTAGGCCGGCGATGATCCAGGCGAGATAGGCGATGAGGGCCGCGAGCAGCGAATCCTTCGGGTGGCGGAAGACGTCCGCGATCGCGGGGATGGGGTTGAGACCGCGCAGCGCGCCGCGCTCGTCCGCCTCGACCGCGCCCGGCACGATGAACAGGAAGGCCACGTGCGTCGCGACGCCGAGGAAGAGCACGAACGCAAACCAGCCGCCGAAGGCAAAGAAGTACGCGCCGCCTGGCAGCGCGCTCGGGTGGAAGAACACGGCGAAGAACGCGAACATCCCGCCGTAGAGGATGGCCGAGGCGATCAATCCCCAGACGAACGCGACGAAGTACAGGCGCGCGCCGCGATGCAGGTAGAACCCCGCGCGCGGCACCGTGGCGACGCCCTCGTGCAGGTTGTCCGCCGCCGTCAGCACCCAACCCGCGAGCGCCATCCCGCCGACGAAGGGGATCAGCCCGATGAGGCTCATCAGCACGATCTGGGCGATCCATTCGCCAGAGCGAAACGGCCACGTGATGCAGTCGCCGTAGCCGAAGGCGGGTGCGGGCGTCGCGACCGGCTGCTGCAAAGCTAACCGGGAATCAATCTAACCCCTGGAGACAGCCCACGGCCGCGGGGCGCGTGACGAGCACGTGGTTGATGCGGTCGCGGCCGGTCTCCATCGTGGTGGCGCAACCGTCAAACCCCGCGTAGTCGAGCAGGCAGCGGTACAGCTCGGGTGAGTAGTAGTGCGCCCGGTAGCCGGCGTACCGGCCGCCCTCCGCGTAGGCGGCCGCCATGAAGCAGTCGGTGACGAGCACGCCGTCAGGCCGGACGTTGGCCGCCAGCCAGCGAAGGTGGCCGAGCGCCAGCGGGCGCGGGAGCCAGCTCGAAAGTCCGACGAACAGCGCGAGGTCGTAGGGGCCCGAGCGCGAGAACTCGCATCGCACCGGCGCCGACGTGATGTCGCTGGTGATGAAGCGGAAGTCGATGCCGAGGTTCGCCGCGCGGGCGGTGAGCTCGTCGCGCAGAACGCCGTGCGGATCGAGGTCGGCGGCCACCAGCTCGACCTTGCTCATGAGGTCTGGACGGCGGCGCGCGATCGACTCGAGCGGCCGGAAAACGTCGTACGAGAATCCGCTCGGTGCGGTGAAGATGCGCACGCGCGAGCGCGTCTCGAGCTGCTTTTTGAGCTCCGGCTCGATGGCGCGGCCGAGGATCTGCAGCCGGTCGTACACGGCGCGGTGCAGCGGGTAGCCGAGGAATGCTCGGCCCGCGAGTCCATCCGTGCCGAGGCGGTCATAGATCGCGCGCATCACTCCCGCCGAGTAACCCTCACGCACGAGCATCCGGCCCGCCGGCGACAGCAGGAAAAGAGGCTCCCTCCACGCGCCCGCGAAGAACTTGCCACCGAGGTAGCGCACCAGGTAGTCGGCGTTGAGAACCTTGCGCGCGGGATCCTCGCCGGCGGTGCCGAGCACCTGCTCGGTTTCCGGCGGCCGGCGGTCCGCGAGCGCCTCGCGCAGCGTCTCGACGGCGCGCTCGAGCACCTCGCGCGGCTCGGCGTCATTGGCGTCGATGACGTGCGTGCAGGGCCTGCCGGCATACGCGTCGAGCGCCTGGAGCGCCTTGAGATAGGTCTCGCGGGCGCGCGTCATGGCTGCGAGGTTCTCGTGCGTGTCCACCTCGCCGCTGCGAGCGCGGACGCGTTCGAGCGCGACCTCGGGATCGATGTCGAGGAAGAGCACGACGTCCGGAAGCCAGACCCCGTCGAAGCCGAGGCGGCGCGCCAGCCCGGCGATGAAGCCGGCCGCGTCGAGCGAGGGCAGCCGCAGCGCGCTCTCCTCGCTCAGCGGCCGGCCTTCGAGCAGGAACGCGAACACCCCACGCAGGTCGTCGACCGTCGACCGCTCGCGGGCCTCGCCGTTGTGCGTTGCTCCGCGGCGGTAGTTGCCGGCGCGGCCCATCGCCGACAGCACCAGGTTGCAGTCACTCACCACGACGTCGCAGCCGTAGCGGCGGCCGATCGAGATCGCGGCGTCGTCCTGGAACATCAGGTGCGCGAGCTTGAGGTACGGGTACACGCCGCCGCTACCGGCGAACCGTTTGGCCATCCGCCGGCATGCGCCCGAGAGGCGGGCCGCCAGGGGCAGGCCGCGAGGCTCGAAGCCGGGCGCCAGGTGATCCTGGTCGGGGCCGAACACCCAGAACTCGTCGCCGGCTGACCCGGCCACCACGCCGAGCTCGGCCGAAAGCGCCATGGGCAGAGCCCGCGCGAGCGTGCTCTTACCGCTGCCGTCGATTCCGATGATCGCGACCCGCAGTGTCATGCGGCCTCCTCGCGCGTTCCCAGAAGCAAGGAGAGCGTGCCCGGCACGTCGATCGTCAGCTCGCGGTGCGCGCGCTCCGGATCCTCGTCCAGGAAGAACTCGACCGATTCGCGATCCAGGAACTCGACGCGCAGCCCTTCGCCGGCGTTCAGCCGCCACGTGCGCAGCCTTCCGCCGCGCGGGAGCAGCAGCACGCCGGCCGCGGCTTCGCCCATGGTCACCCGTGGGTCGAACGGGATCGCGCCGATGGGAAAGTTCATGACCGCGCCGGCCAGCAGGCGAAAGCGCTCGCTCCGTTCGCCGAGCGTGACCTGGACCTCCTCCGCCGTGCCCGGGTCGATGGTCGAGGCAACCAGACGGCCGGCGGCCGACGCCGCGTACTCGAGGTTGTTCAGCCGCTCGATGCCGACGACTGACGCGATGGCCCGGCGCGGCTCGGGCAGGCGCGCGTGCCAGCGGGCGAGATCGCCTGAGGTCCGGCCGAACTGGCCCAGGCCGCACATGGTGACCGCGTGCCGGACGTCCTCGCCCGAAGCGGTCCCGAAGCGGCAGCGGATCACGGCGCACGGCGCCGTCCGGTTCGCATCCAGCGAAGCGGCGAGCCGGCGGATGCCCTCGATCGGGTCCCGCGCCACGCCGAGCCGGCGGGCGACCACGTTGCCCGAACCCATGCGCAGCGCGCCGAGGACCAGCGCATCGCCGGCCGGCAGGGTGCCGTTCGCGGCATCGCAGACGCCCTCGACAGCGGCCCGCAGCGTGCCTCCGCCGCCGCCCGCGATCACCGCCGCCGGCCGGCCGGAGGCGGCGAAGAAGCGCCGCGCCACCTGGCGTGCGCTCGGATGGTCGTCGACCAGCTCGAGCTCCGGCTCGCACCGCGGGCAGGCCAGGGTGAGCTCGCGCGCGAGGCGTCCGGCCATCGCCGGCCCGCAGCCGGTTCCGGCCGTCCGGTTGACGATCAGCAGAGTTCGCCGTCCCATGCCGCGAGCCTCGCGCCAAAGGGCTCTCACCTTCAGTCTCATCCCCGTCTCAAAAATCGAGGCTCGGCGATGGCAGAGTTAGTCGCGATGGGGGCGCACCGGCGCACCACGTTCGCGATCGTCGGGGGAGTCCTGTCGGCCGCCCTCCTGGCCGGCGGCGCCATCGCGGGCGCGGCCTTCCTGTACGTGCGCCACGTGCACGCCGCCGCAGCCGCAACCGGCGGGCGCGTCACCGAGACGAGCCGCCTGTCAGCCGATCGGGGCGCCGTGGTCTTCGCCGACGACTTCCATGACCCGACCTCGGGTTGGAACGCGGCCACCCTGCCCTCCGGCACGAGCTTCGGCTACGCGCTCGGTGGGTACGTCGTGACCGGCAAGGGCACGCTTCATCACTTCGCGGAAGCGCCCTTCCAGGACGCTCTGTCGCAGCTGAGCATGGCCGTGACCGCCACCCAGACGGCGAACGCCCCGCCGGGCGCCGGGTTCGGGGTCACGTGCTGGCGCGGCGACGGCGACGCGCGGGTTCGCTACGAGTTCGTCGTCCTGGCGCCAGGCACGTGGTATCTGGAGCGCGACGGCGGGGTCGCCACCCTGAGCTCGCGCGGCGTCGTGCTCGACAAGGGCACCGCCCACGCCGGGCCGGGCGCCAGCCCCATCACCATCGTGGGCATGTGCGTCTCGATCGACTCGGTTTCGACGCGGCTGGCCCTGTTCGTGAACGGCAAGAAGATGGTCGACCGGGTCGACCGCTCGGCCGGCGCCAGCGACCTGGGCTGGCTCTCGGGGCTCGACGTGTCCAGCCGGGACGCCGGCGACTCGTCGGTCATGGTCACCAGGTTCGAGGTCCGAGACCTGACGCACTCATAATCTCAAGGGTGAGCACCACCGCCAGCATCCGTTTCACCGTCTCGCCCTCCAAGACACGGGTCTCGGCCGAGGAGCGCAAGCGGGCGCTCGAGAACCCTGGGTTCGGCCATATCTTCACCGAGCACATGGTCGCGATCGACTGGGACGCCGAGCGCGGCTGGCACGACGCGGTCCTCCGGCCTTACGGGCCGATCCAGCTCGATCCCGCGACCAACTTTCTCCACTATGCGCAGGGCATCTTCGAAGGCCTGAAGGCCTTCCGCCAGGCTGACGGCGGCGTGGCCGTGTTCCGGCCCGACGCCCACGCCGCGCGGTTCCGCCGCTCGGCGCGCAGGCTGGTCCTGCCCGAGCTTCCCGAGGACACATTCATCGAGGCGATCGACCTGCTCATCCAGCACGACCACGAGTGGACGCCGAGCGCGCCCGAGCAGAGCCTGTACCTGCGGCCGTTCATGTTCGCGACCGACGTCGGCCTCGGCGTGCACGCCGGCACCAAGGTGAGCTTCCTTTTGATCGCATCGCCGTCCGGCTCCTACTTCCCGGGCGGCGTCAAGCCGGTGACGGTCTGGCTGTCCGAGGACTACACGCGGGCCGCGCCCGGCGGGACCGGCGCGGCAAAGTTCGGCGGCAACTACGCGGGCGCGCTCATCGCCCAGGAGGAGGCGGTGCGCAACGGGTGCGACAACGTCGTGTGGCTCGACGCCGCCGAGCATGCGTGGGTCGAAGAGATGGGCGGCATGAACCTCTGCTTCGTGTTCGGCAGCGGCGACGAGGCGAGGCTGGTGACGCCCGCGCTCACGGGCACGCTGCTGCCCGGGATCACGCGCGACTCACTGCTGGAGCTTGCCCGCGACGTCGGCTACGGCGTGGAAGAGCGGCGCGTGAGCGTCGAGGAGTGGATGCGCGGATGCGCGGACGGGTCGCTGGCCGAGGCCTTCGCCTGCGGCACCGCCGCCGTCATCACGCCGATCGGCGCGGTCAAGGGCAAGGGCGGCGGCTGGACGGTCGGGGCCGGCAAGCCCGGGCCGGTCTCGATGCGCCTGCGCGAGGCGCTGGTCGAGATCCAGCGCGGCACCGCGCACGACCCTCACGGCTGGCGCCACGAGGTGAAGCTCAGCCGCTAGCGGGACACTCGGTCATCGCTGTTGATGGAGGTCGGCATGGCGAAGGGGCGCGTGGTCATCGTCGGTGGCGGCAGCGGAGGCGACGCCGCCGCGTTCGCGCTGCGCAAGAAGGGCTACGACGGGGAGGTCGTCATCGTCAGCGCGGACGACGACAGGCCGTACGACCGGCCCTACCTGTCGAAGGAGTTCCTGCGCGGCGAGGTCGAGCTGCCGAAGGTGTACCTGCACGGCGAGGACGAATACGAACGCCAGGGCATCAAGCTCCACCTTTCGACCCGCGTGACCGGCGGCTCGCTCGACGAAAGGAAGGTCACGTTGGAAGACGGCAGGACGATCGATTTCGACACGCTCGTCCTCTCGCTCGGCGGCACTCCCCGACGCCTCGCCGGAGTGCCGGACTCGGACAACGTGTTCACCCTCCGCACGCTTCACGACAGCCAGGCGATCAAGGAGGCGCTGCACGCGGGCTCGCGCCTGCTGCTGGTCGGTGCCGGCTTCATCGGGGCGGAGGTCGCGGCGTCGGCGCGCGCGCTCGGCAAGGAGGTGCTGATCGTCGAGGCGGCGCCGGTGCCGCTGGCGCGCGCGCTCGGCGAGGACGTGGGCAAGGTATACGCCGCGATCCACCGCGAGCACGGCGCGGACATGCGCACCGGCACACAGATAAAGGAATGGCACCTTTCCGGCGGACGCGTCTCGGGCGTCACACTGTCTGATGGCACGCGCGAGCAGGTGGACGTCGTCCTCATCGCGGTCGGCATCGATCCCAATCTCGACCTGCCGAAGGCGCTGAAGCTGCCGGTCGAAGGCGGGGGCGTGCCCACCGACGAGGGCCTGCGCGCGGCGGACGGCGTCTTCGTCGCCGGGGACATCGCGCTGCACCAGCACCCCGTGTTCGGCCGCGCGATCCGGGTCGAGCACTGGGAGGTCGCGAAGGGCCAGGGCCGCGGTCTGGCGGCGGCGATCGCCGGCGACGAAGCGCCGTACACCAAGATCCCGTACTTCTGGTCCGACCAGTACGACGTGAGCCTGGAGTACCGCGGCCACGCTTCGGGCGAGGACCGCGCCGTGTGGCGCGGCGACGCCGGCCGTCGCCAGTTCTCGGTGTTCTACCTGCGCGCCGGGCGGATCGATGCAGTGCTGTCGATGAACGACGGGGATGGGGGCAAGGTGGGTCAGCAGCTCATCGAGAGCCGCGTCGAGGTCGACGAGCGGCGTCTGGGCGATCCCGACACCGACCTTCTGGACCTGCTCCCGCCCAGCTGACCCGCGTCGGTCAGCGCGCCTGCCAGAGCTGCCTGGGCGCGGGCGCCTCGACCCGGATGCGCGCGTCGACGATGGCCGCGCCGCCCGGGTGCACGATCACCGGGTTGAGGTCGATGTCCGCGATCTCCGAATGCGCATCCGCCAGCGCCGCCACGCGCACCAGCACGTCCTCGAGCGCGCCCACGTCCACCGCGGGCGCGCCGCGGTAGCCGTCGAGCAGCGGATAGGTCACCAGCGAGCGGATCATCCCCGCCGCGTCGGTCCGGCCGAGAGGAGTGAGCCGCGCCTGCGTGTCCTTCACCAGCTCCATCGCGCGGCCGGTGGCGCCGACGGCGACGACGGGCCCGAAGTGGCGGTCCTGCACCACGCCGACGAGCATCTCGACGCCCGGCGGCGCCATGCGCTGGACCATGAAGGCCAGCACCGTCTGCCCGCCGGCGGCGAGCCGCTGTGTGATCTCCTTGGCCGCGGCCTCCACCTCGTGGGCGCCCTCGAGGTCGACGCGCACGGCGCCGGCGTCGGACTTGCGCACGAGACCCGCGACCATGCCTTTCAGCACCACCTTTCCGCCCATCTTCTTGGCCGCGGCGCCCGCGTCACGCGGGCTAGAGACGAGCATCGACTCCGCGGGCGCGAGCCCGTAGCACTGGAGCAGCGCGTCGACCGCCGCCGGCTGCAGCCAGCCAGGGCCCTGCGCGAGCGTCGCCGAGATGATCGCGGCCGCGCGATGCGCGTCGACGCCGGAGAGCTGGGGCGGCGGCTCGGACGGCGCATTGCGCCACGCGACGTAGCGATGAGCGTGCCCGAGCGCACGCGCCGCATCCTCGGGGAAGGGGTAGGTCGGCACGTGAGGCGGGTCCCCGTGCAGCAGGCCCAGGGCATCGGGTGCGGACATGAAGACCGCGAGCAGTGGAACCGGGCGCGGCAGCGAGGCGGCCGCGCGGTGGATGCCCTCCGCGATCTCCGCTGCGCGCGTGCCGACCTGCGGCGTGTAGATGACGATCACCGAGTCGATCGCATTCAGCGACGCGAGTGCGGTGATGGCGCGCGCGTACTCGTTGGCGCCCGCCTGCGCGAGCAGCACGACGGGGTTCTGCACCACCGCCGTCGAAGGGACGATGCCGGCCAGCGCGGCCTTTTCCTCGTCCGCCAGCGGCGGCACTCGCAGGCCGCGAAACTCGCACGAGTCGGCGCACAGCACGCCCGGCCCGCTCGCGTTCGTGATGATGCCGACCCGGTCGCCCGAGGGCAGCGGCTGCTCGCCCAGCAGCTGGGCGGTGCCGAACAGCTCGGCCATCGTGGCGATGCGGATGATCCCCGCCTGCTGGAAGAGCGCGTCCTCGCTCACGCTCGAAGTCGCGACGCGAATCGTCGACGGCCGTACGAGCGAGCTCGAGTGCGACGTCGATGCGGCGCGCGCGCCGGCGGCGGAGCGGCCGCCCTTCACCGCGAGGATGGGCATGGTCCGCGCGACGCGTCGCGCGATGCGCGAGAACCGGCGCGGGTCGCCGAACGACTCGAGATAGAGCATCACCAGGTTCGTCGCCGGGTCGCCCTCCCAGTACTGCAGGAGGTCCGAGCCCGAGATGTCGGCGTTGTTGCCGGCGGAGACGAATGACGAGAAACCCGTGCCCTGGGCGCGCGCCAGCTCGATGATCGCCGTGCCGAGGCTGCCGCTCTGGGAGAGAAATCCGATCTTGCCCGCGGCAGGCAGGCCGGTGATCACGCTCGCGTTGAGGCGAACCGCAGGCGAGGAGTTGAGCACGCCCGAGCAGTTCGGCCCCACCAACCGCATCCCGGCGCGGCGGCAGACGTCGAGCAGCCGGCGCTGCAGCTCCGCGCCGGCGGCGCCGGACTCGGCGAACCCGGGCGAGATCACGACCAGCGCGTGCACTCCTTTCACCGCGCATTCGCCCGCGACCTCGACCGCGATGTTCGCCGGCGTGACGATGACCGCCATGTCGACCTCGCCCGGTATGTCGCGCACCGACGTGTAAGCGGGGCGGCCGTCGACGGGGGCGCCCGTGCCGTTGACCAGGTGCAGCGCGCCGGTGAACCCACCGGCCAGCAGGTTGTGCAGCACCACGCCCTCCGGCGTGTCGGCCTCGAACGACGTGCCGACGACGGCCACCGAGCGCGGCGCGAGGAATCGGCCGACGGCCGCCTGCGCCGCCCGGGCGTGCCGGCGCTCGAAGTGCATCTCCGCCTCTTCGCTCAGCTCGGTCGGCAGCTCGGCGTGGATCTCGCCGGGCTCGGAGCGCAGCGTGAGCGGGAAGCCGCTGTCCTTGAGCAGGTCGAGCATGCGGTGGTTGTCGGCCTTGACCACGGCCTCGAACACCTCGATGCCGCTGCGCGCCGCGGCGTCGGCGAGCTGCGCGAAGAGCAAGAGACCAAGCCCGCGGCCCTGGAAGGCGTCGGCTACGGCCAGACCCATCTCCGCGCGCCGGCCGCCGGTGACGACGTACACCGCGTGGCCGACGATCTCCCCGCCCGTGCGCGCAACGAGGCCGAACTGCGACTCATAGCTGGAGATGACCAGGCGCTTCGCGATGTCCGACACGTTGTCCGGCGCCGCGAAGAAGCGGAAGGCCTGCGACTGCGCCGACAGCCCGGCGTAGAAGGCGGTCAGCGCCTGCTCGTCGCCCGCCTGCACCGGTCCGACGGCGACCGTCGACCCGTCCTTCAGGACGACGGTCGCGTCTGGGGCCGGCGGCGCGCTGCTCAACTGCAGCGCGCAGGCTAACGCCCCTAGACCTTCATCGAGCCGGGGAAGACGAAGTAGAAGAGCAGGCCGACCAGGATCAGATAGCCCAGGAGCACCAGCGTCCACCCCATGTTGTGGCGGATGACCGCACCCTCGTTCCGAACGTAGCTGGTGGTGGACACCCCCACGCTGGTGGTCTGCGGAGCGATCGGCTTGCCGACCTCGGCGCCCACCGAGTTCAAGGTGGGAAGCAGCAGCACGGGAAAGCCGAGGAGCTGGCCAACCGTCTTCTGGAAGGCACCGAACAGGGCGTTGGTCGAGGTGTTGGAACCGGATAGCGCGACCCCGATCCACCCGACGACGGCGACGATCAGGATGTACCAGGCGCCGATGCTGGAGAAGCCCTTGGCCATCGAATTGGCCATGCCCGAGTAGTTGAAGACGTTGGCCAGGCCGAATATGAAGACGCCGACGAGCAGGGCGCCCCACATCTGTCGGAAGGTCTTGGCGAACACGCCCGGCATCACCGTCGCCCATTTCGGCCGTACCGCGATGGTGGCGAAGATAACGATCAGAAACCAGGACACCATGATCGAGGTGCCCGCGATTCCCGGCGCCCACATGAAGGCGACCGATCCCTTCTTGTGGCTGATCGACGAGATGAAGGTCGCGGTCTCTTTGAACGCCGTGTATTTCGGCAGCCCGGACCATGGACCGGTCCACAGGGCGACGACGACGATCAGGATGATGAACGGCGCCAACCCTAGCCACATGTCGCGTCGCGAGGCCTGTGGAGTCGCTGCGCCGCTTGGGGTGAGGCTCCGCTCGCGCCGCACCTCGACTCCGCCGTAACCCAGGGTCTCCGAGGGTTTCCACAAGCGCAGCAGGACGAGCAGCGCGATGAAGCAGACCAGCGAGCCGACGACGTCAGGAAGGTACGGGCCGAGGAATTGCGACACCGGAAACTGGCCGGCGATGTAGGCGAGCGAGCCCACCACCGCCAGCGGCCACCCGGTGCGGATTCCTCGCCAGCCGCTGACCAGGTAGATCAGCACCCACGGCGGCAGCAGTGCGAGCACCGCCACGACCTTGCCCACCGACGCGGAGAGAGCGAGGAGGTTCAGGCCGGTGACCGCCGCCAGGCCGATGATGGGAGCCCCTAATGCCCCATACGAGACGGGCGCGTTGTTGGCGATGGCCGCGACGCGGATGGCGTCGATCTCGACGATGCCGAACGCGATGAGCATCGGCGCCACTACGGCCCACGGATAACCGAATCCGACCAGGCCTTCGAGCAGCGCGCCGAGCGCCCAGGCGAGCAGGATCGCCTGCACGCGAACGTCAGCAGTGGCCTGGACGAGCAGCCATTCCTTGAACTTGTCGAACAATCCCGTCAGCACGAGCGTGTTGAAGATGACGACGCCCCAGAACGTGATCCAGTCCACGCTCCATACGCCGGTGGCGCTGCCCAGCAGGTAAGCCCGGAAGGCTCCGTCGGCAGGTGCGCCCCACAAAAAAATGCCCAGAGCCAGGGTCACGATCGAGCCGATGATCACCGCCAGCCAGGCCGTGACCCGAAACAGTGCCAGGAGCACCAAGAGAAGTGCGACCGGCACGAGCGCGACCAGCGTCGTCAGCAGGAGGCTTCCGGCCGGGTCGATGGCCTGAGTGAAAGCAAGAAACATATCCATCCCCCTTTCGCCCGGCCCCCAGCCGGGCCTTACGCACGTCAATTCAAGACCAAAAAGGCAGCCTTGGCAAGTTGGGTCGTGGTCGAAGGTCGAGCTAGGGCTGAACAGCCTCCTCAGGCAGGAGCCACGGCAGCGCCTCGGCCATCGGCCGGACGAGCGTGGCGTACTGGTGCTTGTTGATCGTGGGGCCCGCGACCAGGGCCAGCGCGGCGGCGAACGCGGCGTCTTCCGCCTTGTGGCCGGTGGCGCCGTGCTCGGCCTTCCACGAGACCAGAGCCTCGCCCGATTCGGTCAGCCCGAACAGCGAGCTGCGAAACGCGTCCCACGCGGCGCCGCGATCGTGCTGCTCCAGGGCGTGCGTCGCCGCCCGCTCGGCCGCGCGAAATTCGTCGTGATGCTTGGTCCCCACGTACCTGTCCCATCCGCCGGCGGCGCGCTCGACGCCCGCAGGCCCCATGACGCGGACGTCGTCGATCAGCCGCGCGAGCGTGCGGTCGTGCTCGGGAAATCCATAGCCCTCGGCGTCCAGTGCCACGCCAACTAGCCTAGCGGCAAGCCTCAGCGCAGGTAGGCGGGAACCCATCTGAACCGGCCGATGGCGACCGGCCCGGCACCCGACACGACCACCTGCGCGTTGACGGCGAGGCCGAGCCAGTAGAGCCACCGAAAGCCGTCGTCGTTGACGGCGAACGCGACCGTGAACGCGAGGTTTGCGGCGAGCAGAACGCCCAGCAAAGCGGCCCACCGGGTGGCGACGCCGAAAAGCAGCAAGACGCCGACCACCGTCTCACCGGCGCCCTGTGCCGTGGCGAACAGGAACCAGTTGGGCACGACCACGCCTTCCAGGAACTGGTGGAGGCCGGGTATCGGGTTGGCGTCGGCGGTGGCCTTGATGACGCTGCGCATCCAGTCCACGCCGTTCCATTTCTGACTGGCGAAGTAGAGCCAGTAGAGCGCGACGACGATTCGCAGCAGGCTCGGCCAGGCCTGTTCGAGACGATCACTCATGGCCGTTGACCGCGACCACGAGAAGGTTGAGTTGCGAATCAGGCGCGAGGGCGACCGCCGGCGCGCCCTTCGCCCAGGCCACGATCGGGCCGCCCGCGATGCGCAGCACCTCGTGGTCGCCGTGGGCGGCCACGAAGACGTCGGTGCCCCACGCGACCACCTGGTCCGGATCGCGAGGCCGCGCGAGCGTTTTGAAGCTCGACGTCATCGGGTCGTAGGAGAACACGGCGCCGGGATCGGTGTCCTCGGAGTCGCCCTCGGCGGCGATTAGCAACGTGCCGCCGGGGCCGGACGCGAGCCAGAACGGATGGACCGGCAGCGGCAGCGGGATGGGCGCGGCGTCGCCGTGCACCAGCGTCGCGCTCCTGTAGTCCGCGGTCCAGAGGCCGCCGCCGGCGAGGGCGACGCCGAAAGCGTTGCCCGTGGCCGCCACCACCTGGCCGTCGGCGTCGACGGCGAGTGTCGCGGGATCCGTCAGCGTCTCGTCCCGCGCGACCAGGCCGCCGTCGCTCGGGTTCAGCTCGACGATCGCGGCGGCGGCGAAGAGGCTGACGTACAGACGGTCCCGATGCACGAGCAGGCCGAAGGGCGCGCCGCCCAGGTGCGCCTTCCACCTCACCCGGCCCGACGGGACTTCGACCGCGTACACGTCACCCGGCGCGCTGTCGGCGATGTAGGCGACACGCCCGTCCTCCGAGAGCGTGACGGCGACCGGGTCGGACCCGACTGCGATCGACAAGAGGGGCACGCCCGACCTCAGGTCGAGCAGCAGCAGGCCGGTCGGCGGCAGCGCCATCAACGGCCCGTGCGCGACCGTGCCGCCGCACGCGGCAACGATCACCGCCAGGACGAGGGCTAGCGCAGGGCGCGTAGCACCGGGTCGGTGGCGAGCTGGAAGGCTCTGGCGGCCGGGCGCATGTGCAGCTTGTTCAGCCTGTGCTGGATCGCGCCCTTCAGGATGGCGGCCCGCAGCTTGTGCTCGGAGAAGTCGGTGTTGAACAGCAGGCGATTGTGTCGCACCTTGTGCCACTCGCCGTGCTGCCGCCGCTCGCGCACCCGCTCGTAGAAGCCCGTGCCCGGCAGAGGGTAGGCGATGGTGTAGCTCACGTAGTCGAGGGGCAGGCTGCTCGAGAAGTTGATGCTGCGGATCAGCGAGTCGGTGGTCTCGCCGAGGTATCCGACCATGAAGAATCCCGCGGCCTTGATGCCCGCGGCCACGCAGGCCTCGACCGCGGCGCGCGCCTGCGCGGGCGTGATGCCCTTCTTCATCTCCTTCAGCACGTTCTCGTCGCCGGACTCGATGCCGAAGAAGATCCGTTTGCAGCCCGCGCGGTGCATCTGGTCGAACAGCGCCCTGTCGACGTGCGTCACCCGGCTGAGGCATTCCCAGGTGAGCGGCAGATGCGCCTCCTCGATCGCGCGCGCCAGCTCGAACGTGCGCTTGTAGTTGAGCGTGAAGAGGTCGTCGGACATCCACACGTGGTCGTAGCCGAGCTCGGCGATCTCCCGCATCTCGTCGACGACGGACTCGATCGGCCGCGCGCTGAACAGGTCGCCGAACACCGACTTGTGGCAGAAGTCGCAGCGGAACGGACAGCCGCGCGTCGACATCAGAGGCGTGGTGGCGTCCTTCCAGTGCTTGCGCCAGTACGCGATGTACCGGTCGTTGGGAATGTCACCGCGGTACGGCAGCGGAAGGTTGGACATGTCCTTCGTGCGATGGCGCGCCGTGCTCTTGATCGTATGGCCGTCGCGCTTGAAGACGACCCCGGGGATCTCGTCCCAGCGGCGGTCTTCCAGGTGCTCCATGATCGAGACGATCGTCTCCTCGCCCTCACCCACGGCGACGACGTCGAACTGGTCGACGAACGTCTCCGGCTCGCCCGACGGGTAGGGGCCGCCGACGACCGTGAGCGCCTTGCCGCGCACCTGCTCGGCCAGCGAGAGCGCCTCGTCCTGCATCGTGATCATGCAGTAGATGCCGATCACCGACGGCTGCAGCCTCTCGATCTCCTCCAGCACCTCGCGCCGCTCCATGAACGTGTGGTCGATGTGGCGCACGGAATAGCCCGCGCGACGCAGCGATGCGCTCAGGTACATCAGGCCGAGCGACGGCATGATCCAGTGCCGGCCCTGCGCCGGCGCCCGCTGCGGGTAGACGAGGACGACGTCGGCTTTCTGCACTGAGCTCACCTCGCTTCCTGCACGTTGATGTGATAGGCCGCGCCGGCGAACGGCCCCGTGAACACGAAGTCGAGACCGGCCCAGTCGAATCCGGGTGGTGACAGCTCGCGGCCGGAGAAGAGCTGCGCGTCCGCGATGGCGGGCAGCGACCACTCGACCCCCAACGATCCCGAGCGCAGCCGTGCCCACTCCCCGCTCATCGCCTGCCAGCGGCCGAATTCCTTGCCCGCCAGCGTCTGGTCCGCGTCCGCGGCGTTGTCGAAGGCCGCCGACTCCTCGTTGAGGATCGCAACCTGGTCGTAGCCCGGCTCGAGCCGCAGCGGCGAAATCGCGATCGATATGCCGCTCGAGTCGACCGTGTACATGACGGCGATCCGGCCGCGTGTCGGGATGGGCACGAAGGCGTAGCCGTGCGAGGCGTCGCCGCCGATCTCGTCGAGGTCGTACACGACCCTCCACACGGCGCGGCCGCCCGCGGACTCGTCGAGCACGCTCGCGGTGCGCGAGTAGACCCAGCCGTCCGAGTAATGGACGATCGGGACGCCGAAACCGATCCCTTCGCCGGCCACGCTCTGCCCACCCACGACCAGGGTCACCCCCTTCGCGAGCGGGGAGGTCTTGCCTTCCTGGGGAGCGGGGCGGATGGCCGCGTCGACGCCGGGGAACAGCACCTGCTGGTCGAGCGCCGCGCCGAGGCGGTAGGCGAACACGGTCTTGCCGCCGGGAGCCTCGTAGAAACGCTGGTCGCCCAGCAGCTCGAACGGCGGCGCGGACCGTCCGGACGCCAGCTCCGGGAACACCTCGGTCGCGCGGTAGTAGCTGATGCTCTCGACCACGATCTCGGTCACGCCGTGGTCGCGGATCCAGGCCACGGCCGCGTCGCGACTCGACGGCAGCACCTGTGATCCGGTGATCTGGTCCGGCGTCTTGCCGCTGTAGAAGGCGACCACCGGCGAGTCGGTGACCAGCATCCCGGGGCTGCCGCCCGCCGCACGCCCGGCGGCCACGAGCCCGGCGTTGGCGGCGGCGAAGCCCGCGAAGACGGGCAGGAAGGCGACGGCCAGCAGTCCGGCTGCGGCGACCGCGACCAGCCGCGCCGCCGCCGCCTGGCGGTCGAGCGCCGAGGCGGCGAGCAGCGCCAGCGAGGGCAGCGCCGGGTACAGGTAGCGGTGGCTGCCGGTGTACTCGCCGGCGGCGACGAGGACGACGACGGCGGCGAGATACGCGATCGCCGGGGCGTGAAGGATGCGCACCGCGGCGTCCGGCCGGCGGAGCGCGAGCACCAGGCCCACCGCGCCGAGGGCGAACAGGGGCAGCGCGGCCAGCCCGAAGGCGGAGACGAGCTCTGTGGCGCGGGCGAGGGGGTCTCCGGAGAGGCTGCCGCGGGCGATGGCCGAGGCGACCTCGCGCGCCCCTCGGGTCAGAGAGTTGGAGGCAAAGGGAAGCACGGCCAGGACCCCGAGCAACGGGAGCGCGAAAAAGGCTCTGTTAGAAAGAGCCCTCACCCTGACCCTGCGCGCAAGCGCGGTCAGGTTCGGACTTATTGATCGCTCCCGCACAGCGGGAGAGGGGAGAAGCAAAACCCCGGCCACTGCTACGAAGATCCAGGCTTTCGTGGAGGTCGCGCAGGCCAGGACCGCCAGCACGGCCGCCACGTTCCAGCGCGCCCGGGTCGCGGCCAGCGCGGCGCCGGTGAGCAGCGCGGTGACGAGGGGCTCGGCCACGGTCGCGCTGGTCGTGAACAGGAAGACCGGGTTCAGCGCGAGCAGGGCCACGGCCAACCGCGCCTGCCGCGCGTTCGGCGCGAGCCGGTAGACGAGGGCCAGCGTGACCAGGCCGGTCAGCACGCCGGCCGTGCGCAGCGCGTCGATCGACCACAGCCCGAACACGCGGAGGATCCCCGCCGCGAGGACGTGGTAGCCCGGGAGCCACGTGTCCTCCATGCCGAACAGCGGGTCGTGCAGGTGCCCGGTCGCCGCGAGGTTGGCGGCGATGAGCCAGTGCCCGAACCCGTCCTCGAACGGCTGCGGCACCTGGGCCGCGGCGAACAGGAGCGCCGCACCCACGGCCAGGAGACCCGCGGCGGGGGCGACCCCGCGAAGAGTGCCGAACGCGCGCAGGCCGAGCCTGCGCAGCGTCATGACCTCGAGGAGCTCGACCAGGCTCAGGGTCGCCACGGTGAGAAACCCGATCGCGAAGATGCTGGAGTACAGCGCGACCAGGCCCTTGCCGAGGGCGAGGGCGAGGGGCACCAGAGCGAGCGCGCCGACCCCGAGCAGCACCTCGCCGATCACGCGTGGATCGCCTACGCGCACGTAGGCCTGGTCGCGCCATTCCTGGCCGCGGCGCACTATCTGGTACTTCGGGGTGCGGATGAACACGCCGCCGCGGCGCGTCGCGCGCGCGAGGGCGAGCAGCACGGTGAAGCTCATGCCGGCGCCCACCACCTGGCAGAAGAGCGACGGTGCGCCCGACCACCACGATCGCCCGCGGCGCGTCTGGGCGACCATGAAGCCAATCCACGGCGACGCGCCGACGAGGTTGATGGACACCGCCGCCGTCGCGAGCTGCCACGGATAGGGGAAACGCGTCGCGCCGAAGATCAGCCACGGGTAGCACGCGAGCTGCAGCAGCATCAGCGGCCCGACGCTGTACGCGAGCAGGTGCACGGCGGCCTGCAGCTTCACCGCCGCGCGGTTGCGGCTCCGCAGCACCGGGACCAGGAGCCGGAACGCGGCCTGGAAGCTGCCCGTCGCCCAGCGCGACTGCTGGCGGCGGTAGGCGTCCATCGACACCGGCAGCTCCTCGGGCACGACCAGGTCCTCGAGGTAGACCGCCTTCCAGCCCCGCAGCTGCGCGCGGTAGCTGAGGTCCAGGTCCTCGGTCAGCGTCGCGGCGCTCCAGCCGCCCGCATCCTCGATCGCCGCGCGCCGCCACACGCCGGCGGTGCCGGTGAAGTTGGTGAAGTAGCCGCTCGCGGAGCGGACCGCCTGCTCGACCAGGAAGTGAAAGTCGATCGCTAGGGCCTGCAGGCGCGTGAACCACGAGTAACCCTCGTCGAGGTGACCCCACCTGGCCTGCACGAACGCCACGCGCTCGTCGGCGAAGGCGCCGAGCGTGCGCCGGAGGAAGTCGGGCGGCGGCACGAAGTCGGCGTCGAAGATGGCGATGAAGGGCGCATCCGTCAGCCTCATCCCGGCCGCCAGAGCGCCGGCCTTGAAGCCCGTCCTCGTGGTTCGCCGGAGCTGATCGATGCGCACTCCGCGCCGCCGCCATCGCGCCACGCGCGCCGCGATGAGCGAGCGCGTCTCGTCGTCCGAGTCGTCGAGCACCTGCACCTCGAGGCGGTCGCGCGGCCACTCGATCGCGCACACGGCGTCGATCACGCGGTGGGCGACGTAGCGCTCGTTGTAGACGGGGATCTGCACGCACACGCGAGGCTCCGAGCCGCGCGTCATGGGCTCGACGGGCTGCGGCCGCAGGCGGGCCGCGAGCCAGGTCAGGTGGAGCAGGTTCACGCCGAATCCGAGCAGCAGAACGCTCGTGACCGCGAGCACGACGACGACGGCGAACGTCACCGCGATGCCTCGTCGAAGAGCGTGTAGGGCCGCATCGTCTCGCGCACGAAGGCCACGCGCGCCAGCGCTTCGGGATGGTGGCGTCGCGTCCACTGCATGCAGCGCCAGGCGCCGCCGCCGAGCGCTCGCGCGGCGCCGTCCAGCGCGGACGGGTAAAGCCACGCCGGAACGCGCGGCCGCGGCTCGGGTGCGATGAGATACGGCGCTTTTTTATCCGCGAGCTGCGGGAAGTGTTCGAGCAGCCGCGGGTTGCGCTCCACGATCTCGCGGAAGAGCTCGAGGCCGTACACCGGCTCGGACATCAGCAGCTCGAACGCTATGCCCTCGTCCTGCCGGGCGAGGGGAACGAGCTGCGAGCGCTCGAGGATGAGGTTGGCCGTCATGAGCCGCGGAGCGAGCGGGCGCCGGGTGAGGTCGTCGACCGGCTTCGACCGGTACGCGAGCGCGTGCAGGATGCCGAGCACGTTGACCGCCACGTACGCGAGGTGGCGGTGGCCGTCGTCGACGACCAGGTTGAGGTCGACGTCGTCCGACTCGCGGAACCCACCGCTGGCGAGCGAGCCGGCGATCCAGACGCTGCGCACGAAC
>DATGEO010000036.1:0-9503 GCA_035310015.1 Candidatus Dormiibacterota bacterium | reverse complement strand
CCCACGGCCTGGTCAAGATCGTGCTCGTGGCCGCGCTCCTGAAGAACAAGATCTGGGCCTATCCCTGGATGATCGCGTTTCTCATCGCCTTCATCTTGTATCAGCTGTATCGAATGACCTTTGCGCCGTCGATAGGCCTCGCCGGGCTCACTGTCTTTGATGCGATCGTTACCTGGCTGACGATTCGGGAATACCAGAAACAGCGCACGCTGCGCAGCGCCAAGCGCGCCTCCGCCGCAAATTGAGCCGGTGAGTCGTCGGATCGTCCGGACTCAAACGTCTTGGCTTCGCATCCTGGCCTTCTCGAAGTGTCCCAGACTACGAGCTGCCCGACCACCGCGGGACCCGACGCAAGCTGATTACGACAAGCGCTGACCAGAAGCGTGATGCGGATCACGCCGGCCGGCCCGCAAACCGCGCAACATCTGGAGGGTGATCAGATGCCGACCGAGATAGACCGCCACCAGGTGCAGCAGCTGCTCGATCGCGGCGCTCAGCTGGTCGAAGTTCTCCCGGAGGACGAGTACGAGGAGGATCACCTGCCGGGGGCGATCAGCCTCCCGCTCCGGCGCCTTGAAACCGAGGCGGTCCGCATGCTCGACCGAGCCCGACCGGTGATCGTGTACTGCTGGGACACCGCTTGAGACATGTCCCCCAGGGCCGCGTGGCGGCTCGAGAGCCTGGGATTCGGCGAGGTCTACGACTATGTGGCGGGCAAGCTGGACTGGATGGCCGCCGGCCGGCGCACCGAAGGCACCAACGCCGCACGGCCGCGGGCCGGCGATGTCTCGCGCAAGGACGTGCCCACCGCCGGGCTGGCTGAACGACTTGGCGATGTTCGCGAACGCGTGAGGGCAGCCGGCTGGGATGCCGTCGTGGTGATCAACAGTGAGCGGGTTGTCCTCGGGTTCTTGAGGTCCAAGGAGCTCGACAAGGATCCCGACCTCAAGATGGAGCAGGCCATGCGGCCGGGACCCAGCACGTTCCGCCCCCACGTCGCGATCCAGGAAATGGCCGACTACATGACCAACCACATGCTGGACAGCTCCCCGATCACGACCTCGGACGGCCGGCTGGTCGGCCTGCTGCTGCAGAAGGATGCGGTTCGAATTGCAGGAGAGGAGAAGTAGATGAGCGTCGAGACGGCCAAGGCCGGGAAGTGCTCGAGGTGCGGAGTCGCCGTCGAAACATGCGCGTTCTGTGATCAGCCGGACTGTCCGGCCATCACCTGCTATCGCTGCATGAGCGTCGCCTTGGTCGACCGATTGCGATCCAGGCCGGCCACCAAGTCCTCTACTCGGACCGCACCCTGAGAAGACGGGATCGGCTGGTGGACCGATCCCGCCTCGAAAGGTTGGACCCCTCTACGACTGAGCCCGCGTCCTAGCTATTTCCCGACGGTCGCGCTCAAGACGGAACGTGGCGATCGCCGCCTGGCGATAGCGCTCGGCCATGTCGATGTAGCGAGCGGCGTCATCGGTGAGGTCGGGGTCGTGCTCCTGATGCCGCCGGCTCAACGCGAGCGCCGCGAACTTGGCGCCTCTCATGTACGGCTCCAGCTGCTCCAACGGTAGGGGTCGATCGCCGCGCGCCATCTCATGCTCCTCCTTGAATTGAGTCGAACAGCTCGTCGTCGGTGGGCCGGTCGGCGAAGTCACGCCCAACATAGGCCCAGCCAATCGAGCCGTCGCGACGGAGGGCGAAGATCGACGGCTTGGCGATCCCGCCATCGTTTTCGTTCCAGACATCCCACTGTTTGATCACGCGCCCCTCGGGATCGCTGAGCAAGGGAAAGGGCAGCAGCAGCTTGTCGACCATGGCGCGATTGTTCTCGGTCGGGTCGACCGAGATCCCGGCCAGGCTCACGCCCTCAGCGACGAATCGGTCCCAATTCCTGGCGTACGAGGCCAACTGCCCGTTGCAGTAGGGTCACCAATCGCCGCGGTAGAAGATGAGCAGGACCGGCCCCTGCTGGAGGTGATCGGCCAGCCGCCACGGCTTGCCCTCGTGGTCGGGGAGCTCGAACTCGATCGCCTTGTCCACAAACATGAGAACGCCGAGGTCCGATCGCTGATTCCGAGCGAGCGCAGGCCGGGAATCTGCCTCTCGGGCCGCTCGCTGCGGCCAACTACACTTCGATGGAACCACAGCAGGTACCTGCGTCCGGGAGGGCCACCATGCAGCGCGTCGACATCGAAACCGATCGCATCCGCACGAGCGTCTGGACCCGTGGACCGCAGGACGGCATTCCCGTCCTTCTGATCCACGGCAATCTGGTGACGGGCCGCTTCTGGCGTGATGTCGCGGCGAAGCTGCCGAAGGAGTTTCGGGTGATCGCGCCGGATCTTCGCGGCTTCGGCCGCACGGAGGCCAAGCCGATCGACGCCACGCGCGGCCTCGACGACTGGACCGACGACCTCGCCTCTCTGGTCAAGGCGCTCGGCTGGCAGGGCAAGCAGGTGCACGTGGGCGGCTGGTCGATGGGCGGCGGCATCGCGATGCGCTATGCCCAGAAGCACCCGCGTGACATCGCGAGCCTCACCCTGGTGGCGCCGATGGCCCCGTTCGGATTCGGCTCGACGCGCGACGCCGACGGCACGCCGACCACCGACGACTACGCCGGCAGCGGGGGCGGGGCCGTGAACCCCGAGCTCATCCGCCGCATGAAGGAAGGCGACATGTCGAGCGACGATCCGACTTCTTCTCCGCGCGTCACCATGACGAGCTTCTTCTGGTCGCCGAAGTACAAGGCGCCCGACGAAGACGAGCTTCTGGAAGAGGTCCTCCTGACCAAGATCGGCGACGACTTCTATCCGGGCGACTCCAAGGCGTCGGTCAACTGGCCCGGCATGGCGCCGGGCGTGCGCGGCGTCAACAACGCGATCTCCCCGAAGTACACCGACTTCAGCGGCTTCGGCGACGTCAAGCAAGCGTTCCCGGTGGTCTGGATCCGAGGCGACGAAGACCAGGTCATCAGCGACACGTCGCTGTTCGACATGGCCTTCCTCGGCAAGCTCGGCGCAGTGCCGGGCTGGCCGGGCGATGAAGCGTGCCCACCGCAGCCGATGCTCCAGCAGATCCGCAAGCTGCTCGACCGCTACGAGGCGAGCTCGAGCGGTGACGTGCGCGAGGTCGTGCTCGAAGGTGTCGGGCATGGGCCGGTCATCGAGCGCTCGGACCGCGTCGCCGAGCTGCTCACCGAAGCGGCGTCGCGCGAGCCTCACAGAGCCGCCCGTTGACACAGGCGCTCATCAACCTCGTCGGCACCTGGGGCCTGGTGGCCATCTTCGTCACCATGACCGGCGAGAGCGCAGGCGTGCCGCTGTCGAGCGAGATCGTCGTGCCCCTCGGCGGCGCGCTAGCGGCGCAGGGCAGGCTCAACTTCGTCCTCGTGGTCGCCGTCGCCAGCCTGGCCAACCTGACGGGGTCGTTGATCGCGTTCTATCTCACGCGCCGGTACGGCGAGCGCGTGGTGCTCAGCCGAGCCGGCGGCCGCATCGGATTGAGCCGGGGGCACCTGCGACTGGCCAACCGGTTCTTCGCGCGCTTCGGCCTCTGGGCGGTGTTCATCGGCCGGCTCCTGCCGATCGTGCGGACCTACATCTCTTTTCCGGCAGGACTGTCGCGGATCGGATACGTCAGGTTCACACTGGCCACCCTCGCCGGCGCGATCCCCTGGAACCTGGCGCTTGCGTATGCGGGCCTGCAGCTGGGCAGGAACTACGTGAAGGTCTCCGCGACCATCAGTCCCTTCGTGATTCCCATCGCCATCGCCGTCGTCCTCCTGCTGGCGCTGGCGTGGTGGCTCGGCCGGCGGCTGGGGGAGGAGGAGGCGGATGTCGTGGGCGCGAGCGCGCCCGTACGTGGCGGTTAGCCGGTCTTCGCGAACCGCGAGAGTGCAAACCGCGAGATGTCGCGACGCGTTGCGCCGTCGAGCACGAGGTCGGCCGCGATGTCGCCCATCACCGGCGCGAACTTGAAACCGTGGCCCGAGCATGGGCTCAGCACCACGATGCGCTTGGAGTCCGGGTGCAGGTCGACGATGAAGTGTTCGTCGGGTGAGTTGGTGTAGAGGCAGACGGCACTCTTCACGACGTGCCGGGTAACGCCGCGCATGTGGCGGGTGACGAAGAGGCGCAGCGGGTCGAGGTCGGCGTCGCTCACGCCCCGGCGCACCGTCTCCGGGGTCGCCGCCTCGCCGCCGTGATGGCCACCGAGCTTGATCGAGCGGCCGTCGAGCGTCGGAAAGCCGTAGATGTCGCCCTCCGGCGCGCCCTGGCGCAGCCACACCGGAAAGCGCGAAGGCGCGAACGACTCGTCGGCAGCGATCGCGAGCCAGACCATCACCTGGCGTTCGACGGTCACGGGCAGCCAGGGCAGCAGCGCCCGCACCCACGGGCCGGCGGCGATGACGGCGGCGTCGAAACGCTCGCGCCCAGCGTCGGTGACGACCTCGACGCCGTCACCCTCAGGCACCAGCGCGTTGACAACGACGTTGCGGCGCACGTCGAGCCCACGGGCCATGGCCTCGACGGCCTTTTCCGGGCGCAGGAAGCCGGCCTGCGCATCGAGCACCCCGACCTCGCCGTCGGCCACGATGTGGCCCGGGTAGAGCTTGCGCAGGTCGGCCGTGTCGAGCGTCCGCACGGCGAGGTCGTGCTCGCGCGCTGAGGCGAGCGTGGCCTCGATCGAAGGCGAGCCCAGCGCGCCAAGCGTCAGCAGCCCGGTCATGGTCAGCAGCTCGGCCCCCGTCGCGGCTTCGAGCTCGCGCCACATCGGGAAGGTTTCCTGCAGCAGCGGCACGTAGAACGCGCCTTCGAGATAAGCGGTGCGGGTGATGCGCGAGTCGCCGTGCGTCGAACCCTTGTCGTGGGGTGGGGAGTACCGGTCGAACGCGACGACCTCCGCTCCGCGTTTGCTGAGACGCCAGGACGCGGCCGCGCCCATGGCGCCGCAGCCCACCACCGCGACCTTCATTGGCGTGCCTACTCGGGCACGACTCGAGCGATCGGCTGTCCTACCGTGACCTGCTCGCCTTCCAGAACGAGCAGCTCCTCGATGGTCCCGCTCACCGGCGAAGGGATCTCGGCGTTGACCTTGTCGGTGCGCGCTTCGACGATGGTCTCGCCCTCGTTCACGTGGTCGCCCTTCTGCACCACCCACGCGCCGATGACGATCTCCTCGGCGCCCTGCAGATCGGGCATCACGATGTCGGTGCTCATGTCGCCCATGGTGCTCACGCCGCCCATTGTCCGCTAGGCGAGGGACACGACATCGAGGAACTCCTCGTCCCAGTAGTCGATGCGCCCTTCCGGCATGAACAGCACCCGCGCCGGCTTGAGCGCCTCCACGAACTCGGGATCGTGGCTGACCACGACCATCGTCCCGGGCCACGCCGAGAGCGCTTCCGCGACGCCCACGCGCGACGGCGGGTCGAGGTTGTTGGTCGGCTCGTCGAGCAGCAGCAGGTTGTGGCGCCCCGCGACCAGCTGCGCCAGGGCGAGCTTGGTCTTCTCCCCGCCCGAAAGCGTGCCCGCGTCCTGGCGGGCGATGTCACCCGTGAGCCCGAACATCCCGAGCAGCGCGCGGAGCTGCGGCTCGTCCTCGTCGGAGTACATGCGCATGTGGTTGAGGACGGGCAGCCCGGCGCGAATGCCCTCGTGCTCCTGCGCGTAGTAGCCGAGCGAGACGCCGTGTCCGAGGCGGAACGACCCCGCATCGGCCTGGCTCTCGCCGGCGAGGACGCGCAGCAGGCTCGTCTTGCCGGCGCCGTTCAGCCCCATCACCAGCAGCCGGTGGCCGCGCTCGACCTCGAAGGTGACGTCCTTGAAGACCAGCGGCCCGCCGTACCCCTTGGCCAGGCGCTCGACGGTCAGCGAGACGCGGCCGCTGTGCGGCGGAGCGGGGAAGCGCACCTTCACCTTGCGCTCGCGCCGCGGCGCGCTGACCTGCTGCGCCTTCAGCCGGTCGACGCGCTTGAAGATCGACTGCGCGGTCCGCGCGCGCTTCGCGGTCTGGCGCCGCATCACCTCGGCGAGCAGGCTGAGGCGCTTGATCTCCGCCTCCTGCCGGTGGGCGAGCGAGGTCATGCGCTTCTCTTCGGCCTCGCGGGCGGCCAGGTACTGCGAATAGGTCCCGCGGTATTCGCGCATGCGCCCGGAATCGAGGTGCAGCACGCGCGTGATCGCCTCGTCGAGCAGCTGGAGGTCGTGGCTCACGACGATGACCGCCCCGCGGTTGGAACGCAGGAAGTCCATGAGCCAGGCCTTGGCGTCGACGTCGAGGTGGTTCGTGGGCTCGTCGAGCAGCAGCAGGTCGGCGTCGGCAAAGAGGACGCGCGCGAGCTCCACGCGCCGGCGCTCGCCGCCGGACAGGACGCCGAGCGGCCTGTCGACCCGGTCGGGCTTGAGCCCGAGACCGGTGGCGATGCGGCGGGCGTCCGACTCGGACGAGTAGCCGCCGTCGAGCCGGTAGCGCTCCTCGGCGTCGGAGAAGCGCTGCACCTTGGCGAGCGACGGATCGTGCTCGAGGGCGGCGTGGAGCTCCGCCAGCCGGGCCGCCGCGCGATCGAGACCGCGACCGGAAAGGATGTGCGACAGGGCGCTCTGGGTCGCCTCGGCACGCGGCCGCGGGTTCTGGGGCACATAGCCGAGCGTCCCGCGCCGCAGCACCAGGCCGGCGGCGGGGTCGTCCTCGCCGGCCAGTACCTTGAGCAGGCTGGTCTTGCCGGCGCCGTTGCGGCCAACCAGCCCGACCTTGTCCCCGGGCGCCACCGTGAAGGCGGCGTCGGACAGCACACGGCGCGCGGCGACCTCGATGGCGAGGTTTCTTACCTGGAGCATGGAGCGGTCGAATGTTACGTACCGGGACGGCGGTCGTTTCGTGAGTCAGCAATTCCACCACGGAGGCCGTCGACATGAAAAAGGTTCTGGTCGTCATCGCCATCCTCGCGGCGGCAGCCGCCTGCGGCGGCTCGCAGGCCGCCAGCAGCGCGCTACGTCAGGCCGGCTCGGCGCCGGCGCCCGCGGTCCAGCCCGGAAAGGGCACCGCCGTGCCCGGCAGCACGGCGCCGGGCGGCACCGATTTCGGCCCCAACCAGCCCGCGCCGGTCGTGGTCCAGGGCCCGCAGGTGATCCGCCAGGGCCAGCTCACCATCAGCGTGTCGTCCGGCTCTTTCGACACCAAGCTGGCGGACGTGCGCGCGCTCGTCGAACGCGAGCAGGGATTCATCGCCGGCACCGACGCGCAGGCCGACACCGAGACCGACGGCCGCATCCGCAGCGGCGTGATCACCTTCATGGTCCCCGCGGACAAGTTCGACGAGACCATCGACGCGCTGACCCAGCTCGGCACGCTGCAGAACGAGCACCTGACCGGGCAGGACGTCAGCGCCCAGTACGTCGACCTGCAGGCGCGCCTCGCCAACGAAGAGGCGCAGCGCCAGGCGATGCTCGCGCTGCTGAGCCGGGCGCAGTCGGTGGCGGACATCATCGCCATCCAGACGCAGCTCGGCCAGATCACGCAGCAGATCGAAGAGCTGAAGGGCCAGATCCAGTACCTCGACCACAACACCGCCTTCAGCACCGTGACCGTGAACCTGCTCGAGGCCGGCGCGCCGGTGCAGCAGCAGGCGTCCGACAGCTGGGGCTTCGTGACCGCGCTGAGCGAGGCCGCCCACAACTTCGTGACCACGATCAACTACATCATCTCGGGGCTTGGCGCCATCGGCCCGGTGGTGATCCTGATCGGGATCGGCTATCTCGTCTGGAGGCGCCGGGGCCACCCCGGCCTGAAGCACGCATAAGTCGCGGTCGGGCGGCTGAACGCCGAGGCCGGACCAGTAACCTGCACGGGTAACGCCCGTGAACGGTGAACGCGCCAGATCAGCCGAGTAAAGCGGGCGCCGCCGGCGGCGAGGTCGTCCAGCTGCCGGCGGCGCCCCGCGCGACCGACATCGCCATCGACGAGCTGGAGATGGTGTATGCGTTCATCTACGCGCGCGTCGGCAATCGCGCGGATGCCGAGGACCTGACGCAGCAGGTCGCGCTGAAGGCGATCCCGCGACTGCGCCAGGGCGCGCCCGCCAGCGCGATCCGCGGCTACCTGTTCGCGACCGCGCGTTCCGTGCTTGGCGGCTTCTGGAGCGTACGCCTGGGCCTTTCGGTGTCGGAGCTCCACGACGACCTGGCGATGGTCACCCCGACCGGCGAATACTCCGAGGAGACGGCCGAGCGGGCGCAGCGGATCCTGGCCGCCCTCTCGGACAACTACCGCCACGTGCTCGAGCTGCGTTTCCTCCACGGATATTCCCTGAAGGAAGTGGCGGCGGAGATGCGATCCACGGTCGGCGCGGTCAAGGTCATGCAGCTGCGCGCCCTGCGCGCGGCCGCGAAGGTGCGCCTCGATGGGTGACAAGCGCGAGAACCGCGTCGAGCAGATAGTCAACGACCTGCTTCGCGGGCGCAGGCTGAAGCTCCGCCCCGGCGACGCCGAGGACAAGGAGGCGATCATCATGGCGGCACGGCTGTCGGCGGCCCGCCAGGGCCCGCAGCGGATGACTCCCGCCTTCCGTCAGCGCCTGTCCAGGCAGCTCGAGTCGGCGCCGCGCGAAGGTTTGCTCACGCGCCGCGCGGCGCTGGTCGCCGGTCTGGGCGTCGCCGCCGGCGCGGTTGGCGGAAGCATCCTGGGCCGCAGCCTGCAGCTCGACCATGCGCCGTCGCCGGCTTCGGCGTCGGTCGTGCGGCCGGCCAACGGCCGGTGGTTCGATGTCGGATCGCTCGACGACTTCCAGCCCGGCGAGGCCAAGCTGGTGAAGGCCGGCGCCGTGGGCGCGTTCGTCGTGCGCCAGGGCGACAGCGTGTCCGCGGTCTCGTCGATGTGCTCGGACCTTCCCTGCGAGCTCTGGTGGAACAACCAGAGCGACATGCTCGTGTGCCCGTGCCACAACCGCACGTTCACGGCCGGCGGCAAGTCGAACGACGACTGGCGCTATCCGCTGCCCTCGCTCGACGTCGTGATGGCGAGGGTCAACGACGGGCGCGTCGAGGTGCTGGGCGTCTGATGCCATGAGCGGCCGTCGCGAACACAGGCTCCGGCAGCTTGCGCTCGACCGCTGCCTCGAGATCCTCGAGGAGGCCCAGATCCGTGGCCAATCGCGAGTCGACGGCCCGCTTGGAGCGCGCCTGCGGCGCGCGCTGGAGCATTCGGGCGTGATCGCCGAGCACCGGCTCGAAGGCCGGCGCGTCGACCGCGTGCTCGACGACGTCTTCGCGCTCCAGGCTCAGCTGCTCGGCCAGGAGCCGGAAGAGCGCCGGCAGCGGACGGCCTCCTAGCCGAGCTCGACCCGCCCGGCAACTCGGAATTCCGGCCTAGATATGATTGGGCGTCGCGTGGCCACCACATTCAGCACCTCGCGTTCCTACCTGCTGACGTCCGAATCCGTGACCGAGGGTCATCCGGACAAGGTTTGCGACCAGGTCTCCGACGCCGTCCTCGATGGCATG
>DATGEO010000035.1:0-5150 GCA_035310015.1 Candidatus Dormiibacterota bacterium | reverse complement strand
CCGAACTGTCCGACCGAGGCGTCGATCTGCTTGTACATCCGCGCCACCTTGACGTAGCCGCCGGACATGGACGTGGCGTCCGGCCTCGCCCAACCGGTCAGGTCCTCGGTCAGCGCGCGCCCGTCGTGGCCGTAGTCGTCCTCGAGGCCCAGCAGCACCATGAGCGTGGGCCGGATGTCGGTGTGGTCCGACCAGGTCGTGCTGTCGATCCCGAGGTTGGCCACGCCCGGCCCGACCATGCCGAGCCAGGTGGTCGTGATCTCGGGCTGCACGTCGCCGTGGTTCCAGGCGAACCCGGGCTGCTCGGTGACGCACGGCGAGCTGCAGTTGGGCGCGCCCGCGAAAAGGAAATAGTCCGGGTTGGCGAACAGCGTGAACGTCGGCGTGCGCGCGGGGTCGGCCGTGATCATGTGCAGCGCCTTCTCCTCCACGGGGTCGGCCAGGAACTGGGTGATGGTGTCGGTGTTGCCGGTGATCGGGCTCACCGCCGTGAGCCGGCTGACCGCGCGCTCGAAGGTCCGGGTCGTCGCGGCGTCAGGCGTGGGGTTGCCTTTGATGTACACGGTCGGCGCGGAGTCGGAGTGGACCTTGAAGGGAGTCGTGACGTTCTGCTCGGTGGCCAAAAGGCCAGCCAGGTTGGCGTTGACCTCGCCGATCTTGGAGTAGGTGCAGGGAATGGTCACGCCGTCGCAGCCCGCGGGGCTCGCGGGGCCGCCCGCGAAGTGGTCGCCCTCGTCCGCGGTGAAGACGAAGAGCGAGTTGCTCTTGTTGATGCCGTCGCCGGCGAGGCGCTGGAAGAATTCGCCGAAGGCGTTGTCGTAGGCCTTCAGCGCCGCCACGTAGCCCGCCTGCCCTGGGCCGTACGCCGGGCCCTTCGGGTGGGCGTCGTGCGCGTCGGAGATGTAGGCGTACGTGATCGGGATGCCGTGCTCCTGCATCGCGGCGACGTAGGACAGCGAAACCTTTGCCGCCATGCCGTCGAATCCCGGGAAGCCGACGTGGCCCGACGCGTCCTGGATGACGTTGCCGTCCAGGTCGGTCATCGGCCCGCTGGGGCTGATCTGCGGTGCCACGTACTTGTGGCCGAAGAGACCCATGTAACCGGCATAGCCACCTGGTTCGTCGGGCAGCCGGTCGGGCTCGCCGCCGTTGGCGGACGCGCAAAGGGCGCTGCCGAACGCGCAGTGCACGCCGATGCCGACGAAGTCGGCGAAGGCCTGGCCCGGGTTCGCCGCGACCTCGGCCGCCTGGGGCGAGCCGGAGCCGAAGACGGTCGGGATGTCGGTGGCGATGTTCTCGAGCACGGTGTTGGCCGTCGCGACCTGGCCGACGTTGCAGCCCGCGCGGGTGAAGGGCACCCACGGCGCGGGCGCGTTGTGGCCGTCCGCCGTGAGCATGTTGAACTTGGTGTCGGTCGGCGTCGAGGTCGTCGGGTCGAAGATCGGATCGGTCCAGTAGGCGAACGACACGCCGGGGTTCGAGGTGCCGTCGGGGTTGAAGTACCTGAAGCTGTTGGCGACGGGCACTCCCATGCGGTCGCCGTACACGCCCGTAAACGACGTGAGGATGTCGGTCGCCGTGTGCGAGATCAGCGGCGTGTGGTGGTTGGTCAGCAGCACGCCGTTGCTCTCGATGAAGTTGAGCAGCGTCGGCATCTGCTCGAGATCGGACGGAACGTTCGGGTTGTCGCGTGTGAAGTGAGTGTTGTCGAACTGGATGTAGAAGACGTGCTGGATCTGGCCCTTGGCGGAATTCAGCTGACATGTGCCGGCGGCCGGGGCGCTTGATGGCGCAGCACCGGCGCCGCTTGAAAAGCCGCCGAAAGCGGCCGCCACGAGCGGCACCGCGGCGGCAACGTTGACCAGTCTGCGACTGAACGCACTCATCACAACCTCCTCGTCCACAGCCATAAACGACGAAGTGCCGAGCTTCCCGCTCGCCATTCTTATCACCTTCCGGCGAGGCTGCAAAGCACGGCGTTCGGGCGCCCACCAACGCTTGCATCCGCCGGTTAAGCGGCGTGGGCGGATATGTTGTCTAATCCAGCAGGAGGTGGGATAGCTTGGCCAAGACAATCGAGTCGCTCCCGGCGGGCACGCTCATTCCCGGCGCCGAGATCACGCCGGACGAGCTGCAGCTGGCGGCCCGCAATCATTCGATGCCGCTCGAGGCGCTGCGCTACCCGATCACGCCCCTCGGCCTTCACTACCTCCTGATTCACTTCGACATCCCATTCGTCGACCCGTCCACGTGGGAGCTCACGGTCGGCGGGCTCGTGCGCCGCCCGCTGCGGCTGACCCTCGACGAGGTCAGGTCCCGACCGGCCACGAGTCTCGCGGTTACCCTCGAGTGCGCCGGCAACGGGCGCGCGCGATTGTCGCCGCGGCCGCTCAGCCAGCCCTGGCTCGCAGAGGCGGTCGGCACGGCCGAGTGGACGGGTACGTCGCTTGGCCCGATCCTCGACGAAGCCGGCCTGCAGGAAGGCGCGCGGCATGTCGTGTTCACCGGCCTCGATCGGGGCGTGCAGGGCGGCGTGGAGCAGCTCTACGAGCGCAGCCTTCCGCTGGACGAGGCGCGGCGCGAGGAGGTCCTGCTCGTCTACGCCATCAACGGCCAGCCGCTGCCGCCGCAGCATGGCTTTCCCGTGCGCCTCATCGTCCCCGGCTGGTACGGCATGACGCACGTGAAGTGGCTGCGCTCGATCACGGTCACCGACCGGCCGTTCGCGGGCTACCAGCAGGCGCGCGCCTATCACTTCCGAACCTCGGACCAGGACGCCGGCGAGCCGGTGACCCGAATGCTGCCGCGCGCGCTGATGGTCCCGCCCGGCGTGCCCGACTTCATGTCGCGCACGCGCTTCGTGACTCCGGGGACGCACGTGATCGACGGGCGCGCGTGGTCGGGCCGGGGAATGATCACGCGCGTCGAGCTCAGCGCGGACGGAGGCGGGACGTGGGCGGACGCGTCGCTCGAGCCGCCGGTTTCGGCATTTGCGTGGCGCGGCTGGACGTACCAGTGGAAAGCGTCTCCAGGAGCTCACGAGCTGTGCGTCCGGGCGACCGACTCCGCCGGCAATGTGCAGCCCGAGGAGCAGAGCTGGAACCTGGAGGGCGTGCAGAACAACGCGATCCAGCGGGTGCGCGTGATCGCCGGCGCGGCCGGCGACGTCCAGCCGCCGGCCGACTCGATCTAGCGGCCCGGCCGGCTTTTGGCGACCGCGATCTTCGACCGGGACGGAGACCTCTACGTCCCGACCGAGGCGTCGCTGGGCCCATGGTCGGACCAGGCGCTGCACGGCGGCCCGCCGACCATGCTCATGGCCCGCGAGATCGAGCGCTTTCCGTCGGAGCAGCCGATGTTCGTCGCGCGGCTGACCGTCGAGCTGCTCCGGGCCGTCGGCCGAGCTCCGCTGGCGGTGCGAGCCCGAATGGTGCGGCCAGGTCGCCGCGTCCAGCTCGTCGAGGCGTCGCTGTGGAGTGGTGAGCAGGAGGTCGCGCGCGCGACCGCCGAGCGGATTCGCATCGCCGACGTCGGCGTTCCCGCTCGCGAGGAGAAGCTGCCGCGGGCGCTGCCCGAAGGGCTCGAGCAATGGTCCGGCAGCTGGCGCACCGGCGGCGTGTACCACCTTCTCGGTGTCGAGGCGCGGTCCGGTCGGGAGGTATCGGTCGAGAAATCCCCGGGTTGGGCGTGGTTCAGGATGAAACTGCCGCTCGTCGAGGGCGAGGAGCCGAGCGGCCTGCTTCGCATCTGTGCGGCGGCCGACTTCCCCAACGGCATCAGCTTCGTCGTCGACCCGCGGCGCATGACGTTTGTAAACCCGGACCTCACGATCTACATCCACCGGCTGCCGGTCGACGACTGGGTGCTCGTCGATGCGACCACGTGGCTCGAACCGCACGGCGCCGGCGTGGCCGAGGGCGCCCTGTACGACCGCCGCGGCCGCGTCGGCCGGAGCGTGCAGAGCCTTCTCGTCGAGAACCGCGGCTGAGCGTCATGGCCCGGCTGACCGCCGTTGTGCACAAAAGCGGCACTCCGAGCGCCCTTTTCACGCGATTGCGCACAAAAGCGGGCGTCAGGCACAATTGCCGGCGATGGCACACGTCGAACACATCCACATCGCTCCCTACGAAAGCGCGCCGGTGCAGGCGGTGAGCGAGGTCGAGGCCGTCAAAGGGGTCGGCCTGATCGGCGACCGGAACGCCAACCACACGGGCACCTGGAGCGACCAGGACGCCGGCCGCGAGGTGACCCTCGTCGAGGCCGAATCGCTGGAGATGCTCGCGCGCGACCACGGCATCGAGCTCGGCCCGGGCGGGACGCGGCGCAACATCACCACGCGCGGCGTGCGCCTGAACGATCTCGTGGGCAAGACGTTCCGCGTTGGCGACGTGGTGATGACCGGCGTCAAGCTCTGCGAACCCTGCGAGCACCTGCAGAGCATGGTCGGCAAGCCGATCATCAAGCCGCTCACCCACAAAGCGGGGCTGCGCGCGATGCTGGTGAACAGCGGCGTGATCCGCACCGGCGACTCCGTCGAGCCGGTCGCGGAGGAGGCGACGACCCGGGCGGTCTAGCTTTCTCCGGCTAGGTCACGGACGGCCTGGTCACCGTCATCGTGTCCTCCGAGCCTGCGACCGCGTACGCCACCATCGGCACGATCCCGAGGCCGATCAGCTGCAGCACGAGCATGGCCACGAACCAGCCCCAGCGGTGCAGCTGGCCCAGGCGGACCAGCGCGCCGATCCACATGATCAGCATCACCAGGCTGCAGATCCCGTAGACGGACCACGCCGCCGCCGAGACCGGGGTCGTGCCGAACGCGGCCACGCTGGTCGGGCTGGTCTGCACGTGCGCCGTCATGAAGAAGGCGATCGCCGAGATCAAGGCGGCGATCCAGGCGCCGATGTACCAGCGCGTCGTGACGTTTCTGCTCATCGAGACACCTCCCTGCCCGAGCCCGATGATTCCACTCGTTACAAGGGAACGCGCAGGCTTCGCGCGTTACGGGGGTGCCGCGGCGCTACTCGCCTGGCTAGTCGTTCAAGGGCACCGTCACCGCGAACTCCGAACCGTCGGGTCCGGAGCGCACCAGGAGCACGTCGCCGCCCTGGCGCCGGGCCAGCTCGCGCGACAGGTACAGGCCCATCCCG
>DATGEO010000034.1:0-17586 GCA_035310015.1 Candidatus Dormiibacterota bacterium | reverse complement strand
ATTTGGTCGGGGAGGCGGGATTTGAACCCGCGACCACTTGACCCCCAGTCAAGTGCGCTACCGAGCTGCGCTACTCCCCGACGGAATAGGTAATCCTACCTGTGTCTTTGGGCCCGTCCCGCCGTACGCGACGAGCCCGCGGTGCGTCGAAGAGAATCCCCCTTCCCGCATCAGCGAGGTGAGCCGCGACGCGACGGCCGGCTCGCCGTCGATGCGCTGCACCTCCACCTTGCCGACCGCCGCGGCCAGCTCGATCAGCGCTCGCACGTGATCGACGTTGACCTCGCCGTGCGTGAGCAGGCTCCGCCCTCCCTTTTCGAGGTAGAGGACCAGCCGGCCGGAGTCGAGCACGCAGTAGGCGCCTGAAGCCCGCGCCAGGCGGCCGTCGGACTCGGGCCACGGCAGCACCGTGCCGTAGGCGTTGGCGGGATCGGTCGCCGCGAGCGCGACGATTCGGGTGGTGGCGTCGCGCATCGAGCGCAGGCGGTCGACGGCGCCTGGAAGCGCGAACTGCGAGCCGCCAAGGCCCTCCACGAAGTACCCGCGTCTGATTCGCCCCGACTCCTCCATCGCCCGCAGCACCGGGTAAAGGCCGGCGAACCCGCCGGCCCAGCCTTCGCCCACGACCGCGTCGCGGGTGAGGACGCCGTGCCGCTGCAGCAGCACACCCGCTTCGGCGTGCAGTCGCTCGGTCACGCTGGCGCCGGCGCCGACGAGCGTCGACAGCAGCGACCAGCGCCCGGCGGCGCGCGGCTGGAGCAGCCGGGGCAGGCGCGGCCGGCGAGCAGGGCGTCGAGCGGCGGGCCCGATCAACCGCAGCGGAGCGAACGTGTCGTTGGTGACCTCGCCCGACCAGACCAGGTCCCAGAGCGCGTCGAGCATCAGGTCTTCGTCACCGCCGCCGCACGCGTTGTAGATGTCGCGGAAAAAGCTCGCACCGCGGGCTTCGAGGTGGGCGCGAATGCGCTGGTGCAGCTCGGCGGACGGTTTGTCGGCCGGTGGCTCGGCCACGAGTCGCGGCGCGTCGCCGCGGAGGTAGAGGGCGACGCGTCCGTCGTTGGTGCCCAGCGAGCCGCGGCCCGCCCACACGACCTCGCCCATGGACACGAGCTCGTCCAGCAGCCGGGGGTTGTAGTCGTGCACGCGACTCGCGATGACGTCGCGTTCGATGACGCTGGCCGGCAGGGCGACGCCCTGGAGCTGAAAAACGACCTCGAGCAGCCGATCCATGCCGTGCGCGCGCGATCCGATGCCGTGCCACTCGGGCAGGAAGCGCGCCATCGCGTCGGGCGGCACCGATTCGACCTCGCGGCGCAGCGCCGCCAGCGATCGCCGGCGCATGAGCCGCAGCACCTCGGGATGGCAGTGCTCGCGGCCGCGCGTGGAATTACGGAACTCGCCGGCTATGACCTCGCCCTTGTCGACGAGCGCCGCGAGCGCTTCCTCGATCGCGCTTTCAGGCGTCCCCCATCGCGCCGCCACGTCGGCGGCGACGAACGGCGCGTGTGTGCGCGCAAACCGGCGGACGAGCGACTCGAGCGGTCGTGGGCCAGGATCGAGGAAGGCGTCGGGCAGGCCGACCGGAAGGCCGGCGCCCAGCGCCTCCCGATACCGGCCTGCGTCCTCCGCCGCGATCCATCGTGTCTGGCCGGCCACCCGGAGCTCGACCGCGCGACGCGAGCGCACCAGGAGGTCGAGCCAGTCGACCGCCACACCGCGTGCGGTCGCTTCGCCCTCGCTTAGGTCGCCCAGCCGGACGAGCAGGTCATGCGCCTCGTCGGGGTCGCGGGGGAAGCGTTCCGGCAGCAGGCACTGAAGCTCGAGCTCCACCTGGGCGATGGCCTCGGGGTCGAGCAGCTCGCGCAGGTCCTCGCTGCCCAGCAGCTCGGCCAGGAGCTCGCGGTCGAGGGTGAGCGCCTGCGCCCGTCGCTCGGCCAGCGGCGCGTCGCCCTCGTACATGAACTCCGCCACGTAGGAGAAGAGCAGCGACGACGCGAACGGCGAAGCGCGCTCGGTGTCGACCGCGACGACTCGCACCTGTCGCGAGCGGATGCGGGTGAGCAGGTCGTTCAGCGCGGGCATGTCGAAGTGATCGCTCATCACCTCGCGCCAGGTCTCAGCCAGGATCGGGAAGTCGGGGTACCGCCCTGCGACCTGCAGCAGTCCCGCGCTGCGCATGCGCTGCTGCCACAAGGGCGTGCGCTGGCCGGGCCGCCGCTTGGGCAGCAGCAGCGAACGCGCGGCGTTTTCGCGGAAGCGCGCCGCAAACAACGCGGAGCCTGGAAGCTGCGACGTCACGAGGTCCTTCACCTCGTCGGGGTCCAGCAGCAGCTCGTCGAGCTGCGGCGCGTCGTCGACGTCGGGCAGATGCAGCGCTATGCCGTCGTCGGTCCAGAGAGCGCGCGCGTGGACCGCCAGCTTGTCCTGCAGCCGCGCCTCCAGGGCGAGCGCGAGGGGAGCGTGGACGCGACCGCCCAGCGGCGTGTGCAGGCAGACGCGCCAGTCACCCACCTCGTCGCGAAACCGCTCGACCACAACCGTCCGGTCGTCGGGCACGACGCCGGTCGCAGCCGCCTGGTCGTCCAGATAGGTGAGGAGATTCTTGATCGCGCGATCGTCGAAGCCCGCGCGCGTGCGCAGGCGCTCGGCCGCCGCCTTAGGCGAGGCCTCGCGCAGCTCGCGGACCATCTTGCCGAGCGCCATGCCGAGCTCCGCCGGCCGGCTCGGCGCGTCCGCTTTCCAGAACGCGATCTTTCCCGGCTCGCCGGGCGCGGGCGTGACCAGGACCTGGGAGCTGGTGATCTCCGCGATGCGCCACGTGGAGGCGCCGAGGACGAAGGTTTCGCCGACGCGGCTCTCGTAGACCATCTCTTCGTCGAGCTCGCCCACGCGCCGCCCGTCGTCGACGAGGTTCACGCTGTACAGGCCGCGGTCGGGGATGGTGCCGGGGTTCGTGACCGCGAGCCGCTGCGCGCCGGCACGGCCGCGGACCGTACCCGCAACCCGGTCCCACACCAGACGGGGCCGCAGCTCCGCGAACTCGTCCGACGGGTAGCGCCCGCTGAGCATGTCGAGCACCGACTCGAAGGCGCGCGGCCCTAGGTCGGAATAGGGATAGGCGCGCCGGACCGTGGCCGCGAGGTCGTCGACCTTCCACTCGTCCATCGCGCACATCGCGACGACCTGCTGGGCGAGGACGTCCAGCGGCTTGCGCGGCACCACCGTCGCCTCGATGCGCCCTTCGAGCATGCCTTCGACCACGGCCGCCGTCTCCAGCAGGTCGCCGCGGAACTTGGGCAGGACCACGCCGCGGGAAACCTCGCCGACGGAGTGGCCGGCGCGCCCGACGCGCTGGATGCCGGCCGCCACGCTCGGTGGTGCCTCGACCTGCAGCACCAGGTCGACCGCGCCCATGTCGATGCCGAGCTCGAGCGTCGACGTCGCGACCAGGCCGCGCAGCGACCCTGCCTTGAGCATGTCCTCGATGAGCAGACGCTGCTCGCGCGCGATCGAGCCGTGATGCGCGCGCACGAGCTCTTCCCCCGCGAGCTCGTTGAGCCGCGCGGCCAGGCGCTCGGCGAGCCGGCGCGAGTTGACGAAGACGATCGTCGAGCGATGCTGCTGGATGAGCTCCAGGAGGCGGGGATAGATCGCCGGCCAGATGCTGTTCTGGATCGCGCCGCCGTCGTCCTGCGCCGAGAGGCGCGACATGTCCTCGACCGGGACCTCGACCGCGACCTCCATCGTCTTCAGCCGGCCGGCGTCGACGATGGCCACCTCGCGCGACGTGCCGCCGAGAAATCGCCCGACCTCCTGCAGCGGACGCTGCGTGGCCGACAGCCCGATGCGCTGCGGCTGCACCTTCGTGATCTCGCACAGGCGCTCGAGGCTGAGCGCGAGGTGCGAGCCGCGCTTGGTCGCCGCGACCGAGTGGATCTCGTCGACGATCAGCCAGCGCACCGACGCCAGGATTCGCCGCGCCGCGCTGGTGAGCAGCAGGAAGAGCGACTCGGGCGTCGTGATCAGGATGTCCGGCGGATGCCGCTCCATCGAGCGCCGAGCATCGGCGGGAGTGTCGCCGGTGCGGATGGCCACCGCGATCTCGGGCGGCTTCATGCCCATCGACTCCATCTGCCGGCTGATCCCGACCAGCGGTGAGCGAAGGTTGCGGTCGACGTCGTGCGCCAGCGCCTTCAGCGGCGACACATAGAGGACGCGACACCGCTCGGCGTCCGGCGGCATCGGTTCGGCGGCCAGGCGGTCGAGGCACCAGAGGAAGGCGGCAAGGGTCTTGCCGCTGCCGGTCGGCGCCGCCATGAGCACGTGGCGGCCGGACGCGACCTCGCGCCAGCCGCGCTCCTGGACGTCGGTGGGCTCGGCAAAGGTCGCGAGGAACCAGTCGCGCGTCGGCCCCGAGAAGAGATCGAGTGCTGTCCCCACGGCCTCCAGTTTGAGCACTTCCAGGCCGTCGTACAACTGTTCGCCTTAACATCCCGATCGATGGACGCGCGCCGGCGAATGTCGGTCCTGATGGGCGGCTTCGCGGCGAGCCAGATGCTGTACGTCGCCGCCCGGCTCAAGCTCGCCGACGCGCTGGCCGCGGGCCCGCTGCCCATCGAGAGGCTGGCCGCCGACTGCGGCGCCAGGCCCGCGCCCCTGCGCCGCGTCCTCCGCGCGCTCGCCTCATTCGGAGTCTTCGAGCTGGGCGCGGACGGCAGCGTGGCCAACACGCCGATGAGCGACCAGCTTCGGCGCGGAGCTGACGAATCGGTGCGCGACCTCGTCCTTCTATATGGCGAGGAGCACTACCACGCGATGTCGGAGCTGCTGGAGGCCGTGAGGCGAGGCGGCACCGCGTTCGAGCACGCCTACCGCAAGCCGCACTTCAGCTACCTCGCCGGCCACCCGGAGGCGGCGAGCGCTTTCTACGACGTGCAGGAGTCGACGAGGCGCCGGTCCGCGAAAGCGATCGCACGCGCTCTCGACTTCGGCGCCGCGGAGACGGTGATCGAGATCTCAGGAGGTACAGGCCAGATCCTGCGCGCCGTGCTGCACGCCCACCCAGGCTTGCGTGGCGTGCTCGCCGAATCGGCCGGCCTCGCGCGACGTGCCCGGGGCCGCATCCACGCCGACGGGCTCGGCAACCGCTGTGAGGTTCAGTCGACCGACGTGTTGGATTCGGTGCCGCGTGGTGGTGACGTCTATCTGCTCGGCCACGTGCTGCACGGCCTCGATCACGAGCGAGCCGGGCGGGTCCTGCGCAACTGCGCGCGCGCCATGGCGGCGGATGGACGCATCCTCGTGATCGAGCGCCTGCTGCCCGAATCAGCCCAGGACCAAGACGCGGCGGACGCGTTCATCGATGACGCGATCGCGCTTGCGATCTACGGCGGCCAGGCGCGCACCGCGGCGGAGATCGAGACGCTGCTCGCCGAGTCGGGATTGCGGTCCATCCGCTGCGTCGAGCTCGAAACCGGCGACAGCCTCATCGAAGCCAGGGCGCAAGATTGACCGCGACCCCGATGTACCCGTTCCAGCGCTTCACCGAGGACGCGAAACGAGTGCTGCTGACCGCCCAGAAGGAGGCTGAGGCCTCCGGTCAGTCATACATCGGGACTGAGCACATCCTGATCGGCCTGCTCCTCGTGCCGGGGAAGGCCCAAGACACCCTCGAGAGCATCGGAATCGAGGCGGAACAGGTCCGCGAGCGCATCCGTCAGGCGCTTGGCCACAGCGAGCGAATCATCATTCAGCAGCTCGTTCCCACTTCGCGGGTGAAGCACGTGATCGAGCTCGCTTTCGCGGAGGCGCAACGCCTCGACAGCGACACCGTCGGCACCGAACACCTACTGCTGGGCCTGATGCTCGAGGGTGAGAGCATCGGCGCGAAGGTGCTCGAAGACCTGGGCGCGTCGAGGGCTCGCGTCATCGCAGAGCTCGGCCTGACCGATGCCGGCATCGAGGGCACGCCGAACTTCATCGAGCCTCAGCGCTTTCGCGAGGTCATGTCGAGCTTCCCCAGCGGCGTTGTCATCGTGACCGCGTTCGACCCTGACGGTGAGCCACGTGGCCTGACCGTCAACGCGTTCTGCGCCGTCTCCCTGGAGCCGCCGCTGGCTCTTGCCTGCATCGACAAGCTTTCCAACACGCTGCCCGCGGTGCGGCACACGAACGGATTCACCGCCAACATCCTTTCCGCTGGCCGGGAGCCGCTGGCGCGCCTGATGGCGACCAAATCAAGGGACAAGTTCAAGACGCTCGAGTGGCGCCGCGCGGAAGCGGGCGGAGGTCCCATCCTCGAGCACGACATCGCCGCCTACGCGGTCTGCAACCTGCGCGAGGCGATCGAGGCCGGCGACCACTGGATCCTCATCGGCAGCGTGGTCGACGGCGCGCGGCTCGACGGCGTCAACCCGCTGATCTACAGCCGCCGCGACTACTTCGACCTCTGAACCCGGGTGCGCCAGCTCGCGATGAGCGCCGGCCTGCTGCTGCCTCTCGCGCTCGACACGTTCGCGCTTGCCGCCGCCCTTGGAGTGGCGGGCATCGGCGCACGCGATCGAGTGCGGGTGACGATCGTGTTCACGGCTTTCGAGACGGCGATGCCGGTCATCGGCATCCTCGCCGGCCGCGCGGCGGGCGCAATTCTCGGGCGGTGGGCCGGCTACGCGGGCATCGCGTTCCTCGTCGTCGCGGGCATCCTGCTGCTGCGGCCAGGCAAGGACGAGGACGACGAGACACGACGCCTCGGGCTGCTGGCCCAAGCGCGAGGGCTCGCAGTCCTCAACCTCGGCCTCGGCGTCAGCGTTGACGAGCTGACCATCGGCCTGAGCGCGGGACTCATCGGCCTGCCCATCGCGATCACGCTCGTGTGGATCGCAATCCAGGCCCTGCTTGCGGCGCAGCTCGGGCTTCGGCTCGGGTCTCGGCTCGGCGAGGCGGTACGCGAGCGGGCCGAGGCGGTGGCCGGCGTGATGCTGATCCTCCTCGCCGCGGTGCTGCTGGCGCTGCGACTGCTCGGCCTTTGAGCTCCGATTCCGCCTACAGGGTCGGCGAAGGCCAGTTCGGCACGAGCTGGGTGATGCCGGCGGACAGGATCGCCAGGCGGTTGGTCAGCAGCAGCAACCCCATCGCCACCAGCACCGCGGCCGAGACGAGGTCGATGGCGCGGCGATGGCTGTTCAGCACGCGGATCAGCGGCCGCGTCCGCTCGAGCAGGAGCGCGAGCACGAGAAACGGAACCGCCAGGCCCGCGCAGTAGGCGAGCATCAGCCCCAGGCCCTGCGCCGTCGTGCCGGCGGTCACGGCGGACGTCAGCACCGCGCTGAGCGTGATGCCGATGCACGGCGTCCATCCGCTCGCGAAGCCCATCCCCAGCACGAAACCACCGGCCACGCCGCCCCCTGCAGGCGCGCGGTCCATGAGGCGGTACTCGCGGTCGAGCAGCGGGATGCGGATCAGCCCGGCGACGTGCGCGGCCATCACGAGCACCACGACGCCGGCGACCACCGGCACGTAGGCGCGCACCGGCTGCACGGCCAGCGAGAACACATAGAAGAAGAGGATGAAGATCAGGGACAGGCCGGCGACAAAACCAAGTCCGGCGGTTACAACTGGCACCGCGCTGACACCCTCACCCCTACCCTGCGCGCTAGCGCGGTCAGGATCGGACTTATTGATTGCTCCCGCAAGCGAAAGAGGGGGAGCTCCCGCCCGGGCGCCAAGGTAGGCGAGGTACGCCGGCACCAGCGGCAGCACGCAAGGCGAGACGAACGACACGAGGCCCGCGAGCAGCGCCAGGGCCGGGCTGACCGAGTCGAGCGTCCCTACCGCCGGCAACTAAGCGCTGATAGGGCTGGCCTGCCGCGCCGTCTCGGCGATCGCGTCCGCGACGCGCTGCCAGTGGCGCCGGGGCAGGTCGTGGCCGGTGCCGTCGAGCTCGATCATCCGCGCGCCCGGCACGGCCGCCGCGACACGGCGACCGTTTTCGATGGGGATGAGGGGATCGTCCAGGCCATGAACGACGAGGGTGGGCACGCGAACGCCGGCGAGTGCGGGCAGGCGGCTCTTGGCCGCGAGAATCGCCACCAGCTGCCGGCCGGTCCCGACCGGGTAGTAGGAGCGGTCGTGCAGGCGCTCCGCCTTCAGCCGCTCCGCGGCCTCGTCGAACGGGTTGCCGTCGCCCACGTGCACCCGCCGGATCATGACGCCCTGCTCGAGCTGCTCCTCGCGCGTCGCGCCGGGAGTGATCACGAGCACCGCGCCCGCCTCGGGAGTCGGCGGCACGGTGTCCTCTCCGCCGGGTCCCGACATGATGGACGTGAGCGACAGCACGCGGTCGGGGTGGTTGATGGCGACGAGCTGGGCGATGAAGCCGCCCATCGATGCGCCCACGACGTGCGCGGCGCGAATGCCGAGAGCGTCCAGAACGCCCACCGCGTCATCGGCCATATCGTCCAGCGTGTAGGCGGGCTTCGCATCTCCTGCAATCGCGCCCATGACGTCGGGCGGCCCGGCGGCCTCCATCTTGGTCGACAGGCCCGAGTCGCGGTTGTCGTAGCGGATGACGCGAAAGCCGCGCGCGGCCAGCGCCTCGACGAAACCGTCGTCCCACGTCTTCAGCTGCGCGCCGAGCCCCATGATCAGCAGCATCGGCGCCGCCGCCGGGACGCCCATCTCCTCGTATTCGACGTCGAGGTCTTTGACGCGTATGCGGGCCACGGACTAAATCCTAGACACGGTTAACCTAGAGCCGTGAGCAAGAGCCTGCCCTCGCGCGGCGAGGTCGACAGGCGCCACACCTGGAACAGCGAGAGCGTTTTTCCCGAGCCGGCCGCGTGGGATGAGGCCGCCCGGACCATCATCGCCCGGCTCCCCGACCTCGGCGAGTTCAAGGGCCACCTCGGCGACTCGCCCGACACGCTGGCCGACTGGTTCGACACGGCCGAGAAGCTGAAGCGGCTGATGGCGAAGCTGCACGTCTACACGAACATGGAGTACTCGTGCGACGCCACCGACCAGGAAGCCGCGGCGCGTTCCGACCGCGCCCGGTCCGTGAGCTCCCAGCTGAGCGCGGCGATGGCATTTGCGCTGCCGGAGATGATCGCGATCGGATTCCCCAAGCTGCGCGAATGGGTCGCAACCTCGCCGCGCCTGGCACACCTCGGCCATCACTTCGAAAGCATCGAAAAGCTGCAGGCGCACATCCGCACGCCGGAGGTCGAGGAGGTGCTGTCGCAGGTGACCGACGCGCTCGGGACCGCGCTGTCGGCGCATTCGATTCTCGCCAACACCGACCTCAGCTTCAAGCCCGCAGCGGGGGCCGACGGACCCGAGGAGGTGGCCCAGGGCACCATCAGCGCCCTGCTCACGAGCCCCGACCGAGAGACGCGCCGCACCGCCTACGAGAACTACGCTGACGCGCACCTGGCGGTGAAGCACACGATGGCGGCGAGCCTTGCCGGCGGCATCAAACGCGACGTCTTCTATGCCCGCGCGCGGCGGTTCCCCTCGTCTCTGGACGCTGCCCTTGCCCCGAACCACGTGCCGGCACAGGTGTTCCACAACGTGATCCGCGCTTTTCGCGATCACCTCGGCACCTGGCACCGCTACTGGCGGGTGCGGAAGAAGGCGCTCGGCCTCGACGCCCTGAGGCCGTACGACACGAGGGCGCCGCTGGCGCCGCCGGTCGCGGTTCCGTACGAGCAGGCGGTCGAATGGATCGCGGAAGGGGTGAGCCCGCTCGGCGAGGCCTACGTGAGAGTGATGCGGCGCGGTGCGCTCGAGGACCGGTGGGTCGACATCTACCCGAACAAGGGCAAGCGCATGGGCGCGTTCTCGACCGGCTCGATGGACACGTTTCCGTTCATCTTCATGAGCTATCACGACGACATCTACTCGCTGAGCACGCTGGCGCACGAGCTCGGCCATTCGATGCACTCCTTCTACGCGCGCGGCACGCAGCCGTTCGTGTACTCGAATTACGGGCTCTTCCAGGCCGAGGTCGCGTCGAACATGCACCAGGCGCTCACGCGCAAGCATCTGCTCGAGGCGAAGCACGACCCCGCGTTCCAGATCGCGGTCATCGAAGAGGCGATGTCGAACTTCCAGCGCTACTTCTTCGTCATGCCGTCGCTCGCCCGGTTTGAGCTGGAGGTGCACGAGCGGGTCGAGCGGGGCGGCGCGCTCACAGCCGATTACCTGAACGGCTTGATGGCCGACCTGATCGCAGAGGTGTACGGCGACGAGATTTCGCTTGCCGGCGTCGATCGCGAGCGCGCCGGCTCGACGTGGGCGCAGTTCCACACCCACCTCTACAGCAACTTTTACGTCTACCAATACGCCACCGGGATCGCGGGTGCGCACCACCTGGCGCAGCGCGTCGGAGCGGGCGATCCTCAGGCCGCCGCCGACTACCTCGCGTTCCTCGAGAGCGCCGGTTCGATGTACCCGCTCGACGGGCTGAGGATGGCCGGCGTCGACATGTCCTCACCCGAACCGGTGCAGTCGGCGTTCGCGACGCTCGGCGAGATGGTTTCCCGCCTCGAGCAGCTGGTCAGCGCAGCGAAATCCTGAAGATGTCGGAGTTGCGGATCTGGAATCCCATCCGCAGGTAGAGCCGGTGGGCCGATGCTCGCTCGTCGATGCGGGCGGACTGAAGCTCCGCGATCTGGGCGCCCTTCTTCCGCGCGACGTCGAGGCATGCCCGGACCATCGCCTCGCCGACGCTCTTGCCGCGCGAACCGGCGTCGACCACCACCTCGTCGATCCGCGCCTTGATCCAGAAAGGGGTCGTGTACACGATCAATGTCGCGGTGCCGACGACCTCTTCGCCCTCTCTCGCGAAGAGCAGCGTGACGTCGGGATCGTCCATCAGCGCTTGCACCCGCCGCAGGTCCGGGACTGTCAGGGCCGGGTTCAGCTGCGGCAGCAGGCGCGCGAGCGCCTCCTGGACCGCCGGCGTCGCGTCAGTGACCTCGACGATCTCCACCGCCACAGACTAAATTGCCAGCCGCAGCAGAGCCGCGGTCGCGGCGGCCGCGGCGACCACGACCAGAAAAGGTGCGCGCAGAAGCACCGCCACGCCTGCCACCGCCAGGGCGGCCGCGCGCACGTCGAGCGCGAGGTGACGCCCGCTGGATAACGTCTGAGTTGCGATCAAAGCCGCGAGCAGGGCCACCGGCAGCAGAGGCACCGTGCGCTGGATGCGAGGGTCTTCGAGCACCCGCTGCGGCAGTGACACGCCCGCGAGCTTGATGGCGTAGCACGCAGCCGCCGCGACCAGCAGGGCGGCCCACGTCATCGCGGCCGCACCCCGTACACGACGACCAGGATCGCGACGATCAGCAGCGGCACGCCCGCCGGCACGAACGGGAGCGCCACCAGCGCGACCAGGGCGGCGGCCAGGGCAATGGCCAGCGGCTCACGGGCGCGGAGGCGAGGAGCCAGCAGCGCGAGAAAAGCCGCCGGCGGCGCGGCGTCGAAGCCCAGCACCTTGGGGTCCGGCAGCGCGTGGGTCGCCAGGGCGCCGATGAAGGTGCCGAGGTTCCACAGCGCGAACACCGACAGCCCGGTGGCATAGAAGGCGAAACGGCCGGCCGCGGGCTCGTCGCGCGCGATCGCCATGGCCGTCGACTCGTCGATGACCAGCTGCGCCGCGGCGAATCGCCGCCGGCCCACCGTCCGCAGGATCGAGCTGAGACGCAGCCCGTACAGCGCGTTGCGCGAGCCGAGCAGGGCCGCGGTCGCGGCGCCGGCCCAGGCGTTCCCGCCTGAGGCGATGACGCCGACGAAGGCGAACTGCGACGCGCCCGTGAACATCAGCAGCGAGAGCGCGCAGGTCTGCGCGATCGAAAGCCCGGCCGTGACCGAGATCGCGCCGAATGACAGCGCGTAGGCGCCGGTCGCGACGCCGATGCCAAGCGCGTCGCGGACGATGGCATTCCGCGCGTTTGGCGCAAGACGTGCGGAATTCACCGGTGGGAAGCGCACGTTCTGCGCAAAACGGGCGGTATGGGTGCGGCTACTCGGGGGTCACGTAGGCGGCGGTCAGGCCACCGTCGACGAGGAACGTCGAGCCGTTCACGTAGCTTGACTCGTCGCTCGCGAGAAAAAGCGCGGCGTTGGCGATCTCGCGCGCCTTGGCGAGCCGGCCCATCGGCAGGTGCACGCGCCGGCGCTCGTAGGCACCCGGCGTTTCGGAGAACAGGCGCATGAGCAGCGGGGTCTCGACGGGACCCGGGCAAAGGGCGTTGACGCGAACGCCCTGGCGGGCGAACTGCACGGCGAGCTCGCGGCTCATCGACAGGACGGCGCCCTTGCTGGCGGTGTAGCCGATCTGCGACGTCGCGGCGCCGACGAGCGCCACGAACGAGGCGACGTTGATGACAGATCCGCCGCCGGCCTCGAGCAGGCAGGGGATCCCGTACTTGCAGCACAGGTAGACGCCCTTGGCGTTGACCGCCTGCACGCGGTCCCACGCGTCGGGCTCGGTCGTGAGGATCGAGTCGTCGTCGGCGGGCATTATTCCGGCGTTGTTGTAGAGCACGTCGACCTTGCCGTAGCGCTTCCTGGTCTCGGCGTACATCGCCTGCACGCTCTTCGGGTCGCTGACGTCGGCCTGGAAGAAGAACGCCTCGCGGCACTCGGCGGCGGCCTTCTCGCCGGCCTCGCGCCCGACGTCGGCGATGCAGACCTTCGCGCCTTCGGATGAGAAGAGGATGGCGGCCTCGCGGCCGATGCCGCCTGCTGCGCCGGTGATGACGGCGACCTTGCCGTCGAGTCTTCCCACGCTAGGCCTCGGTCGACATGAACACGTTCTTCACCTCGGAGTAACCGTCCATCGCATGCATGCTCAGCTCGCGGCCGAATCCCGACTGCTTGAAGCCGCCGAAAGGCGTGACCACGCGCACAGAGCTGTTGGAGTTCACGGAAAGGACGCCTGTGTCGATGCCGCGCGCCACGCGGAACGCCCGCGCGCCGTCACGCGTCCAGATCGAGCCCGACAGCCCGTACGGCGAGTCGTTGGCGATGCGAATCGCATCGGCCTCGTCCTCGAAGGGAATGATCGCGGCGACCGGGCCGAAGACCTCCTCCTGCGCGATGCGGTCGCCCGCGCTCGCCTCGACGAGCGTGCACGGAAACCAGTAGCCAGGACCCGATGGGACGCTGCCCTGGAACAGCGGCTTGCCCTCCACGAATCCGGCGACCAGCTTGCGGTGGCCGGCCGAGATGAGCGGCCCCATCTCGGTGCCGGGCGCCTCCGGGTCGCCGACCTTGAACTTGCGCGTGGCGTCGGTCAGCAGCTGCACGACGCGGTCGTAAACCGACTTCTGGACGAGCACGCGCGAACGCGCGCAGCAGTCCTGGCCGGCGTTGCCGAAGACGGCGCCCGGCGCGGCCGCCGCCGCCTTCTCGAGGTCGGCGTCGGCGAAGATCACGTTGGCCGACTTGCCGCCGAGCTCGAGCGTCACGCGCTTGATGGTCCTGGCCGCGCCCTCCATCACCCGGCGCCCCACCTCGGTCGACCCGGTGAAGCCGATCTTCGCCACGTCAGGATGGGCGATCAGGCGCTCGCCGGCGACAGAGCCCGGCCCGACGACGACGTTGACCACGCCTTCGGGAACGCCGGCTTCCAGCGCGAGCTCGGCGAACCGCACCGCGGTCAGCGGCGTCACCTCGGCGGGCTTGAGCACGACCGTGTTGCCGCACGCGAGCGCGGGCCCGAGCTTCCAGCTCGCAAGCATGATCGGGAAGTTCCACGGCACGATGAGCCCGACGACGCCGAGCGGTTCTCGAAAGGTCACGTCCACGCCGCCCGCCACCGGGATCGTCTCGCCGTAGTGCTTCTCGATCGCGCCTGAGTAGAAGTGGAAGACGTCGGCGACCATGCCGACCTCCCACCGCGAATCGCCGAGCGGCTTGCCGACGTTGGCGGTTTCGAGCCGGGCGAGCTCCTCGCCGTGCTCTTCCACCAGGGTCGCGACGCGGCGCAGCAGGCGCGCCCGGTCCGCGGGCTTGACCGCGCGCCACGCCGGGTATGCCTTCCTGGCGGCCGCGACGGCGCGGTCCGTTGCCTCCACGCCCGCGCGCTCGAGGTGCGCGATCGGCTTCTCCGTGGCGGGGTTGATGACGTCGAGGGTGGCCGAGGTGGTGGCGCTCATCCGCGCTCGAACAGCCGCTGCCGCTCCCACTCCGTGACGATGCGGTCGAACTGGGCCTGCTCGGTCCGCGCGTAGTTCAGATAGTGGTCGACGACCGCCGCCCCGAGTGCCTCGCGCGCCATCTTGCCGCGCTCGAGCTCCGAGATCGCGTCCCGCAGCGTGTGCGGGAAGCGCTGGACGTTCGACTCGTAGGCGTTGCCGGTGAAGGCCGGCGGCAGGTCGAGCTTGTTCTCGATTCCATGCAGTCCCGCGGCCAGCAGCGCGGCGAAGGTGAGGTACGGGTTGACGTCAGCGCCGGGGATGCGCGTCTCGGTGCGCAGGTGCTGGCCGTGGCCGACGATGCGGAAGCCGCAGGTGCGGTTGTCGTGGCCCCACGCCAGCGTCGTCGGCGCCCAGGTGCCGGCGGCGTAGCGCTTGTAGGAGTTGACGTTCGGCGCGATGAAGATCGCGAGCTCCGACATGCACGCGATCTGTCCCGCGAGGTAGTGCTTGAACACCTCCGACTCGCCGTCGAACGTGTTCCGCGAGTCTCGCCACAGGCTCGAGTGCACGTGGCATGACGATCCGATCCACGTGTGATCGGGCTTGGCCATGAAGGTGACCGAGCAGCCGTGCTGGTTCGCCATCTCCTTGATGCCGTTCTTGTAGATGACGTGGTTGTCGGCCATGGTCAGCGCGTCCGAAAAGTGGAAGTTGATCTCCTGCTGGCCCGGCCAGGCCTCGCCCTTGGAGCTCTCGACCGCGATGCCCGCCGCCTTCATGCCCTTGCGCACCGAGCGGATGAACGGCTCGGCGTACGTGGTGGCGAGGATGTGGTAGTCGAGGTTGTACTGCACCGACGGCGTGAGGTCGCGGTAGTTCTTCTCGAACGCCTCGGCGTACGTCTCTTTGAGCAGGTAGAACTCGAGCTCTGAGCCGAACATCGGCTCGAAGCCGAGCTTGCGCGCGCGGTCGATCTGGTGCTGCAGCACCTGTCGCGGCGAGGCGACCACCGGCGAGCCGTCCTGCCATCGCACGTCGCAGAGCACGAGCGCCGTGGCCTCGAGCCATGGGATGCGGCGCAGGGTGGCGAAATCCGGGTGCAGGTCGAAGTCGCCGTAGCCGCGCTCCCAGCTCGCCATCTCGTAGCCGGGCACGGGCTCCATCTCCATGTCGACCGTAAGCAGGTAGTTGCAGCCCTCGGTCGATTCGCCTTTCGAGGCCGACTCGACGAAGTACTCGGCGTCGACGCGCTTGCCCATCAGCCGGCCCTGCATGTCGGTGAAGGCCACGACCACGGTGTCGACGTCGCCGCGCTCCACCTGGCGCGCCAGCTCCTCGCGCGTCAGGATCGCTTTCCGGACGCCGGGCTCGGTGAGCAAAGTCCTTTACTCCTTGCGCGCCCTGGCCACGAAGCGCTCGAAAAGGCGGCGGGCCCAGGGCAGGTCGGTGGTCAGCTCTTCCGGATGGCACTGTACGGCGACGATCAAGCCGTCGTCCGACTCGACTCCCTCGACGGTCCCGTCCTCCGCGTGCGCCGTCTGCTGCAGGCCCGGCGCGAGCGCCTTGATCGCCTGGTGGTGGAAGGTGTTGACACGGATCTGGTGGTCCCGGGCGGCACGGCCCAGCTCCGAATCGGGGTCGACCTCGATCGTGTGCGCGAGGTGACTGCGGCCGTGCTCCCGTACCTCGTGGCCCTCCAGGTGCTGCACCAGCGAGCCCCCCATCGCGACGTTGATGACCTGCTGGCCGCGGCAGATGCCGAGCACCGGGAGCTCACGCTCGCGGGCCTCGGCGAACAGGCGCAGCTCGGTGTCGTCGAGCTCGCGGTCGATGGGCCCGACCTTCTCGTCCTTCGCCTCGCCGTAGAGCGACGGGTCGACGTCCCACCCGCCGGGCAGGAGCAGGCCGTCGACCGCCGGCAGCTCCAAAGTCCCGGGCGGCAGCTCCACCGGCTCGGCGCCGGCGGCCTCGACAGCCCGGCGGTAGGGCGAGTAGTAGTCCTCGCCCCGCCGCGGGCTGACCGTTATCCCGATCCTCGGGCGATGCTGGTTCAGGGGGCCTCCGCTATCCGGCGCTGCCGACCGCCTCGAGCTCTTTCTCGATCTGGGCCAGCTCTTCCGCCGATCCCTGGACCTTCGGGCCCTTGAACCAGTTCTTCGCCGAGAGGAACCAGTAGGCGCCCGCGTAGACCAGAACCACGCCGACGGCGACGATCGCATAGTTGAACGTGCTCGGGGTGTTGCCGGGAGCGGCCTCCGGGAGGATGAAGAGAATCGCGATGAAGGCGATCCATATCACCGCGATCCAGCCTACGAGATAGCTCCATCCCTTCAGGTGCCAGGGACCACGCTGGAACTTCTCGCCGGCGAGGAGCCGGAGCAGGATCGGGATCCCATAGGCGATGTACAGGCCGATCACGGCGATGGACGTGACCGCGGCGTAGGCCACCGGGCTGACGAGGTACGGGAGGCCCAGGATCCAGGCGCCGACGGCGGCAAACCAGATCGAGTTGGTCGGAGTGCGCGTCCGGGGGTTGATCCGGTGCCAGAACTGGGAGCCGGGCACGGCGCCGTCACGCGAGAAGGCGTAGATCATGCGCGAGTTCGCGGTCACCGAGGACATGCCGCAGTAGAACTGGGCGCCCACGATGATGAACAGAAGGAAGAGGCCGAGGTTGTGTCCGACGGCGTCGAGGAAGACCTGCGCGCCGGGGGTCACCGCGCCGGCTTCGGCGGCATAGTTCTGGATGGCGCCGGTGACTCCGATCAGCAGGATCCAGCCCGCGATCAGCGAGACGATGATCGACCACACGATCCCGCGAGGCCCTGCAACCGCTGCGTTGTTGGTCTCCTCGGTCATGTGCGCCGACGCGTCGTAGCCGGTGAACGTGTACTGCGCGAGCAGGAGGCCGATGAAGAAGACGTAGATCCCGTTGCCGAAACCCGTGTTGTTGACGAAGTCCGTGAAGATGAAGGAGATCGTCTGATGATGCGCGGGGACGAGGAACAGGACCACGAAGATGATCGCGACCCCGACCAGGTGCCACCACACCGAGATGTCGTTGAGAAACGCGACCACCCCGACCCCGAAAGTGTTGAGCAGCCCGTGGGCGGCCAGGACGACCGTGTAGATGAGAACGATCCAGATCGGCGAGGTCGGGTAGTTGAACAGGGCGTTGAGGAGGGCGTCGGCGAACAGGGCGAGGCCGAAGTCGATGCCGGCGGTGATCCCGACCTGGCCGAGCAGATTGAACCAGCCGGTGAACCAGCTCCAGGCGGCCGAGTTCTTGCCGCCAAGCTTGGCCGCCCAGTAGTAGAGGCCGCCGGCCGTCGGATAGCTCGAGCACACCTCGGCCATGGCCAGGCCTACCATCAGAACGAACAGGCCGACGAGCGGCCAGCCGATGTTCATGATGATCGGGCCGCCGGTGTTCATCCCATAT
>DATGEO010000033.1:0-13274 GCA_035310015.1 Candidatus Dormiibacterota bacterium | reverse complement strand
GTGAAGTACACGCCGGGCGAGCGCACGAGCTGCGACACGACGACGCGCTCGGTGCCGTTGACGATGAACGTGCCCTCGTCGGTCATCATGGCGAAGTCGCCCATGTAGACCTCGGACTCCTTGATCTCCCCCGTCTCCTTGATGGTAAGGCGGGTCTTGATCCGCAGCGGCGCGGCGTAGGTCATGTCGCGGTTGCGGCACTCTTCGACCGAGAACTTGGGCTGGCCGAACTCGTAGTCCAGGAACTTCAGCTCGAAGTTCTTGCCGGTGTAGTCGGTGATGGGGTTGATTTCGTCGAAGAGCTCCCGCAGGCCCTCGCTCTTGAACCAGTGGAAGGACTCCAGCTGTGTGGCGATGAGGTCCTTCAGCTCCACGAGGTTGGGGATGCGGCCGTAGCTGAGACGCGCGGGCGCTCTCATCTCTGAGATCATTCGTTGCTCCTTGAAGGAAAAAAGGGCGCGCTCAAGAAATAGGCAAGATGAGCGGCCGGGCGTGCACGAACGGCCAGTATACAACGCCCTGGCGCGTTTGTGGGACGCGACATCGCAGCCAGCGAACGGCCTGGCCGGAATCGGCCGACTATAGCAAAGTTTCCTCCCTCCCGCGAAGCCGGACCGGGTTAGGGTGAGGGCAATGGACTGGGAGGCGCTGAGGGCCGAATTCCCCCTCCTCGATCGCTGGATCTACCTCAATGCCTGCTCCCTGGGCCCCCTTCCCCGCTCCGGCCGGGCCGCCCTTGACCGGTACGCCGAGTCCTGGGACGCGATGGGCACGCCCGCCTGGTACTCGGAGTGGCTCCCGCTGCTCGAGCGCCTGCGCTCCCGGGTCGGCGAGCTCCTCCACGCGCCGGCGGGCTCCACGGCCATCGCCCCTTCGGTGTCGGTGGCGCTGTCCACGCTGGCTTCGGGCCTCCCTGTGGCCGCGGGCCGGCGGAAGGTGCTGATCGGCGCCCTCGACTTCCCGACCATCGGCCACCAGTGGCTGTCCCGGCCCGACTTCAAGGTCGAGTTCGTGCCCAGCGAGGACGGGTCGACCATCCCGCCGGCGGCCTTCGCCGAGCGCATCGACGACCAGACGGCCATGGTCGTCACGACCCACCTTTTCTATACGACCGGCTACCTGCAGAACGTCCGGGCGATCGCGGACGCCGCGCACGCCCACGGCGCGCTGTGCGTCATCGATGGCTACCAGACGGTCGGCTGCGTGCCCATCGACGTGCAGGAGCTCGACTGCGACGCGTTCGTGGGCGGCTGCCTGAAGTGGCTGAGCGGCGGGCCCGGCACCGCGTTCATGTACGTGCGCCCCGAGCTGCTCCCCCGAACGCGGCCGGAAGGCACGGGCTGGTTCGCGACCCAGGACCCGTTCTCTTTCACGCTTCAGCGGCTCGACTGGGCCGCCGACGCCAGGCGGCTGGAGACCGGCACTTGGGCGATGCCCGCTCACGTTGCGGCCCTCGCGGGGCTCGACCTGATCCTCGAGGTCGGCGTCGCCAACATCCGGCAGAGGCTGCGCGAGCTGACCAACATCATCGTGGACCGGTGCGACGACGCCAGCGTCGAGATCTTCACTCCGCGCGAGAGCCTCCGGCGCTGCGGCATCGTCACGCTGGCGTCGAAGCGCCCCGAGCAGGTGGAGGCGGCGCTTCACTCCGACGGTGTGATCGTCGACTCGCGGCCCGGCCGCGTCCGGCTCTCGCCCCACTGGTGCGTCACCGAGGTCGAGCTCGATCGGGGCATGGATCTCGTGCTGAAGCGCCTCGCGGCCGCGCCCGTCAGTTGACCGCTCTTGGACTCCCGGCAGGCGTCACCGCATGCCTCTTCGACCTGGACGGCGTCCTGACCCAGACCGCGAAGGTTCATGCCCAGGCCTGGAAGCGCATGTTCGACGCGTTCCTGGCCGGGCAGGCCGGCCAAGCGCCGTTCGACCCCGTCCACGACTACGACGAGTACGTCGACGGCAAGCCCCGGGAGGACGGGGTCCGCTCCTTTCTCCAGGCCCGGGGCATCACCCTGGACGAGCCGCAGGTGCACGAGCTGGCGACGCGCAAGGACCACATCTTCCTCGAGCTCATCCACACTCACGGGGTGGAGTCGTACCCGGGCTCGATCCGCTACCTCCAGGCGGTGCGCCGGGCCGGCCTGAAAACGGCGGTCGTCTCCTCCAGCAAGAACACGACCGAAGTCCTGAAGGCCGCCGGGATCGGCGGCTTCGACGCCCAGGTCGACGGCAACGTGGCCGAGGCTGAGCACCTGCGCGGCAAGCCCGCCCCCGACACCTACCTGGCGGCCGCCCGGAAGCTGGGCCTCGAGGCGGCGCGCTGCGCGGTGTTCGAGGACGCGCTGGCCGGGGTGGCGGCGGGCCGGGCCGGGCGGTTCGGCTTCGTCGTCGGCGTCGACCGCGCCGGCCAGTCCGAGGAGCTCGAGGCCCACGGCGCCGACGTCGTGGTCCAGGACCTGGCGGAGCTTCTTTCCGGCCGTTGATCGTCCCCGACTGCTTCGCCCGCGAGCCCTGGCGCGTCCGCGAGGCGAAGCTCGACCTCCGCCAGCTGGCCGAGACCGAATCGATCTTCGCCCTCGCCAACGGCCACATCGGCTGGCGCGCGAACCTGGACGAGGGCGAGCCCCACGTCACCAACGGCTCGTACCTGAACGCCTTCTATGAGGCCGTCCCCCTTCCCTACGCCGAAACCGCGTACGGCTACCCGGAGGCCGGCCAGACGATCGTGAACGTGACCGACGGCAAGATCATCCGGCTGCTGGTCGACGACGAGCCCTTCGACATCAGGTACGGCAACCTGCGCGCCCACGAGCGAGTCCTCGACCTGCGCGCCGGCCTGCTGCGGCGCACCGTGGAATGGGAGTCGCCGGCGCATCGCACTGTCCGCGTTCGGTCGACGCGCCTGGTCTCGCTCGAGCACCGGTCGTTGGCGGCGATCCTCTACGAGGTCGAGCCGGTCGACGGGGCCGCCGACATCGTGCTGCAGTCCGAGCTGGTGGCCAACGAGCCGGTCGCCGCCATCAACCGCAGCGATCCCCGCGGCGCCGAGGTGCTGGAGGAACCCCTCGCCTCCGAGTTTGCGAACGCAGGCGGCAGCCGGGCGGTGCTGGTGCACTCGACCAGGAAGAGCAAGCTGCGCATGGCTTGCGCGATGGACCACGCCGTCCGCGGGCCGCGCGGCATCGAGACCGCGATCGAGGCCGCCGGCGACCGCGCCCGCTTCACGGTCACGGCCAGGCTTCGCCGCGGGCAGACGCTTCGCCTGGTGAAGTGCGTCGCCTACGCCTGGTCGAGCCTCCGGTCGGTGCCTGCCCTGCGCTCCCAGGTGGAGGGCGCCCTGGCGACCGCGGCCGAGCACGGCTGGGACGGCCTCGCCCGGCTGCAGCGCGACTATCTCCGCCGGTTCTGGTCCCGGGCCGACGTCGAGGTCGACGGAGATCCTGAGATCGAGCAGGCGATCCGGTTCGCCCTCTTCCACGTCCTGCAGTCGTCGGCGCGCGCCGAGCAGCGGGCGGTCCCGGCCAAAGGCCTGACCGGTCCGGGTTACGACGGCCACACGTTCTGGGACACGGAGACGTTCGTGCTGCCGGTGCTCGTGTACACCGCGCCCGAGGCGGCCGCCGACATCCTGCGCTGGCGGCATTCGATCCTCGACCTCGCCCGCGGCCGCGCTCGCGTCCTGGGGCTGAAGGGCGCGGCTTTTCCGTGGCGGACGATCCACGGCGAGGAGTGCTCCGGTTACTGGCCGGCGTCGACCGCCGCGTTCCACATCAACGCCGACGTCGCCGATGCGGTGCTCCGCTACGTCACCGCGACCGGCGACGTGGCGTTCGAGCGCGCGGTCGGGGCGGAGCTGCTCATCGAGACGGCGCGCCTCTGGGCATCAGTGGGTCATCACAACCAGCGGGACGAGTTCTCCATCGACGGCGTCACCGGGCCCGATGAGTACAGCGCCATCGCCGACAACAACCTCTACACCAACCTGATGGCGCAGCGGAACCTGCGCGCAGCAGCAGCAGCAGCGGGCCGGCACCGCGCGGTCGCGAAGCGGCTGAAGGTCACGACCATAGAGGTCGCCGCCTGGCGGCGCGCCGCCGACCGCATGACGGTTCCCTACGACCGCCGTCTCGGCGTGCACATGCAGGCGAGCAACTTCACGCTGCACGACCGGTGGGACTTCGAGCACACGCCGCCGGACCACTATCCCCTCTTCCTGCACTATCCCTACTTCGACCTCTACCGCAAGCAGGTCGTGAAGCAGGCCGACCTGGTGCTTGCGATGCACCTCCGCGGCGACGCGTTCACGCACGAGGAGAAGACGCGCAACTTCGCCTACTACGAGGCCCTGACGGTCCGCGACTCGTCGCTGTCGTCATGCACGCAGTCGGTCATCGCGGCCGAGGTGGGCGCCATGCAGCTGGCGCACGATTACCTCGGCGAAGCGGCGCTGATGGACCTCCACGATCTCGAGCACAACGTCGCCGACGGCCTGCACATGGGCTCGCTCGCGGGCGCCTGGCAGGCGGTGGTCGCGGGGCTCGGCGGCATGCGGCACCACGGCACTGAGCTCAGCTTCGCGCCACGGCTGCCGCCGCGGATCCGGAGGGTGGCCTTCCGGATGATGTTCCAGGACCGGCTGCTCAAGGTCAGCATCGGCCGGGCACGGGCGACCTACCAGCTGCTGCGGGGCAGCCCGATTCGCTTCGGCCACTTCGGCGAAGAGCTCCGGCTGACCCGCCGGGCGTCGGTGTCGCGACCGATCCCCCGGCTGGAGCCGGTGAGGGAGCCCGCGCAGCCGGCCGGGCGCGCGCCGGCCCGCCGGGGCGCCGAGCCCCCGCGTCAACTGCGGCACATATAAAAGGAAAGGGCCGGGCGGCGATGCCCGGCCCTCTCGGCTCGCCTGGAGCCTTACTTCATCTCCGCGCTGGCGCCGGCCTCGCGCAGCTTGGCGAGCGCCTTCTCGGCGTCGGCCTTGCTGACGTTCTCCAGCACCGGCTTCGGGGCCGCGTCGACGAGGTCCTTGGCCTCCTTGAGACCGAGCTGCGTCAGCTCGCGGACGGCCTTGATGACGTTGATCTTGCTCTCGCCCACCGACTGGAGCGTGACCGTGAACTCGGACTGCTCCTCTTCCGGCTCAGCGCCGCCTGCGCCCGCCGCCGGGGCCGCCGCCGCCACCGCGACCGGGGCCGCGGCCTTGATGCCGAACTCGTCCTCGATCGCCTTCACGGCCTCGACGACGTCGAGGATGCTCCAATCCTTGAGCGCCTCGACGAATTCCTTCGGGGTGACCTTGGTTGCCATTGGTTATGCCGCCTCCATCTTTTCTTTGTATGCGTTCAGCACTCCGATGAGCTGCTGAACAGGGGTCTGCATGATTCCGACGAGCTGGCCCACCGGGGACTGAAGCGTGCCCATGAGCTGGGCGATGAGCGTCTCGCGCGACGGCAGGTCGGCCAGCTGCTTGACCTGTTCGGGCGAGAAGACCCTGCCTTCGACGAGCCCGCCTATGACCTCGAGCTTGAGGCGCGTGGCGCGCACGAACTCGTTGATGAGCCGTGGCGGCACCCCGAGGTCGTCGTAGCCGAAGGCGATGGCGATGGGCCCCGTCAGCTCCTTCTCCAGGGCTGGATGCCCCGCTGCCGCGGCCGCGCGCCGGGCGAGGGTGTTCTTGACCACGCGGTACTCGACGTCGCCCGTCCGCAGCCTGCCCCGCAGGTCCTGGATCTGGCTCACGGTCAGGCCGCGATAGTCGGTCAGGACGGCGACCTTGGCCCGCTTGAGCTTGCCGGCGATCAGCTCGACCTGCTCGGCCTTGTCTTCCTTTCTGGCTCTCGGCAAATGAAAAATCCTCCCTGCCCTCGTTTGACCACGCCGAGGCAGGAAGGATCCACGTCCTTCACTTCCGATCGCCTCGGTAGGAGATTAAGGGCCGCGCAGCGACCCGCCTACTGTCTAGGGCAGGTGACCAATTATACGGGGCGGCGGCCGGCCCAGTCGTCGCGCATCAGCTCGGTGAGGATCATGTCGACCCACCGCCCGTCGACGAAGCGCTCCAACTGGTACCGCCCCACCTGCTTGTATCCGCAGGCCGCCTGGGCGCGAGCGCTCGCCTCGTTGCCCTCGACGTAAGCCGACTTGAGCTTGCGCAGCGGCAGCTGGCTGAAGGCGTACTCGGCGCGCAGCTGCATCACCTCCCGCCCGAGGCCCTTGCCCCAGGACTGCCTGTCGCCGATCACGGTGCCCGTGGTCCCGGACCCATGCTTCCAGTCGATCCGGTGGATGCCGGTCGAGCCGACGGCCCGGCCGCCGTGCTCGATGACCCAGACGATCTCGTTGGGATCCCTGGCCGTCTTCTCCAGCCACTCTTTCTCCGCCTCGATCCCGGGCGGATGGCGCAGCTCCAGGAAGCGCGTCACCTCCATGTCCTCGAACCATGTGATCATTTCCGGCACGTCTTCCGACCGCGGCGGCCGCAGCCTCACGAGCTCGCCCTGGAGCACCGGCCCGTACATGGGCCGTAAGTATGTGGCTTAGAGCCTGGAGATCAGGTCGTTCGCCCAGCCGGCCAGCAGCGCCGCGTAGGCGGCGTTGATGGTGACGCCGCTCTGCTGCTGCACCAGGCTTACAAACTGCTGCAGGTAGCTCTGCGCCGTCGAGTACTTCCCTGCCTGGATCGCCTTAGCAGCGCTGGCGAGGTACGACAGTAACTGGTTCGCGACCGTGCTGGAAGTGATCAGCTCGTTGGTGACGCCGTCGTTCACCGCCGTGGTCAGGCCGCCGACCGTGGCGTGGACCTGGATCGTGGTCGTGGTCGTCGAGACGTTGCCGAGCCCGTCCACCGCCGTGATCACGATGGTGTGGCTCCCGGCGGCAAGCGTCTCGGTGTTGAACGCCACGCCGCTGGTGATGTTCGTCGACCCGTCGAGCACGGCTTTCACCGAGCTCACGTTGTCGACGTCGCTGGCGCTGTAGGAAAGCGTGACCATCTGGCCCACGTCATACGAGCCCGCGTTCGTCGGCGCGCTGATCGAGTAGCTGATGGCGGGCCCCGTGCGGTCGAGCCGGACCTGTTTGGCGAAGGTCGCGACGTTGCCCGCGTTGCTCGTGACCTGGACCGCGATCGTATAGAGGCCGTCGGCGCCCAGCGTCACAGAGGAGCTGGTGGCGTATGGCTGGGCCATGCCGTAGGTCGAGCCGCCGTCGGTCGACAGAGCGAATGTGGCGATACCCGATGCTACGGTGAAGGCCAGGGTGAGCGCCGGCGCCGGGTTGGTGGTGGCCGTCACCCCGTTGATCGTCGTGCCCGCGATCGAGAACGATCCGGCGGGCGCCACTGTGTCCTCGATCACGTTGGTAACCACGACGGTCGGGTTGCCGGCCGGATCGGTCTCCGTCACGGTCAGGGTCACGGGGCCGTTCTGCAACGAGGTCAGGACCATGCTCGGCTGCCACTTGCCGCTGCCGTTGAAGAACTTGCTCCCGGTCAGCGTCGTCGTCCCGTCAGTGATCGAGTAGTTGACGGTCGCGCCAGTTTCCCCGGTGAACACGGGTTGGTACGTGCTGACGTTGGCGATGTTGATGTAAGGCGGAGCCGAGACCTGCAGCGCCGGCGGCACGGTGTCCTTGTTGACCGTCAACGTCGTCGCGTAGCTGTTGCCGGCCCCGTTGGTCAGAGTCACGGAGATGGTCAGCGGCCCGTCGACCAGGCCGGTGAGATCGATCGGCACGACAACGCTTCCGCTGGAGCCGACGAAATCCATCCCGTTCGCCTGGTCGGCGATCACCTGGCCGTCGGAGACGACCACGTTCGCGATCGCGCCAGCCTGGCCGGTCACCGTCACGTTGTAGAGCGTGAAGTTGTAAAGGTTGGCGTAGGCGGCCGCGCTCACCGCCGGCGCGGGCGGCGCGACGCTGTTCTTGCCCATCGTGCCCGTGAGGGTTGTCGTCGTGCCGTTCAAAGTCAGCGATGCGGTCACCGTGATCGCTCCGTCCGGGAAGGCGGAGACGTTCAGGCTCGTGCCAAACGCGCCGGTGGCGCCGACGACGCCGCTGCCGGACACGCTGTTGGTGCCCTCCGTGGCGGTGTAGCCGACCGTCGAGCCGGGCGTGCCGGTGACCGTCAGCGGAACCGCGCCGGCGCCAGGCGTGTTGGTGCCCGAAGGCAGGTTGGCCCCGGCGCCGTTGGGCAGGGACAGCGCAGGTGGGTCTGGGCACTGTTCGCTCAGGTAGTCGCACGTGCCCGGCGAGGCGAACGGCAGGACGTTGGCCGTCTTCTGGACGTCGACGCCGACGCCGCCAAGGTTCTCGGGCATCTCGTTGAACGGCGGGCCGCTCTGCTGGTGCCACGCGGCGTCGTGCTGCAGCACCAGGCCCAGCTCACCGAAGGGCTCGCCGTTGCGCGCCGCCGACCCGCTGTAGGTCGGGTAGTCCACGCAGGCGCCCACCGACGGATTGGCTGAGCAGAAGAGGTTGGCGCGCGGTCCGAGCGTCTGGTCGGCGCCGTCGCTCTTGGACAGCGCGTACAGGAATTCGGGGAGGAACGGCATCAGCGTGCGGCTCACGGCCGGCATGCCGAACTGGGAGAACGGCACGTAGAAGCTGTTGTGGTTGCCCACCCAGTCGATCAGGCGGTCGCCGCCGGTGCCGGCGAAGAAGATGTCCTGGCCGGCGCCGCCGTAGGCCAGGGACTCCCAATCCGGCGAGCCGGCGCCGCCGTGTGCGTTCGGCACCGGCATGTCGTTCAGGCCGCCGTCCACGACTGTGCTGGCGCGCAGGTCGATCAAGTCGAAGCCCCAACCGCCGTAGACCCGCACGCGGCCCATGCCCGCGACCAGGTAGTCGTTGCCGAGGTCGCCGAACAGCGCCTTGTCACCGGTGACGGGATCGGGCTGATAGCCGGCCGGGACGTTCCACTTGGCGTCGACCGGCAGGTTCGGGTCGACCTGGTTGAAGGTCAGGAAGAACGGCAGGCCGGCCGCAGTCGAGTCCGCGCAGGTCGAGCCTATGGCGCCGGTCCACTCGCAGTCCAGCGGGTTGAAACCGGTAGCCGGCATCAGGCCGTCCGCCGCGTGGTTGGGGTCGACGACGGCCGGGAAGAGCTCGATCTGGCGCCGCACGTCCTCGGCGTTGAAGTACAGCGACTTGCCGATGTTGTAACCGCGGCCCTGGTTGCCGTTCGGCGGGTCGCTGTTGGGCATGAAGCCGGCCGCGTTGCCCGGGTTGAACGGGTGGAAGAAGTCGGTCTGGATCGGGGCCGAGTTGATGACGTAATCGGTCAGCACGGTGTCGGCCACGCCGTTCTTGAGGTAGTACGACTCGTTCGCGTTGGGACCCGTGCCGAACATGTTGAAGTTGTCGGCGAACCCGCGCGTCGGTGCCTCGGCGCCGGAGATGGCCGAGTTGCCCGGACCGCCGTGGACCACTCCGTTGCCCCAGCCGCCGTAGATGATGTTGTGCCCGTACACGGTCTCGTAGGTCGGGCAGGTCTGATTCTCCTTGCAGTTGGTGGAGTACGTCGGGTTGCCGTTCGAGACGCCCGGCGCTGCGTATGTGTTCGGATCCCAGTTGTACGGGTAGAGCAGCGGCGTGTAGTTCAGCGCGCCCGAGACGTTGATCGTCGCCTGCTGGACGTTGCCCGGGGTCGTGATGAGCTGGTTCAGGTACGACGTCGTCGAGCTGCTGCTCGGGATCGCGGCGATGCCGTACAGCGGCTCGCTCGAACCGTTGCGGCTGACGAGGCAGCGGCCGCCGCCGCCGATGATGCACTGGTCGCCGCGGCCGCCCGAAACCCAGTTGTCGCCGTAGCCCAGGACGATGGTGTCGTTCTGCGCGCCGCCGAAGATCATGTCGTCGGCCGGGCCGCCGTAGATGAACGCGTCACCGCTCTCGGCGTGGATCTCCGAGCCCTGCTGGAGCGTGCCGGCCGGCTGCCCGCTGTTCGCCCAGTTGCCGGGCACCGGGTTGCCGCCGATGTCGCCGGTCCCGTTGTTCGCCTTGGCGCCGGTCACGAGCGGCCCGCTCGAAGCCTCCCCGGCCAGGTCCGGCCCGCCGGGTGTGTCGTCGAGCACGGTGACCGCCCGGGCGATGATCCGCTCGGTCGCGCTCGGGTAGCCGGCGAGGTCGTAGTTGTAGTTCAGGTACGCCCCGGCGGGCTGGCCGCCGCCGGGCGTGAAGTTGAAGGTGGGGACGCCGTTGCCCGCGCCATACGTCTTCTTGGTGCCCACCAGCCGGAACACGTCCGCGTTGTTGGACGTGATCACGTTGGCGTCGTGCGCGTGAGCGTTGGCTGACGTGACGCACTCCTGGTTCGAGTTCAGCGAGTCGAACGCGGCGTTGGTGCAGTCGCCGTAGCCGACGTTGTTGCCGGACCCCCCGAAGATCAGGTTGGAGCCGCTCGCGCGCAGGGCAGGCTGGTTGAGGCTGAACAGGTCGGAGCTGCCGCCGGCGATGTCGTTCTGGCCCTGGTTGGCGAAGATCGTGTTGTTGCCGCGGCCGCCCTCGACGTACGTCTCGCCGTCGGTGGCCACGATGGTTGCCGCCGAAGAGCCCGCCACGAACGTCCCGCTCACCGTGATGACGCTGAACGTCTGGGCGGTGATGACGCCGGCCGGCGCACCGTTGACCGTGATCGTCTGGCCGACGGCGAAGCCGAAGTCGGACCACGAAAGCACTCCGGAGCGCGTGATCGTGTTGGCGCCGAAGGCGTACGTGCCGGTCGCGCTGTACTTCGGGCCGAAGTTGTCGACGGACGGGTTGACCTGCAGCGGCAGTGTCGGATCCACCGGCAGCGCGTCGCCCGCGAAGGTGCGGCAGGCGCCCACGCGGTTGCCGAGCATGAAGCCCGCGAAGGGGCATGTCGCGGCGCCGGCGTACGGATCTCCGCTCGTCTCCGACCCGGTGGCGGGCTGGGCCGCGTACGGGTAGGTGATGTCGATCGATCCGTGTGCCTGGATGACGTTGTTGTTCGACTCGCCGAAGATATAGCCGCTGCCTGAGCCGCCGGCGATGTAGTCGGCGCCCTTGTACGGCGAGTCCTGCAGGAACACCGGCCAGCCAGGAGTCCCGACCGGTGCTGACAGCGTGATGCCGATCGCGCCGGGGCCGGCGCTGCAGCTGGGCGTGCCCACGGTGCCGGGGTTGCCGGCGTTGGACAGGAAGTCGCTCCACCAGGCGTGGCCCGTCGGGTCGCACTGTGGCGTGCCGTCGTTCTGAGCCTGGCCGAACGCAGAGCTGTTGCTGGGCGTGGTGTTGTACATCAGCGTGCCGCTCAGGTCCTGGAAGCGCGGGTTCGTGTAGTTGAACAGGTGCGTGTTCGGGTCGACCGACACGTTGCCCGCGCCGCGGTAGAGCTGGACGCTGCCGCCGATGATCAGGTTCCGGCCCGGGCCGCCCTGGATGTTGTCGTTGCCGTCGCCGCCGATCAGGACGTTGTCGCCGCCCGAGCCGTACAGCGTGTCGTTGCCGTGGTTCTGCGTCTGCGCCGAGGCGATGGCCGTGATGTCGCCGGTCGTCTGCAGCTTCTCTGAGCGCGCGTCGCCCCAAGCGGTGATGCCGCCCGCGGGGCAGAACGGGCTGTTCGACGTCGAGCCGGCCGGCCGGCAGTAGCCGTGCGGCGGCCCGACCGTGATCGCGTCCGAGCCGGTGAACGGCAGGGCGTCCTTGACGTTCCGCGACAGCGTCGCCGTGGTCAGGTCGCCGCTGACCGCGACGATGACCGTGCCGGGCGACAGGTGAACGTTGCCGTCGGAGACGTCGAGCCCGACGTCGGTGGCGTTGAAGCAGGCGGTCGCGCACATGAACGTGGCCACGGCGGAGGTCGTGCCCGGCGGCACGGTGTTCGCCACGGTCGCGGCCCCCGGCGGGTTGCCGGTCACCGTGCCGCTGACCGAGCGGACGGTGTTGACGGTCACCGTGAGGTTCGTCGCCGACGCGCCGTTCAGGGCGTTGCGCGACAGGGTCGCAAACTTCAGCGAGGAATCGACCGACGCGATCGTGGTCCCGGCGCCCAGGTAGCCGTTCTGGTCCGAGACCGCCAGGGTGGTCCAGCCGCTGTTGAAGCAGGCTGTCCCGTTCGGGCAGGTCAGGGTCGCCATGCCGGTGGCGAGGTTGGAGACGAGGGTCAGGCCGCTCAGCGTGATCGTGGCGCCGAGGATGCCGACGGTCGCCTCCTGCGTGTCCTGGGTGACGACACCCATGGCGCCGAAGACCACGTTGTTGTAGTCGCCGAAGCGGTCGGTCACGACCTCGCCGGCGCCCGGCGTGTTGCCGTAGATCAGGTTGTTGCACGCGTGCTGGCCGCAGAGAAGCGGATCGGCGTCCGGGAAGACGCTGACGTTGACGGTCGGGAAGCTCGCCGCGCGCGTGATCACGTCGACGTTCACTCCGTCGCTGCCCAGGATCTGGTTGCGGCCGCGCTCGCCATACACCGTGGTGTTGCCCGAGCCGCCGGCGATGAAGTCCGACGCCTGGCTGCCGTGGATGGTGTTGTTCCCCGGGCCGCCGTAGAGGATCACGCCGACGCTCGGCACCTGGCCCTCGGGCACGCCGGCGTTCGGCGTGGTGCCGGTGGGCAGCGCCGCGATCGGGAAGTCCGCGCTGGCGTCGAGGACGTTGTTGCCGAAGAACCGGAACGGATCGGCGACCGGGAAGATGAAGTCGGGCGTGCCGTTGCCGAGCTGCGTCGGGAAGGGCTTGGTGCCGAAGTCGCGCTGGCTGAGCGTGTGCGGGTCGCCGCTGTACCAGATGCCGTCCTGCGACGTGCCGCCGTAGACGACCAGCGGCGACGGCGCCCAGCCGATGATCGGCACGGACGTGCTGATCGTCGTCGTGCCCGGTGTCAGGGCGGCGCCGCTCAGCAGCAGGGTGCTGTCGGTGACACCGGCCACCGTCCAGCCCGGCACGCCGCCGATCTGCAGCACCATGCCGTAGACGAAGCCGTCGGTGATCCACGAGCCGGTCGAGCGCGTCAGGGTGTTCGTGCCGGCGGTCAAAGTGCCGCTGAAGGTCGGAGGCGTGAGGGTTGGTCCGGGGCCTCCGCCACCGGTCACGGTGATGTCGTTGCCGCCCACGCGCACCGGGTTGGTGGTCGTCGACACCGCCACAGTGCCGCCGGAGCCAGGCACCGTGCCGGACACCGACATCACCGCGTCGCTGGGTCCGCCGATCGCCGTGATGGTGCCCACGGGCATGCCATCGACCGTCACGGCCTGACCGAGCGCGAAGCCGAACTCGTACCAAGACCGCAGGTCGTTGCGCGTGATCGTGCTGCCGGCGAAGGT
>DATGEO010000032.1:0-32134 GCA_035310015.1 Candidatus Dormiibacterota bacterium | reverse complement strand
TAGTCTTTGTCGGACGTGACCGACGAAACTCGCCGCCGCACACCGGTGTTCCGGCCCACGCATTCGAGCGTCGAGGCCAAGGCCCTGCTCGAGGCAAGCGAAGGCAGGACCGAGCCGCTGGCGCTCGCCGGTCGCATCACCGTGATGCGCCCGATCGGTGGCGGAGCGTTCGCCGACATCCTCGACGCCGGCGGGCGCGTCCAGCTTTTCGCGAGCCGCGAAATTCTGGGCGACGAGCTCTTCGCGCAGTTCCTGGACCTCAAGCGCGGGGACTGGCTCGGCGCCCGCGGCCCGATGTTCTACACCAGGCGCCGCGAGCCAACGCTGGAGGTCCACGCCTTCGAGCTGCTGACCGCCGCGCTTCGCCCGCTGCCCGACAAATGGCACGGCCTCCGCGACGTCGAGATCCGCTACCGGCAGCGCTACGTGGACCTGATCGCGAACCCGGACGTGCGCGACGTGTTTCGCGCGCGCACCCGGATCATCTCGGCCATCCGCAAGCTCTACGACGAGCGAGGTTTCCTCGAGGTCGAAACGCCGGTGCTGCAGGAGGTTCCCGGCGGCGGCCATGCGCGGCCGTTTCTCACGCACCACAACGCTCTCGATCGCGACCTGTATCTGCGCATCGCGCTCGAGCTGCACCTCAAGCGGCTGCTGGTCGGCGGCCTGGAGCGCGTGTACGAGGTGGGCCGCGTCTTCAGGAACGAGGGCCTTTCGCCGCGGCACAACCCGGAGTTCACGCTGCTGGAGTCGTACCAGGCGTACGCCGACTACGAGGACGTGATGCGATTGGTCGAGGACATCGTCGTGACGGCGGCGGATGCGGCGGGGACGTCGCTCGAAACCTCGTACCAGGGAGAGGCCGTCGACCTGACGCCGCCGTTTCGTCGCGAACGCATGGCAGATCTCGTGCTCGAGCACACGGGACGCTCAGCCGCCGGCGTCGAGCTCAACGACCTGTTCGAGGAGCATGTCGAGCCGAAGCTGCGGCAGCCGACCTTCGTCATGGACTATCCGATCGAGATCTCACCGCTCGCGAAGAAATGTGACTACGACCCGCGCTTCGTCGAGCGCTTCGAGCTGATCATCCAGGGGCGCGAGTATGCGAACGCCTTCACCGAGCTGACGGACCCCGTCGATCAGAGGGAGCGATTCGAGGCCCAGGCGGCGCAGCGGGCGGCCGGCAACGTCGAGGCGCACCCGATGGACGAGGACTTCCTCCGCGCCGTCGAGTACGGGCTGCCGCCGTGCGGTGGCCTGGGCATGGGAATCGACCGGCTCGTCATGCTGCTCACCGACCAGGCGTCGATTCGCGACGTGATCCTGTTCCCGGTGATGAAACCGGAGACGCCGCAGTAGATGCTGCCGCTCGAGCTCATCCGCCGCGACCCTGACCGCGTGCGCCGGGCCGCGCAGCTGAAGGGCGAGGGCGCGCCGGTCGACGAGATCCTCGCCCTCGACCGCGAGTGGCGTACGCACCTGCACGGGGCCGAAGAGATCAAGGCCGAGCAGAACCGCCTTTCGAAAGAGTTCGCGAAAACTCGTGACGAGGCGCTGAAAGAAAGGCTGCGGGAGATGGCCGACCGCGCCAAGTCCGAGCTTGGGGATGCCGAGGCGGTCAAGGCGCGGCTCGACGATCTGCTGCTGCGGGTGCCGAACCTGTTCCACGAATCCGTGCCCGTCGGCGAGTCGGAGGCCGACAACGTCGTGGTCAGGGAGTGGGGCTCGAAGCCGTCTTTCGAATTCGCGCCTCGGACGCATTACGACCTGGGCGAGGCGCTCGGAATCCTGGATTTCGAGCACGCGGCCCGCATCGCGGGATCGCGGTTCGCATTCCTGCTGGGCGAGGGCGCGCTGCTCGAGCGGGCTCTGGTGCAGTTCATGCTCGACGTGCACACGCGCGAGCACGGCTACACGGAGATGTGGTCGCCCATGGTCGTGAACAGCGCGGCCATGACCGGGACCGCGAACCTGCCGAAGTTTGCCGACCAGCTTTTCAAGATCGCCGACCGCGATCTGTGGCTGATCCCAACCGCCGAGGTCCCGGTGACCAACTTCCATCGCGAGGAGATCCTCGACGCCGACCGGCTGCCGTTGAAGTACGTCTCTTACGCGCCCTCGTGGCGAACCGAGGCAGGGGCGGCGGGGAAAGACACTCGCGGCTTCATCCGGCTGCACCAGTTCTCGAAGGTCGAGCTCGTCAAGGTCACGACCCCGGAAACGTCGATGGAGGAGTTCGAGAAGCTGACTCGCGACGCCGAAGAGATCCTGCAGCGTCTCGGCCTGCACTACCACGTGCTTCTGATGTGCACCGGCGACATGGGCTTCGCCCAGTACAAGAAGTACGACCTCGAGGCGTGGGCACCCGGCCTCGATCGCTACCTCGAGGTCTCCTCCTGTTCGACCTTCAACGATTTCCAGGCCGTGCGCGCCAACATCCGCTACCGGCCGGCGCGCGGCGCGCCGCCGCAGTACGCACACACGATCAACGGCAGCGGCCTCGCCCTCACGCGCACGATCGACGCCATCATCGAGACCTACCAGCGGGCCGACGGGACGATCACGGTGCCGGAGGTGCTGCGGCCGTACATGGGTGGCCTGGAGGTAATCGGCCGCCGTTAGGCTCACTTCCTAGAATCCGTGGTGCCCGCGGAGGGGTGGCCGAGTCCGGTTGATGGCGGCGGTCTTGAAAACCGCTATAGGTGCAAGCCTATCCAGGGTTCAAATCCCTGCCCCTCCGCCAACCTGATGCTGACGATGCAGATCACCATCCCCGACTCTTCGCTCGTGATGCTCATCGGGGCCCCGGGAGCGGGCAAGTCGACATTCGCGGCAAGGCATTTCGCGCCGACGCAGGTCATCTCGTCCGATGCGTGCCGGGCGCTGGTCTCCGACGACGAGACCAACATGGCGGCCACGCCGGCGGCCTTCCGGGTGCTGCACGCCATCGCGCGGGAGCGGCTGCGGGGTGGGCGCCCGGTGGTGATCGACGCGACCAACGTCAAGCAGGCGTCGCGCAAGCCGCTGGCGGCGATGGCGCGGAAGTACGGGAGGCCGATGGTCGCCATCGTTTTCGACCTGCCGCTGGAGCTCTGCCTCGCGCGCATCGACCGGCGGCATGCGAGAGCGGTTCCGCCCGACGCCGTGCGGCGGCTGCATGCCCACTTGAAGAAGTCGCTCGAGGAACTGGGTGAAGAGGGCTTTGCGGCGGTCCACGTGCTCCGGACCAGCGACGACGTGGATGCCGTGCGCGTGGCGCGAATCGACGGCGCGCCCGCGTAGATGCACACTGCCCTTGCCGCCGTCATCTTTGCGGTGACCCTGACCGCGGTCGTGGTGCGGCCGCTGCGAATCAACGAGACGTGGTTTGCCGCGTGCGGTGGGGTGTTGATGCTGGTGGTGGGAGCGGTCACGCCGGGCGCCGCGGCCGATGCGGTGGGCTCGGAGTGGAACCTCTTCCTGTTCTTCTTCGGCTTGATGCTGACCGCCGCGGTGGCCGACATGTCGAGGTTCTTCGACTGGATCGCGGCGCTGGCCGCGGGCGCCGCGGCCGGACGCGGCCGAAGGCTGCTGGTGACCGTCATCCTGATCGGCGCGCTCGTCACGATCTTCCTCTCGAACGACGCGACCGCGATCATCCTCACCCCGGTCGTCTACACGATGGCCACTCGATTGCGGCTCAGGGTCATGCCCTACCTGCTCGCCGTCAGCTTCGTGGCGAACTCGGCGTCGATGACGCTGCCGATATCGAATCCCATCAACGTGCTCGTCGGCGAGCGCCTGCACGCTCCGCTCGGGGAGTATCTGCTGCACCTGCTGCCGGCCTCGATCGCGGCCATCGCCATCACCGCAGGCGTCTTCATGGCCCTGTTCTGGCGGACCGCCGATCGCAGGTTCGAATTCGACTGGAGGTCCGCCGTGTCGGCCGCGTCGGCCGAGCGCTCCTTCTTCGTTCCGGTGCTTGCGGGCCTCGCGCTGCTCGCGCTCGCGTACGTCATCGCCTCCGCGCTGTTGTGGCCGCTTGGTGTCGTGGCCACGGCGGGCGGCGTCGGGCTTTGCGGCATAGCCATCGCGCGTCGCCGGCTCTCGAGGCAGCACCTGCAGGCGCACGTGAGCCCGGCCCTGTTCGTCTACATCGCCGCTCTCTTCGTGCTCATAAGGGCAGTTCAGGATGCAGGCCTGACCACGGCGTTGGTCGCGGGGGCGGTGGCTCGGGCCACCGATGCTTCGACCGCCGTGGCCGGCGGCTTGCTCGGAACGGCCGTCACGAGCAACGTCGTGAACAACCTTCCGGCGGTGCTGGTGTTCGTCTCGGGAGCGCAGACCGGTGGCGTAGCGCCGGCGCTGCACGCGCCATTTCTATTCGGCGCGCTCGCGGGCGCGGACCTCGGACCCAACCTCACGCCGGTGGGCGCCCTCTCGACGATGCTGTGGCTCGTGATCGTGCGGCGCCGGGGCGTCGAGGTCTCCGCCTGGGACTTCTTCAAGATTGGTGTCGTCGTGGCACCGTTGACTCTCATCGCGGCCGGCCTTCTGATCGCGGTGAGCTTTCGATGACGAGCGCGGTCAGGCGCGTCCTCGTCCTGATCGATGGTCTCCACACCAGGGCGTTGGTCGACGCGATCACGCGGCTCGTCGGCCTCGACGGCGCCCACGTGCTGCTGCTCCACGTCCAGGGGACGAGCGCACGGTCGGGATTGGAGCTCGCGAGCCGGCGGCCGGGTGGCCGCGGATTGCCTCCGCAGCGCGCGCGAGACCTCGAGGAGGCCGAGCTGCGGAGTGGCGCGGAGGCACTGGCCGAGGCGGCGGCCGCGTTTCGCGATCAGGCCGAGAGCGTGGAGACGATGGAGCTTCGGGGGGAGGCAGGCCGCCTGGTGTGCGACACGGCCGCGAGGTGGCGCGCCGATCTGATCGCCATCCGGGCCGGTGGGCGCGACCGTCCGCCGGTCGGTCCGGCCTCGCTGGGACCCGCCGCGCGGTTCGTCACGGACCACGCTCCGTGCGCGGTGCTGCTGATCCGCTGAACGGTCAGACCGGTAAGCCAAACCGCTCGGCGGGTCGCTGCCTTATGGTCGGGGCATGGTCAAGCTCTATCCGGACCGCCCGTGGCCCGCGTTCAGGCGCGTCGTGGGCGACCTGCTCAGCGTGCTGTGGACTGCAGGCTGGGCGGTGCTAGGTTGGCTGATCTACAAGACGGTTCTGGGCCTGGAGGTGATCGCCGACGGCATCACGAGCACGGGCAAGACCTTCAACGACTGGATCGCGTCGTTCCGGCACGCCGTGCCCGGGGGCATTCCGTACGTGACGCAGTTCCTGCTCGACACGGCGAACGCGCTGGAGCGGTACTCGGGCGATCCGCTCGTGTCGGCGGGAGCCCAGGTGCACGACGCGATCATCAAGCTGGCGATCGTCCTTGCCGTGCTGGTGGCGGTGCCCCCGATCCTGCTCGTGCTGCTGGTTTACGGGACATGGCGCTGGCGCGACATGCGCGAGCTGGGCGCGGCGCTCGCCTTCGTGCGCGTCGCGTCGATGACGGGGCGGGCCGACCAGGCGCGCGCGGTCCTCGCGTTTCGCGCGATCACGTCTTTGAGCTTTCGGCAGCTGATGTCCGCGAGCGCGGATCCGGTGGGCGACCTGGCCGAGCATCGCTACGAGCGGCTGGCGTCGGCGATGCTGCGCCGCGCAGGCCTGGATCCAGGGCGCCTGGCGCCCTCGAGCAGGCCTGAGCTGCCGCCGCATCGCGAGGGTTGAGTTCGGCCGCGTCTTCCGGCCGCCTATCCTTGTCGCCGTGTGCAGGAGCATCAAGACGCTGCGTCGTGCGGACGTGGTCGCGAGCGAGGACGAGATCCGCGCCGCGGCGCGGCAGTTCGTGCGCAAGGTGAGCGGGTTCAGAGAGCCGACCGGGCGGCACAAGGAGGCCTTCGAGGGCGCGGTCGACGAGATCGCGGAGGCATCCCACCGGCTGCTCGACGCGATCGCCGGCAACCTTCCGCAGCGCGCGCAGCGAGCGTCGTAGCACTGCAGGCCGGCCGGTCTTAACAACCTGGGTTGTAGGCCCGGCCCGCCTCTTGTAAATTCGCGCCCAGGTGCGTTCGGAGCGGGGGAGGGACTCCGGCGCGATGGGAGAGGGAGGGCCCCGGCCGCGGGTCGGCACGAGCCGGCCGTGGCCCGCTAGAGCTGGCACCCCCGGCAGAAGTTCACCGGTTCCCGATTCGACCCCAGCTGGCTGATCCGGTGCCCGCACCGCGGGCACGTCTTGCCCCCCTTCATGTGCACCGCCATGAACGACCGATCCTGCTTCGACTCGTCGTAGTTCGGGTTGGCCAGGATGGCGTCGACCGCCCGCCCGAGCACCATCGGTATGGCCGAGAAAAGCGCTTCCTCCTCGGCCGGTTGGAGCGACGCCCGCCGCCGCAGCGGCAGCAGCCGCGCCTCGAACAGGATCTCGTCCGAGTAGGCGTTCCCAACGCCGGCCAGGAACTCCTGGTTGCGCAGCAGGTCCTTCAGCTCGTCCCGAAACCGGCGCAGGCGCTTGCGAAACACCTCCAGCCCCATCTCGCCGACCGAGTCCGCCTCCGGACCCAGCTCGGCCCAACCCGGCACCTCCCGCGCGCAGTCCGTCACCCAGTAGATCCGTCCCATGTCGCGGAAGTCGAGATAGCGCATCTCCAGGCGCCCTTCCACCCGGATGGTGAAAACCTCGGTCGCCGGCGTGGGCGCCTCGGCTTGCACCATCTGGAAGCGCCCTCCCAGCATCGGGTTGATCACGAGCCACCGAAGCGACCCGCCGCCGCCCAGCTCGGTGGCGAACACCAGGTGTTTGCCCCGGCGCGTCAGCGAGGTGATCCGGCGCGCCGGCAGCTCGCGCGCGAACTCCTCGACCGGGTACCGGAGCATGTGCGCCTTCTTGGGGTTGACGGTGGCGGCCGTGATGAGCTTGCCCTCCAGCCTCGGGGCCATGCGCGCCCGCAGCGCCTCCAGCTCGGGCAGTTCAGGCATGGCGGCAAGATTACGGCGGCCCGTTTGGGCTCCGGAATCCGAGGGGTAGATTCAGGCCGTGAGACTTGAACGATTTACCGAAAAGGCCCAGGAGGCGCTGCAGGAGGCCGCCGAGATGGCCCGCGAACGCGGCCAGCAGGCGGTCGAACCCGAGCACCTTCTGCTGGCGCTGATCCACCAGCCCGAAGGGGTCGGCCGTACGCTGCTCGAGCGAGCCGGCGTTTCCATTCAGGCCCTCGAGCCGGCCCTGGCTTCCACCGTCGAGCGCTTCCCGAAGGTGAGCGGCGCCGGTCAGGCGTACATCAGCTCCGCGCTCAACGGCGTCCTGGAGAAGGCCGAGCGCGAAGCCCAGAGCCTGAAAGACGACTACACCTCGACCGAGCACCTCGTGCTGGCGCTTGCCGACGGCAAGCTGCTGAAGGATGCCGGCGCCAACCACAACGCCTTGCTGCGCGCGCTCAAGGAGATTCGCGGCAACCAGCGCGTGACGGATCCGAATCCCGAGTCGAAGTACCAGGCGCTCGAGAAGTACGGACGCGACCTGACCAAGCTCGCCGCCGACGGCAAGCTTGACCCGGTCATCGGCCGGGATGAGGAGATCCGGCGCGTCATCCAGGTCCTGTCGCGGCGCACCAAGAACAACCCGGTGCTCATCGGCGAGCCCGGCGTCGGCAAGACCGCCATCGCCGAAGGTCTCGCCCAACGGATCGCGCAGGGCGACGTCCCCGAGGGCCTGAAGGGCAAGCGGGTCATCGCCCTCGACCTCGGTTCGCTCGTCGCGGGCACCAAGTTCCGGGGCGAGTTCGAGGACAGGCTCAAGGCCGTCCTCAAAGAGATCGAATCCTCCAATGGCCAGGTCATCCTGTTCATCGACGAGCTGCACACGCTCGTCGGCGCCGGCGCGGCCGAGGGCGCGATCGACGCGGCCAACCTGCTCAAGCCGGCGCTGGCGCGAGGCGAGCTGCGGGCCATCGGCGCGACCACGCTCGACGAGTACCGCAAGCACATCGAGAAGGACGCGGCGCTGGAGCGCCGGTTCCAGCCGGTCATGGTCGACCAGCCGTCGGTCGAGGACACGATCAGCATCCTTCGCGGCCTCCGCGAGCGCTACGAGGTGCACCACGGCGTTCGCATCAAGGACACGGCCATCGTGGCCGCGGCCGTGCTCTCGAACCGCTACATCACCGACCGCTTCCTGCCCGACAAGGCCATCGACCTGATCGACGAGGCGGCGGCGCGCCTGCGCACCGAGATCGACTCGCTGCCGGCCCCGCTGGACGAGCTCGAGCGGCAGATCCGCCAGCTCGAGATCGAGCGCGAGGCGCTCAAGAAGGAGACCGACAAAGCCTCCAAGGAACGGCTCAAAGCGCTCGACAAGCAGGTGGCCGAGCTGGCCGAGGAGCGGACGGCTCTCCGCTCGCGGTGGGACCAGGAGAAGCAGGTCATCGGCCAGATCCGCGCCTTCAAGGCGAAGCTCGAAGAGGTTCGCGGCGACGCGGAACGCGCGGAGCGCGCCGCCGACTTCGGCAGGGCGGCGGAGCTGCGCTACGGACAGTCGGTCGAGCTCGAGAAGCAGCTCGCGGCGGCCAACCAGCGCCTCGCCGGCCTGCAGGGCGGCCATGCGCTCCTGAAGGAAGAGGTCGGGGAGGAGGACATCGCCCAGATCGTGGCCCGCTGGACCGGGATCCCCGTCTCGAAGCTCATGGAAGGCGAGATCGCCAAGCTCATCCGGATGGAAGAGCGCCTGCACGAGCGCGTGATCGGCCAGGACGAGGCGGTCAGCGCGGTCGCCAACGCCGTGCGCCGCTCGCGGTCGGGCCTCTCCGACCCCAACCGGCCCGTGGGCTCGTTCATCTTTCTCGGTCCGACCGGTGTCGGCAAGACCGAGCTCGCGCGAGCCCTCGCCGAGTTCATGTTCGACGACGAGCAGGCTCTCATCCGCCTGGACATGTCGGAATACCAGGAGAAGCACGCGGTCGCGCGCATGATCGGCGCGCCGCCCGGCTACGTCGGCTACGACGAGGGCGGGCAGCTGACGGAGGCGGTCCGCCGGCGCCCTTACTCAGTCGTGCTGTTCGACGAGATCGAGAAGGCGCATCCGGACGTGTTCAACGTCCTGCTGCAGATCCTCGACGACGGCCGCCTGACCGACGGTCAGGGCCGCACCATCGACTTCCGCAACACGGTTCTGATCATGACCTCGAACCTCGGCGGGTCCCTGATCCAGGAGATGGCCGACCGGCCGTTCGATGAGGTTCGCGAGATGGTCACCTCTGTTCTTCGTGATCACTTCCGGCCTGAATTCCTGAACCGCGTCGACGAGATCATCGTGTTCCGCTCGCTGACCCAGGAGCAGATCGGCGCCATCGTCGACATCCAGCTCAGGCGTCTCGAAAGAAGACTCGCGGAACGGCGGATCACGCTGGTCGTCACGGAGGCGGCACGCGGCCTGCTCGCGGAGCGCGGGTGGGATCCCGTCTATGGGGCGCGTCCCCTGAAGCGCGCGATCCAGCGGATGGTGCAGGACCCGCTTGCGATCCAGCTGCTCGAAGGCAAGTTCAGCGAGGGCGACACGGTCGAGGTCGACGCGGGAAACGGCGAGCTCGCGTTCGCCAAGGCGAAGGTCGCGCAGCCCGTCGTCGCCTGACGGCGCTCAGGCGCTGTCGGTGCAGGTCGTGCCCGATGCAGGCAGGGTGAGGCTGATCAGGTAGTCGTCCTCCGCCTGCTGGGCGCACTGACTCTTGTCGTAGGACACATGGCCATTGCCCTGGCGCGTGAGCAGGACCGAGTTCGCGATCTGCCTGTTGGCCGCCTGCGCCCACGCGTAGGGCGTCGCGGGATCGTTGGTGCCGCCGACGAGCAGGATCGGCGGCGCGCCGTCGTCGGTCAGCGCGGCCGGCTCACCGGCCGGCTTCACCGGCCAGTAGGCGCACGGCAGGTTGGAGTACTGGAAGGCGGCGCCGAAGGCGGCCGACGCGTTCGTGAACTCCGTCTGCAGCCGGTCGTAGGCCGAGATGTCGGTCGGCACCGGATGATCGAGACAGTTGACGGCGAAGTTGGCGTCGGTCTCGTTGGTGTACGTGCCGTCCGGGTTGCGGCCGAGGTACAGGTCGGAGAAGGCGAGGAGCAGCCGGCCGTTGCCCTGGACCGCCGCGGTCAGGCCCTGGTCGAGATAGGGCCACGACCCCGGGTCGTAGAGCGGCGTGCCGATGCCGTAGATCGCGAGCGCGCGCGTGAGCTGCCGGTTGCCCACCTGCAGCGGATTGCTGTCGAGGCTCTGCAGCAGGCTGAGGATCTTCGCCATCGGGTCGCCCGAGCGGCCGAACTGGCAGTCCGGCCGCGCCTTGCAGTCGGCTATGAACGCCTCCAGGTTCTTCTCGAAGCTGACGACCTGCGCCAGCAGCATGTCGTTGGCCGAGAGCGTCGGGTCGATGACGCCGTCGAGGGACAGCGCGCGCACGTGGGTGGGGAAGAGGTGCGCGTACCACTCGCCCAGATACGTGCCGTAGGAGAAGCCGAGGTACGTGAGCTTCGCGTCGCCGACCGCCGCGCGGATCTCGTCCATGTCCCGCGCCGCGTTTGGCGTTCCGACGTACGGAAGAACCTTTCCACTCGTGGCCTCGCAGCCGGCGACGAACTGCTGGTCGGCCTGGATCGCGGCGGCCTTTTCCTGCGGGTCGTCCAGCACCGGGTCGAGAGCGTTGAAGGCGTCCTCCTGCGCGGCGGTGAGGCAGCGGACCGGCGCGCTCTGGCCGATGCCACGGGGGTCAAAGCCGATGAGGTCAAAGCGTTTGTTGAGGTTGCGCATCCCGGCGGCGGCTGAGCGCAGGTAGTCGATGCCGGACGCGCCCGGGCCGCCCGGGTTCGTGAGCACCGAGCCGATGCGGTGCAGGGGATCGGTCGCCACCTTGCGGATGAGCGCGAGCTTGATCGTGCCTTTGTCGGGATTGGCGTAATCGAGCGGGACGGTCAGCGACCCGCACTGGAAGCCGCCGCCGCAGTCGCTCCACTTGACCGATCCGGGGGTCGGAAGCGATGGGGACGGCGTGGCCGTCGTCGCTTGGGACGTATGCGTGCAGGCGGTGAGGACGGTTGCGAACAGGGCCGCCACGGCCAGGGCTCGATGTGACACTCAGGTTCGAGTCTATAAGACGACCCCGAGAACCTTCGTTACGGCACCGTGCCTCGCACCGCCCAGGCGCGCGAAACCATGCGGATTGGACCGCCCGGCCCAGGTTCGAGTTGCGAGCGGATGGCGCCGGCGAGCTGCTCGCGCCGTTCCGGCGTCAGCGACATCGCGTACGCGGGCGCCGGCGCCTGGCCGCCAAGGAAAGGCTGCCAGTAGTCGTCGAAGCCGGCGAACGCCATCTCGACCTCGAGCGGTATCACCTCGACCTGTTCGAGGCCGGCACCGACGAAACAGTTGCGCAGCGCATCGGGGCGCGTGATCGGGAAGCGGTGGCCTTCGTCGAGCTGGGCGGCGGCGGGGTCGAGCTTGGCCGCCGCATCCCAGAAAACGCGCATCATGCGCATCCCGTCGGCGTAGTCCCATACATACGCCCCAACCCGGCCGCCGCTCTTCGTCACGCGGCGCATCTCCGTCACCGCCGTGCCCGCATCGGGCACGAAGTTGAGGACGAGGGCGGCCGCGGCCGCATCGAATGTCCCGGCCGGGAACTCCAGCGACATGGCACTGCCGACGCGAAATGTCGCTCGCTCGCTGCGGATCGACTCGCTGGCGTGGGCCACGAACGGTGGAGACGGATCGATGCCGATCACGCTGTGCGGATGGGCGGTAGCGAGGATTGCTTCGCTCAGCGATCCGGTGCCGCATCCGACGTCCAGCCAGCTGCCGTTGATCGGTACGTCCAGCCACCGGATGAAACCGGGCGCAAGCTGACGGCTCCAGCGCCCGACGTATCTTTCGTAAGCCTCTGCCTGATCGAAGACGTCGCTGCGCTGCACGGCGACCAGTCTATGCAGGCCACTGGATCGTGGATCCAGCGAGGGCCACAAAGCGGTTCGTTCGTGGACAATAAGAGCCCATGAGCTTGAGCACGATTCTCGTAATCCTGGCCCTGATCGCCTTCGTCCTGGCGGCGGCAGGTTGGAGCTACAAGAAGACCGATCTCATCGCGATCGGCCTGGCCCTCTGGTCGCTGTCCGAGCTGATCGGGCGGTTTTCGAGCCTGACCATCGGCACGCTCATCTTGCTTCTGGCCTTCATCGCGTTCGTCGGCGCTGCGATTGGTTGGCGAATTCGCAAGCTCAACCTGATCGCGGTCGGCCTGGCGCTGTGGATGCTGTCCATCCTGATCTCGACGCTGGTCAAGTAACGGACTCTGGCGGGAAGGCGGGGATTCGAACCCCGGAGGGAGTTTCACACCCCCTACCCGCTTAGCAGGCGGGTGCTTTCGACCACTCAGCCACCTCCCCGGCGGATCGGGGGTCGTGGTTCGATTCTATCCGTCAGGGCCTCTCTCCATACTTAGTGCCCGATGGAGGCACCAGGCGGCCCGGGCGCGCCGCCGATGTGGGGCCCTGGTCGCAAGATGGCGTTCGGCGCGGCACCGGGTCCCAAAAGCAAGGTCTGGTACACCCTCGCCGACGGCAGCCTGAGCGAGGTCTTCTTTCCATACCTCGACCGAATCGTCCTGCACGAGCTGCGCTTCTTCGCGTCCGCGGCGGGAGCGCCGCCGGTCGACGACGCCAGCGACGGGCAGCACTCCATCGCCTGGCACGCGCCTGGAGTCCCGGCCTTCACGGTCGAGAGCACGCACCACGAGTACCGCCTCACCAAAGAGTTCGTCTCCGACCCCGACGAGAACTCGCTGATCATCTCGGGCACCTTCACGCCCGAGCTGCCGGACGTCCGCCTCTACATGCAGGCCTCGGCGCATCTCGCGCCGGGCACCGAAGGCAACTTCGGCGAGGTCCTGGACACGCACCCGCCCGCGCTGCTGCTGCGCCAGCAGGACGTTTGGGCGTGCATCGTCGGTCCCTTCAGCCGCGCCACAGCCGGCTACTACCGCAGCTCCGACGTGCACGTCGAGCTGCACGACGCGGACGGCTTCATGACCAACCTCTACGAGCGCGCCGGTCCGGGCAACGTCGCGGTCGGCGCCGAGCTTGGCATCAAGTCGGGCTCGTTCCAGATGGCGATCGGGTTCGGCCACTCGCGCGCCGACGCCGAGGAGCTGGCTCGCGCGACGCTGCACAAGGGCGCCCGCCACGTTCGCTCCGCGTTCGCGCGCGCGTGGCAGGCGACGCCTGATCTTCCGCAGGCGCTGGCCAAGGTCAGCGGCGACGACGGCGTGCTCGCGAAGGCGTCGCTCGCGGTGCTGCGCTGCCTGGAGGACAAGTCACGACCCGGTGCGTTCATCGCGTCGCCGGGCGCGCCCTGGGGCGAGACCAATCACGACGGCAACCACGTCTACCACATGGTCTGGCCGCGCGACCTGTGCCGCATCGCGACCGCGTTCCTCGACTCCGGCGATCCGGCAACGTCGCTGCGCGCGTTTCGACACCTGCAGTCGCGGCAGCGACCCGACGGCGCGTGGTTTCAGAACTGGTCCGTCGACGGCACGCCGCACTGGTCTTCCACCGAGCTCGACGAGGTGGCGCTGCCGATCCTCCTGGCGTGGAGGCTCGGCATCGCCAACTGCCTCGACCACGATCCCTACCCGACGATGGTGCGGCCGGCCGCGCAGTTTCTGATCCGCGAAGGTCCGCTGACGCAACTCGACCGCTGGGAGGATCTCGGCGGGCTCTCGCCGTCCACGCTCGCCACGTGCATCGCCGCGCTCATCGCCGCCGCGGAGTTCGCAACCGACGCGGGCGAGCATGTCGCGGCCGCGCACCTGCGAACGGTGGCCGACTACTGGAACGACCGCGTGGAATCGTGGTGCAGCACCCCCTCAGGCCAGTACATCCGGCTTTCCGGCGATCCCGACCGCCGGCCGACCGAAGGCGCCGTCGCGCCCGAGTTCCTGGAGCTCGTCCGCTACGGCCTGCGCCGGCCCAAGGACGAACGCATCCTCAAGAGCCTGCAGGGCGTGGACGCGCGACTCAAGAGGACTTTGCCCGGCGGCCCGTCGTGGCGGCGCTACGCCGGCGACCGCTACGGCGAGCACGAGGACGGCTCGCCGTGGAACGGGGACGGAGTGGGGCGCCTGTGGCCGGTGCTCACCGGCGAACGCGCCCGGCACTTCTTCTCGATGGGTCTCGCGGCCGCCGAGCTCGTGCGCACGATGGAGTCCTTCGCCGGGCCCGGGCTGATGCTCCCCGAGCAGCTCTGGGACGGTCCCGACATTCCCGCGCGCGGACTCGCGTTCGGGCGCGCCAACGGGTCGTCGTGCCCGCTGGGCTGGGCGCACGCCGAGTACCTGCAGCTACTCGCGATGGTCGCGCTCGGCGGCTTTCCCGACATCGTGCTGCCGGCCCGCCGGCGCTACACGGAGGGCACCGCGCTCGATGCCGCCTTCGTCTGGTCGCACAAGCACCAGATCACGCGGCTGCTCGCCGGCCGCAAGCTCAAGGTCCAGCTGCCGCGACCTGGCGCGGTCCACTACTCGTTCGACGAGTGGGCGAGCCATCGCGACGTCGAAGCCGCGGACACGACGCTGGGGGTGTGGGTCGCGGAGGTGCCGGCGGACAAGCTCGCGCCCGGCTCGACGTTCACCTGGACCGCGCACTACGCCACGGGCTGGGAGGGGACGAACTACACGATCACGATCGACCGCTAGCGTTCTTCGGGCGGTTCCAGGTCGTTGAGCCGCAGCTCCGAGCCCGCGTCGTCCGCGAACTGGCTGTGCAGCTCGCCGCAGTCGGCGCAGCGGTAGAACTCGCCGACAAAGCCCTTGTGCCAGACCGAGTAGCTCACGACCCCCGGCTCTTCGACCAGGATCTCCTGCTCCAGCCGGTAGATCACCTGCTCCCAGCCCCCGTCCTCGATGTCGTCGTCGAGCACGACCATGCAGTAGGGATGCGGCTCGCCCCACACCATCAGCACCTCGCCCCGGCGCTCGTCGTCGGTGTTGACGATCGACCACGCCTCGGCGCCCTGGCCGCGCGTGCTCCGGACGAGCCGCAGCTGGGCCCAGAAGCGCTCGGCCGACTCGCGCTCCGCCTTGTCGTGCTCGGCCTGCGCCTCCTGGAACGCGCTCCACATGCGCATGAGGTGATTGCGGAAGCGGTGGTACGTCGGCAGCAGCTTCGGCTGCTGCTTCGGCGACCCGATCAGCTGCTCGAACGCGTGCTCGAAGGCGGCCTCGACGCGCTCCTGGCGGTCGCTGACGTCCGGCGCCCAGGCCTCGTCCTCGGACAGGCGCATGCTCTCGTTGAGCACGACCTCGAAGTCGAGCCAGTCGTCGCCGAACTCGGGCACGAAGACGCTCTCGACCAGGTCGGCCAGCCGGTGCTCCTCCAAAAGCGCGGGGGTCACCTTGCCGCGGGCGTCGGGCCAGCCCTTCCAGCCCATGACGTTGTGGACCCAGTAGTCGAAGACCGTCACCGCGTACTGGAGGGCGGCAGGCGAGCTCCAGATGCCGGCCGGCCACGTCCGCTTGCCGGTGCGGACCTTGTTGTACAGGGCGATGACCTGCTCTTCGTCTAGGTATTCGGTTTCCATCGGTGCCCCCAAGTCTAGGAATACCTGCAAACCGGCATCGGTATATTGGGTTGTTCCATGGCACCCGCCAGGGGCTTCACGCCCGACCAGGTCGCCCGCTACGCCCGCCACCTAATCCTGCCCGAGGTCGGAGGCGCGGGCCAGCGCAAGCTGTTGAACTCGAGCGCACTGCTGCTGGGCGCCGGGGGCCTGGGCTCGCCCGCGGCCATGTACCTGGCCGCCGCCGGGGTCGGCAAGATCGGCATCGTCGACTTCGACACCGTCGACTCCTCTAACCTGCAGCGCCAGCTGCTGCACGGCATCGACGACCTCGGCCGGCCGAAGGTCGAGTCCGCGGCCGAGACCCTTCGCGGCCTCAACCCGGACGTCGAGGTGGTGCCCATTCGCGAGCATCTCAACTCGGACACGGCTTTCCCGATCTTCAAGCCCTACGACATCATCGTCGACGGGACGGACAACTTCCCCACGCGCTACCTCGCCAACGACGCCGCGCACTTCCTGGGCAAGCCGCTCGTGCACGGCAGCATCTTCCGGTTCGAGGGCCGGCTCGCCCTGTTCGATTCGTCGAAGGGGACCGGCTGCTACCGCTGCCTCTTCCCCGAGCCGCCGCCGCCCGGGTCGGTGCAGAGCTGCGCCGAGGCCGGCGTGTTCGGCGTGCTGCCGGGGATCATCGGCAGCATGATGGCCTTCGAGACGATCAAGTACCTGCTGAACATCGGCAAGCCGATGATCGGCCGCTACATGCTTTTCGAGGGCGAGGACATGACGTTCCGCGAGCTCAAGCTGCGCCAGAACAAGGCCTGCCCGCTCTGCGGCGAGCACCCGACGGTGAAGGGCCTCATCGACTACGAGGCCTGGTGCGGCACGCCGGCCATGGAGCCCTCCGAGGCCGCGGCCAGCTAGTCTCTTCAGCTGGTGCTAGTCCAGCTGGACCGGTTCGATTCCAGGAAGGTCGATCGCGCGCGCGGCATCGTGCGCGACCTCGGCTCCGTGCTCATCGCCTACTCCGGCGGCGTGGATTCGACGCTGCTGCTCAAGCTCGGGCTCGAAGAGCTCGGCGATCGGGCGGTCGCGGTGCTCGCGAGCTCGCCCGCGTATCCCGAGTCGGAGCAGGAGCAGGCGCGCGCGCTGGCTCGCGACCTGGGCGCCAGGCTCATCGAGGTCGAGACCCGCGAGCTAGAGCTCGAGGCGTACACGCGCAACCATCCCGACCGCTGCTTCCACTGCAAGGAGGAGCTGTTCGAGACGCTCGAGCCCATTCGCGAGAGCGTTGGCCTCGAGCATCTCGCCTACGGCGCCACCGCCGACGACGCCGTCGACCACCGGCCGGGTCACGGCTCGGCCGTGCGGCGCGGCGTCCGCTTCCCTCTGCTCGAAGCGGGGATGCGCAAGAACGAGATCCGCGCGGCGGCGCGCGCGCTTGGCCTCGCCAACTGGAACAAGGCTTCGTTCGCGTGCCTCTCGTCGCGCATCCCGCACGGCACCGAGGTGACGGTCGCGGCGCTGCGGCGAATCGAAGCCGCGGAGGCCGCGATCAAGGCGCTCGGCTTCGAGCAGGTGCGCGTGCGCGACCATGGCGACGTAGCCCGCATCGAGGTCGAGCGCGGCGACATCGACCGCCTGGCGCGCAGCCGCGCGGCCGTCGTCGACGCCGTTCGCGCCGCCGGCTACACCTTCGTCGCGCTCGATCTCGAGGGCTACTCGACCGGCAGCCTGAACCGCACCTGGAAGCCGGCCGCCCGATAAGTGGCTGAGCGCGGCGTCGTCCTCGCCCTGGACGAGGGCACCACCGGTGCGACCGCGATCGCGGTCGGCGTCGACGGCGAGGTTCGAGGCAAGGGCTACCGCGAGATCACGCAGCACTTCCCGCGGCCCGGCTGGGTCGAGCACGACGCCGAGGAGATCTGGTCGGCGGTGCAGGCCACGGCGGCGCAGGCGCTGGAGCAAGCCGGTGCGCGCCCGGCCGACGTGCGCGCCATCGGCATCACCAACCAGCGCGAGACGCTCGTGCTCTGGGACCGGCGCACGCTTCAGCCGATCTCACGCGCGATCGTGTGGCAGGACCGGAGGACCACGGCCGAGTGCGACCGCCTGCGCGAGGACGGCCACGAGGACCGCGTGCGCGAGGTCACCGGACTGGTCCTCGACCCGTACTTCACCGCGACGAAGGCTGCCTGGGCGATGAAGCACGTCGAGGGCGCCAAGGACGCGGCGATGGGAACCGTCGACAGCTGGCTGGTCGCGCGCCTGTCGGGCGGCCGCGACCACGTGACCGACGCGTCGAACGCGTCGCGCACGCTGCTGTTCGACATCCGCGGCGGCCACTGGAGCGAGGAGATGTCCCACCTGTTCGGCGTGCCGCTCGGCAACCTGCCCGAGGTGCGCGACTCGAGCGGGCCGATCTCCCAGAGCGATCCGGATGCCTTCGGAGGCGTGTCCGCGCCGGTCTCGGGGATCGCGGGCGACCAGCAGGCGGCGCTGTTCGGCCAGGCGTGCACGCGAGTCGGGATGGCGAAGAACACTTACGGCACCGGCTCCTTCGTTCTTCTGCAGACCGGCGACGAGCGCGTGGCCTCGCGCAGCGGGATGCTCACCACCGTCGCCTGGCGGCGGAGTGGAACGCTGAGCTACGCGCTCGAGGGCGCGATCTTCGTCACCGGAGCTGCGCTGCAGTGGCTCCGTGACGGCCTGGGCATCATCCAGACCGCCGCCGAGGCCGGCCCGCTCGCGGCGTCGGTGCCGGACACCGGCGGGGTGTACCTCGTGCCGGCCTTCGTCGGGCTTGGCGGGCCGCACTGGGACCCGCACGCCCGTGGCACGATCGTGGGCCTGACTCGCGGCACCGGCCGCGCGCACGTCGTCCGCGCCGCGGTCGAAGCGATGGCCTACCAGACCCGCGACGTCGTCGAGGCGATGGAGGACGACAGCGGCACCGAGTTCACCGAGCTGCGCGTGGACGGCGGCGCGGTGGTGATGGACGTGATGTGCCAGTTCCAGGCCGACCTCCTCGGCATCCCCGTGCGCCGGCCACGCCATACCGAGACCACCGGGCTCGGGGCGGCGTACCTGGCGGGTCTCGGCGCCGGGATCTGGTCGGATTCCGATCTCGCCAAGCTCTGGAAGCTGGAGCGCGAGTTCACCCCCCGAATGTCCCGCGACCAGGCCGACGAGCTGCAGTCTCGATGGCGTAGGGCGGTGGAGAGGAGTCGCGGTTGGGATAATCAGTAGCCTTGAGCACCGCCCCGAGCCCGGATGGGCGCGTCCGCCAGCCGATCCTCTACGCCGACCAGATGTGGCGGCAACAGCGGTTCTTCGCCGGCTTTCTGATCGCGGTCGGGGTGCTGATGACCGCCGTGCTGGTGTACCAGGGCCAGCTGTTCAACCACTCCAACCTGATCTGGCTGCTCTACGTGCCCAGCGGCCTGCTGCTCGGCGGCGCGTTTCTGGTCTACAAATGGCGCAGCTACGTCGAGACGCAGGAGGAGGGGCTGAAGGTCTCTACCTTCCTCTCGGGCATCGTCATCCCCTACGACAACATCCGTCTCGTCAAGGTCCAGCCGCTGAACGTCGCGTTCCAGGACCGTCGCAGCCGAATGGTCGCGCGGGTGATCAAGCCGCTCCTGGAAAAGCCCGCGCTCTTTCTGCGCCTGCGCGGGGATGAGGAGCAGCTCGCGAGCATCCGCAAGAAGCTCGGCTCGCGGATCGCCTACGAGGACACGATAGCCGTGCCGGTTCCGGACGCAGACGCCGTCGCTTGGGCGATCTCCGGGTACCTGCCGGAGCGCGTGGGCCAGAACCTGGGGGGAAAGCGGCGCAAGCGGCGGCGGTAATCGACTCCGGCGTCCCGGCGCGCAGGTCGATGCTCGAGCGCCTGCGGCTGGAGCGAATCGACATCGCGGCTTTGCTCGTGCTCACGGGCCTCGCGTTCGTCCTGCGCTTCTACAGCCCGATCCTCCCCAACTTCATCGCCCACCCGTTCGACGGACCGCCGGTCACGAACTGCGTGCCCAACACGCCTGTCGACGTGCGCGGCGACCCGGGGACGCTGTGCGGGCTCGCGTATCCATACACCCGCGGCTACTCGAACGGGCAAGGCGGGTTCTCACCGCCGAACGGCCAGGTCTTCGATGAGATCTACTTCCCGGTCGACGCGCGGATGGACGTGAAGGGCATCGAGCTCTGTCACCCGACGACCACCGACTGTCCGTACAACTACTTCGACCCCGAGCCGCCGCTCGCGAAAGAGATCATCGCCGCAGGTGAGTGGACTTATGGCTGGTACCGCGCGGCATTTCAGGGCGCGCGCGGGGACTACATCGATCTGGGCTTCAACACGTACGGCTGGCGAATCGCCGTCTGCCTCGTCGGGACGCTGTGCGTGGCGCTGATGTACCTGCTGGCGATGCGGCTGTGGCCGAACCGATTGTTCGCGGTCGCGGCGGCCACGTTCGTGTGCTTCGACGGGATGTTCTTCGTGCAGTCGCGCATCGGGATGATCGACATCATCCCGGTCTTCTTCATCCTGCTCTGCTACTACCTGTTCCTCGTCCACATGCAAAGCACGACGGTGCGGGGGTCCCTCCTCTCCCTGCTCTTGCTGGGCATCGCCATCGGCACCGGCGTGTCGGCGAAGTGGGTCGTGCTCGCGGCGTTCGCCAGCATCCTGTTCTTCCTCTTCGGCCGGATGCTGTGGACGTACGCGATGACGCACGAGCTGAGGATCCCCGGCAACGTGTACTGGCCGTCCTACGCCCTGGTCGCTCTGGTCGCGTTCGTCGTGTTCCCGATCGCGATCTACATCGGCTCGTGGTACCCGTTCTTCCTGCGCGGCCAGTTCCACAACCTGATGGACCTGTGGCAGTACAACTACCAGTCGTACGAGTACCACGCGCACCTGACCGCGACCCACCCGTACGGCTCGCCGTGGTGGTCGTGGCCGCTGCTGTCGCGCCCGGTCCTCTACTACGCGGAGTACACGAACCTCGGCACCGACCAGTTCACGGGCGAGCCGCTGATAGCTCGGATGTCCAACCTCGGCAACCCGTGGATCTGGTGGACCAGCCTGCCCTGCCTCGTGTCGCTTCCCTACTTCATCATTCGCCGGCGCAGCTTCGTCGCGGCCGTGATCCTGGTGGGCTTCCTCACCCAGTACCTGCCTTGGGCGCCGATCACGCGCGTGCTGTTCATGTACGAGATGATCGGCGGCCTCATCTTCATGGTCCTGGCGCTCGCCTTCGTCCTGGCGCAGCTGGCCGAGGCGTGGCCGGTGTGGGGAAGACGCATCGTCCTCGCACATCTGGGCGTCGCCGTCTGCTTCTTCGTGTATTTCTATCCGACATGGACGGCGATCCCGATGTCGACCGACGCCTGGTATCCCGGCCCGGACACGCCGCCATGGGGAGCGAAGATCTGGCTGACGAACTGCAGGGACCTGCCGCCCAGCCAGCCTCAGCTGTTCTGCTGGAACTAGGCCCCGGCGCGAAGGGGGCGCCGTGGCCGGCGATCGGCATCGCCGTCGCCGCGGCGTCGGTTGTCGCGCTCGCCTTCCTCGTCGGGCCGCCGCTCATCGTGCTCGGCGGGTCGGTGGTGGCCGGCTTCGGCGTCACGTATCTCTGCGGCGTCGCCCTCACGCTGGAAGAGCGAATCGCGTTCGGCACCGTCCTCGGAGCGATGCTCGTGTCGGTCCTCACCTTCGTGGGCTCGATGGCGGTGCGCGACGTGACCGTCGCGACAGTGCTCATCGGGACGCTGCTGGCGGTCATCGGTGGGGTGGCGGTCGCCGTGTGGCGTCGGGACGCGATCGCCGAAGACGTCGCGGACCTCGGCCGGCGCTGGTCGGCGGCGCTGACCTCGGACGGCCATCCGTGGCCGCTGTTCGCGATCTTCTTCGTGTGTGGCGCGTGGACCGTGCACTTCCTGCACCAGGCCTGGACGTACCGCTCGGACGGCCTGTACGCGGGCTACATCAACATCTGGGGCGACTGGGCGGCCCACCTGAGCTTCACCGGCTCGTTTGCGTATGGCCGGAACTTCCCGCCCCAGTTCCCGATCGATCCCGGGAACCACCTCGGATACCCGTTCATGATGGATTTTCTCTCCGCGACCCTCGTGCCGCTGGGCTCGTCGCTGCCGGCCTCGCTGGTACTGACCTCGGGACTGCTCGGCCTTGCGTTTCCGGCCGTGATGTACCTCGCGGCCCTACGGTTCGCGGGCGGCCGGGCCGCCGCCGCGATCGCGGTCGCGGCTTTCCTGCTCAGCGGCGGCCTCGGCTTCATCTACCTGATCGGCGACATCGACAAGCTGGGCGTCGGCGCTCTGGTCCACCTGCCGCGCGAGTACACGCTGAACCGCGACCTCAACTACCAGTGGCTCGACCCCGTGCTCGCCTACCTCGTGCCCCAGCGCACGACTCTCTTCGGGTTCAGCCTCGCCCTGATCGTGCTGCTGCTGGTCTGGATCGCGACGCGGGAGCGGCTCGGGTGGCCGGTGTACCTGTTCGCCGGCGTCGTCGCGGGGCTCACGCCGTCGTTCCACGTGCACGCGTACGGCACGATCGTCGCGCTGTCCGCGTTCTGGACGGTGTTCAACCGCCGCCGGGAGTGGATCGCGTTCTTCGTGCCCGCGCTCGTGCTCGGGCTACCGGTGCTGGCGTGGCTCTGGCCGCCCACCAGCACATGCCTCGATCGCTCCAGCACTCTTCCACTGTGCCTGCAGCCGGGATGGCTGTCCTACAACGACTGGGTGCGCGACGGTGTGGCGTGGGCGCTGCCCGACTTCGTGTGGTTCTGGATCAAGAACACGTCGGTGCTGATCCCCCTGATCCTCGCCGCCCAGGTGCTGAACCGCTGGATCCCGACGAGGTTCGGCACCTGGTTCGCGCCGATGTGGCTGTGGTTCATCGTCCCGTCGATCTTCATCCTGGCGCCGTGGGAGTGGGACAACACCAAGTTCTTCATCTTCTTCGCGCTGTTCGGCGCGATCATGGCCGGAGCGTTCCTGGCCGAGCTCTTCCGGCGCGGGCCGGAGGCGCGGTGGCTGGCGGCGGGCTTGCTGATCGTGCTGGTGCTGTCAGGCACGGCCGACCTCGTCCGTGCTTCCGACTACAGCGTGAGCTCGTATCAGTTCGTGGACGCGCGAGGCCTTCAGCTCGCGGATTGGGTGCGCGCGAACACTCCGCCCGATGCAGTGTTTGCGGTCGCGAACGACCACAACAGCCCGATCCCGACGCTGACGGGGCGGAAGATCCTGATCGGTTACCCCGGCTGGCTGTTCACCTATGGCTTGACCGACTACACGCAGAAGACGACCGACCTGAAGCTCATCCTCGCGGGCGACCCGTCGGCGCCCCAGCTCATCAAGCGCTATGGGATCAGCTACGTGCTGATCGGCCCGCAGGAGCTCGATCCGGCGGTAGGCGGCAACGCCGCGTACTGGGCGCAGCACGGTACGCTGGTGTACGACAACGGCGAATATCGTCTCTACCGTGTCTGATCCGCTGGCCGGCGGCGAGCTCGACGAGACGCTGCGCCTCGTCGAGCGCGAGGCCGAGGCCTACCTGGCCTCGGTCGCGGACGCGTTGGTCCGGCCGCCGAGGCCTCCCGATGCCGGCCCGATGCCGCTGCTGCCCGAAACCGGCTCGGGTTCACTCGCCGCCCTGCAGGAGCTGATCGCGGCCGCTCGCGAAGGCGCGACGCGCTCGACCGGGCCGCGCTTCTTCCATTTCGTCATGGGAGGCGTGACGCCGGCCGCACTCGGCGCCGACTGGCTCGCGTCGACGCTCGACCAGGTCGCGTTCAACTGGGTCAGCTCGCCCTTCGCCGCGCGCCTCGAGCAGGTGAGCATCAGCTGGCTGAAGGAGCTCTTCGGGTTGCCCACGAGCTGGAGCGGGGTCATCACGACGGGCGCCACGACGGCGAACCTCGTCGGTCTCGCCACGGCCAGGCGCTGGTGGGCGCTGCAGCACGGCGTCGACGTCGACGCCGCAGGACTGGCCGGACTTCCCCCGGTCCCGGTGTTCGCGTCCGGCTATCTGCACGCGAGCGCGGTGAAGGCGCTGGGGATGCTCGGCATCGGGCGCTCGACGCCAAAGATCCTCGCGCGGGACGAGGCAGGCCGCCTGGATGTCGCAGCGCTCGCATCCGCGCTGCGGGCACTCGACGGCGCGCCCGCGATCGTCATCGCCACGGCGGGCGACGTGAACACGGGTGACTTCGATCCACTCGCCGAGATTGCCGGCGCCGCCGAGGGATTGCCGGTCTGGCTGCACGTCGACGGCGCGTTCGGCATGTTCGCGGCCCTGTCGGAAAGCTCGCGGACTTTGGTGGCCGGCGTCGAACGTGCGAGCTCGGTCGCGGTGGACGGGCACAAGTGGCTCAACGTGCCGTACGACACGGGCTTCGCCTTCGTCCGCGACGCATCGCTGCACGCCGCCGCATTCGGCGCGAGCGCGGCATACCTCGGCGCCGAGACGCAGGCGCGGCCCGTCTTCGGCAATCTCGGGCCCGAGATGTCACGGCGGGCGCGATGCCTGCCGGTGTGGGCTTCCCTTCGCGCCTACGGACGCGCGGGCCTGCGCGCCATGGTCGAACGCCATATGGCTCTGGCTCGCCGCGTGGCCGCCCAGGTCGACGCGGCGCCTGAGCTCGAACGGCTTGCCGAGGTCCGCTTGAACGTCGTGTGCTTCCGCTTCCATCCGCCCGGATTGAGCGAGGCCGAGCTCGACGACGTGAACCGCAGGCTCGGGCACATGATCCTCGAAGACGGACGTGTGTTCTTCGGCACGACCGACTACGCCGGCAAGGTCGCGTTTCGCCCTGCCATCGTCAACTGGCGCACGCGCGAGGAGGACGTGGACCTGATCGTCAGCGTCACGCGCGAGCTGGGCGCGAAGCTGGCGTCGGGAGCGGCGCCCGGCTAAGACGATCCGGGACGAGGGGTCGTTTTGCTGTCGGCGCTTTCCAGCGTGCGCACGAGCCGCTTCATCTCGCTGTCGCTGCGGTCGAGGCGGTTGACGATCTGCAGCAGGATCTCGTCCTGGTGCATCAGGTGGTTCATCAGCGCCTTGATCTCTTCCTCGGCCTTGACGTCGAGCTCGTAGTCATGCTGCGCCCGCAGGCGGTCGCGGTCGTACATGCGGTTGAGGGCCATCAGGACCAGTGAAACCCAGAGCACGGCTTCGAGGCTGAGGACGAAGTTCAGGAGGAGGAAGGGGTACGCGTCCCAATGCGCGAGCGCGCCGATGACGTTGAGCACGATCCAGACGAGCACCAGCCCGACCTGCGCCAGGATGAAGATCCAGCCGCCCACGAGTCGGGCGAAGTCGGCTCCGATGCGGTCGGCCTGCGACTGTTTGCGGTCGACCTCGCGGTTGAGATCGCGGACCGGCGGGTGGTCGTGCTGGTGGCGTATGAGCTCGCGAGATATGTCTTCGATCTCTTTCGAGATGGGCATGAAACCTTCCTTTGGGGCTGCTGCGTTCAGTGCCGAGACGAGTCCGTGGCGCATAGCTTCGCGCAAATGCCCCCGGCGTGGTGACTGAAATGCGGGGCCTTTCTACGCCTTGACCGCTCGCCACATCAGGAACATGGGGATGCGGCGCCAGCGCTGGGCGCTCGTCGCCGGACCGGCCGCCGGATCGCTGAATGGCGGCTCGCGGACGGCTTCGACAAGAAAGCCCGCCTCTTCGAGGGGGCCGAGATAGCCTTCGAAGGAGTAGGCCCACCCCGCGAAATTCATTTCCAGGCCGTCCCGCATGACCGGGATGTCGAGCCACCGCCGCGGCCCGAGATAGCTGCCGTCGATGACGAAGCGAGCGTCAGCGGCGTCGGACTCGAATCGCCCTGCGTCGGCGACCGGGTGGGTGACGCACGCGCACAGCTTGCCGCCGCGGCGGAGGACTCGCGCCGCTTCGCGCAGGCTGAGGTCCATGTCATCGATGTCCATCAGCGAGTTGTAGAAGACGGCGAGGTCAAATGATTCCGCGGCGAAGGGCAGCGCGGCGGCGTCACATCGGAGGTAGCTTCCGTTGGGGTCGGCCTGCGTGGCCAGCGCGAGCAGGGCGGCCGTCGCATCGACTGCGGTGACGCGGTGGCCGCGCTCAGCCAGGTCTCGCGACACCCGTCCCTCGCCGCAGCCGACCTCGAGGGTGCGGTCGCGCGGAGCGGGGACGAGGTCGAAGAACGCGGGGGCGTATCTCCAGTAGGCGTCGAAGTTGGGAGTGCGGGCCCAGGCCGCCCAGTTGGTGGCCTCGCGTTCCCAATGGCGTCGCGACATGAGCGAAATCATGGCGCAGGGTTCAGCGGTAGTCGTGGGAGCGGGTCTTCGGTCGAGGCACGCCTTCGAGAGCCTGGATGTTCGTGGCCAGGATCGACCAGACGCCGTCCTGGCGCTGCATGACGCCATCGATGACGAGGATGGGCTGGCGGTTGGCGATGTTGCGATACCGCTCGTAGACGTCGGGCTTGATGGTCACGTTGACTTGTCCGAACTCGTCCTCGAGCGTGAAGAAGCGGATCTTGTTGGCGGTCGACGGCGCCTGGCGGGTGATGACCAGGCCGGCGGCGCGGACCGTGCAGCCGCTTGGAATCTCGGGCAGGCGCTTGCTCGGGAGGGCGCCGAGCGCCTCGAGGCGGTCGCGGCAGAAGTGGATCAGGTGGTGGCCGGTCGAGAGGTCGGAGATGCGGTACTCGAGCTGGTTGGCGTCGAAGTCGTCGATGGCCGGCAGCCTGGGTGCGGTCGCGCCGAGCCGGAGCTCGGACTGAGGCTCGATGCCCTTGCGCAGGCCGTGGCCGTGCCAGCGCTCCTGCCAGCCCCAGAGCAGCTCGCGGCGCGGGCGGCCGAGGGGGTCGAAGGCGCCGACCATGACGAGGTTGCGGACGGCGCGCGGGCCGATGGGCCCGCCGCGGAGGCGGCCGAGGAAGTCGTCGAAGGACTTGTAGGCGCCGCCGCGGTCGCGCTCGGCGACGATGGCGCCGCGACCTTCCTCGCCGAGGTCGCGGACGTAGTTGAAGCCGATGCGCATGGCGTAGTCGTCGGCGGGGCCTTCCGGCGTGATGGCCGTGGCGGCGGGGGTGGCGGGAGCGGTCTTAACAGGCGGGGTTGACGCGGCCGATACGCTCGAAGAGGTTGGCCGGCGGGGGAGGGACCGGACGGGAGAGGGAGGGCCCGCGGAAGGGTCTGACTTGGCCGGGGCGAGGCGCTCGGGCAGGCACCGCGCCGCCGAGAGGTTGATGTCGACGGGCAGCACCTTCACCCCGTGCCGCTTCAGGTCCTCGACCAGCACGCTCGGGTGGTAGAAGCCCATCGGCTGGTTGTTCAGCAGCCCGCACCCGAACTCCACCGGGTGATACACCTTCAGCCACGTCGTCTCGTACGACGTCCGCGCAAAAGCCGCCGCGTGTGAGCGGCAGAACCCGTACACCGCAAAGCCCTGCACCGCCGTGAACAGCTGGTCTGCCACCTCGCGCGGCACATCGTTCGCGAGGCACCCGCTGATGAAGTCGTCCTCCAGCGACGACATCTCCACCCGGTTCAGGTGCCGGGTCATCGCTCGACGGAAGCCGTCCGCCTTGCTCGGCGGCATCCCGGCGACGTGCATGGCGATCTCGATGATCTGCTCCTGGTAGAGGATCACGCCGAGCGTGTCCTCGAGGATCGGCTCCAGCAGCGGATGCGCGTAGGTCACCGGCTCGCGGCCCTGCCTGCGGCGGATGTACGGATGGACCGCATTGCCCTGGATCGGTCCGGGCCGGATGATCGCGACCTCCACCACCAGGTCGTTGAACGACTGCGGCCGCGTCCGGGGCAGCGTCTGCATCTGTGCCCGGGACTCGATCTGGAACACGCCGATGGTGTCTGCGGCGCTCGCGACCTCGTAGACGCGCGGGTCGTTGAGCGCCAACCGGTCGAGGTCGGGTCGCGTGCCGGTGCGGTCGCGGACAAGCTCCAGCGCCTCGGCCACGACCGACAGCGTGCGCAGCCCCAGCATGTCCATCTTGATCAGGCCCAGGTCTTCGACGTCGTCTTTGTTGAACTGAACGACGCGCCGGCCCTCCATCGTCGCGGGCTCGACCGGGGCGATGTCGACCAGCGGTTCGCCGGTGACGAGCATCCCGCCGTTGTGGATCGAAAGATGGCGCGGAAACTCGATCACCTCCCGGCACAGCGAAAGAAAGTGCTGCCAGCTCTCCGGCCGCATGTCGGGCGGTGGCACGGCGCCGCTTATCGAGTCTTCGACGTCCTCGGTGAACCAGCGGTCGACGCCCTTCGCGAGGCGGTCGAGCAGCTCGGCTGAGAATCCGAGCGCCTTCCCGACCTGGCGGATCGCCATCCGCGGCTGGAAGGTGACGACGTTGCAGACCATGCCGGTCCGCTCCCAGCCGTACTTCTCGTAGATGTACTGGATCACCTGCTCGCGGTGGGCCGTCGAGAAGTCGATGTCGATGTCGGGGGTACTCGTCATCTCCTCGTGCAGGAACCGTTCGAACAGCAGGTTGTGCTCGATAGGATCGACGCGCGTGATGCCGAGGACGTAGGCGACGATCGAGTCCGCCGCCGAGCCTCGTCCCTGTCCGGGCACGCCGTGCTCGCGCGCGAATCGCATCAGGTCCCAGTTGATGAGGAAGAATTCGGCAAGCCCCGTCTTCTCGATCACCTCGAGCTCCCGCTGCAGGCGCCGCGTCACGTCGACGGTGATGGGGCGGTAGCGCTCGCGCACGCCCTCGAAGCAGAGCTTGTACAGGTACGAGAAAGGCGTCTCGCCCGCCGGCACCGGGTAGCCGGGGAACCGGACCTTGCGGAAGTCGAGGTCGACGTCGCAGTGCTGGGCGATGTCCCATGGTCCGGCCAGCGCCTCTTCGTGGCCTTTGTACAGGGGACGCATCTCCGTCCTGCCCTTCAGGTGGTGCTCGGCGTTGGGGAAGAGATGAGGCCGCGCCTCCTCGAGCGTCGCGCGATGGCGGATCGCCACCAGGACGTCGTGCAGCTTTCGGCGCCCAGGGTCGTGGTAGTGAACCTGGTTCGTGGCCACAACCGGGACGCGACATCGGCGAGCCATCTCGGCCCTGCCCTCGAGCCGCCACTGGTCCTCGGGGTTCAGGTGGTGATGCAGCTCGCTGAAGACGCAGTCGGCACCGAGCGCCTCGCGCAGCTCCAGCAGTCGGGGCTCTGAGTCGGTGGCGCTGAGATAGAAGAGGTCGCCACGATGCGCCGCGACCGTGGCGAGCGGCGCCCGCGCCTCACCCTTCGGCTGGTCCTGGTGGGCGACCGTGAGCAGCCGGCACAGGTTCGAGTACCCGCGGAGGTTGCGCGCGATGAGCACGACCTCCTCGCCGTCCACCTCGAGCGCCGCGCCGATGAGCGGCTTGACCCCCAGCTTGCGACAGGCCTGCAGGAAGCGAACGGCGCCGTAGACGCCGCCGCTGTCGGTGATCGCGAGCGCCGGCATCTCGAGCTCGGCTGCTCGCGCGGCCAGCTCGAAAGGATGCGACCCGCCGTCGAGAAACGAAAAGTTGGAGTGGCAGTGCAGCTCGACGTAAGGCGCGGGCATCAGGCGGTGGACGTGGCGGTGCCGTTGGCGAGCCGTTGATAGAAGTCCAGCGTCGGCGCGACCGCGCGGAATTGGCCGCCGTCGACGCGCACGATCTGCCATCCGCCTTCATGGACCATCCAGTGATGGCGACGACAGAGAAGAGCGAGGTTCGGCAGGTCTGTCGGTCCGCCCCTGGTCCAGTGCACGAGGTGATGACCCGCGGTCCACGAGGCCGGCCGGTCACAACCGGGCCAGCGGCAGCCTCGGTCGCGAATCTCGAGCGCCTTTCGGGTCGGCCCTGGGATCTTGCGCGTCGACCGGCCGACGTCGATCACCATCGAGTCGGCTCCGAGGAGCACGCGGGTCACGTTGCAGTCGCAGGCGATGCGCTCCACGGCCTTCGCCGAGATGGGAATGGAGAGATCGAGGCTGGCTGCGGGCGCACCGGTGCGCTGGAGCAGCGTCTCGAGCGTGGTGGTGACCTGGATGTGGGCACGGGTCGAGGTCCCATGGGAGCTTGTGTCCAGCGCGTGCGCCGCGAGCTCCACGAGCGCGTCGGCCATTCGTCGGTTCAGCACCCGAGCGTCGCCCTGACCTTTTGGCCGGGCCAGAGGCTCGAGCACCGTCCGCACGAGGGCGCCACCTTCGGGGTCCAGGGTCGCACGAAGGAAGACCATCCCGTTCTCGCCGGGCTTGATGGTCAGTGACCTGGCCTCGACGGCCGCGACCTCGCCCCGCACATAGCGTGCGGCGTCGGCCGCATGGCGAGCCATGTCGCAGAAGTCGCGGAACCGGCTGACGCTGAACAGGAGCGCTTTGTCGAGCAGCTCAGTCTCGTCAAGTCGGGTTCCTTGTGACGTCCGCACCGCGTCGGCGGTGCGCGCGATCAGGGCAAGGTGAGCAAAGCCGATGTCTCCGCTCTCGGCTGCATGGACGCTCTGGGGCAGGCTTCCGGCCAGCTCGCCGACGGCGATGCGATCAGCGGCGGCGCCGCCGCCCATGTGGCAGTGGTGACGGATCCAGTGGATGGGCGAGATCGAACCCTGCTGGTCGTACTCGTCAGTGGCGGCGAAGGCGGCGGCCCGGCGGGAAAACTCAAGCTCGAGGCGGTCGCATTGATGGCGGAGATGCACAAGCTCCCAGCCGATCGCTTCGGGCGACTCCGGAACGGGACTGGTGCAGAACCGATCGACGGCTGCCGCAAGCTCGCGGATCGCCTCAGATGTAGGGATTTCGGCCACTTCGGCGGTCATTGGAACCATGCTACGAACAAATGTTCCAGTGTCAACCCAGCTTGTTAAGACCTGGCCGCGACGCTATTCGAGCAGGCCCGAAATCCGACTCGCGAGCCTGTCGAGCGGTACGCGATAGCGATCGAGACGACTTTCCTCGCGACTGCCCTCTGGCCTGAAGTGGAGCTCGAAGTACGCGCCACCCGGTCCCGCAAGGCCAGGCAGGTCTGTGCTCGGCACGAGCAGGCACGTCTCGTGAAACCGCAGCTCGGATTTGACCCACGCCAACGCCACGACCATGGTGGACGGGGCAGCGACGAAACTCGCGCGATTGACCAGAACGTGTCCGTATCCACGCCGATCCTTTAGTTGAACCGTCTTGACCTGGACCCCCAGCGTGCGTCCGGTTTCCAGCCGCCGTATCACGATCTCGACGATCTCGTTGTCAGGGAAGGGATCACCCTGACCCTCTCGCCCAGAGCGGGAGAGGGAAGCGCCTCAGTCATAGACCCGCTCGACGAACCATTCGTCGACGGCGAGGTCGTGGTACAGCTCGCACAGGACCGTGCTGTTGAGCAGCACCTTCCAGTACTCGCGCACGACCGGCTCGTCCCACCATTCGGTCTCGACCTTCCAGCGCGCGATCGGGTCGAGCGTTCCCGACCACGCGCCCGAGATCAGCGCGGGGATGCCCCCAGGCCGCAGCGCGACCATCACTGGCGTGGGGGGCGTCAGCAGCCTCGTCATCACGCGAATCGCTGCGTGACGAGCGGGGAGGTGAGAAGCGCAGGCCGAGGCCGGCGAACGATGCCGTCGCCGTGGCGCTCCTGCAGCCGCTCGAGCGCGGCGAGCACCTCCTCCGACGTTCCGTCGCCGCCCGACCACAACCGCATTTGCCTCCGGCCGGCGCCTTCTAGCACGGGCAGCTCGATCCACAGCTCGGTGATCGGCGCGCGGGGGCTCCATTCCTTGATCCACGCACCGATGAGCCCGAACAGCTCCGCGGCGCTGCTCAGCGGATGGCGCACGAGCGATTCGCGCACCTCGGGTTCGGCGTCCTCGAAGCGCAGCCGCACGCGCACCTGCTTGGCGGCGGCGCCGCGAAGCCCGAGCTCCTCCGCCAGGTCGCCGCACAGCGCGCGGGAGACGAACAGCAGCGCCTCCCGGTCTTCGACCGGAGGCTCGAACTGGCGGTGCGCTCTCGTGAAGAGCGGAGGCCGCCACGGCTCCAGCACGTCCGGCTCCAGCCCGCGCGCGAGCAGCACGGCGCGGCGGCCGTCGGGACCGAGCTGGCTCTCGAGCTCCCGCGGGCCGATCGCCGCGACCTCGCCGAGCGTGCGCAGCCCGAGCAGGTCGAGCCGCTCCATCTGCTCGGGGTCGAGAGCAAGCACGCGCGAAGACAGAGGCGCGAGGAAAGCGCGCGCGGCGTCGACGCGCAGCAGCCGTCCCGGCCGTGCCTGCGCGGCCGCCAGGCGCGCGGTGAACGGCCCGGATGCGAGTCCGAGCCGCGGCTCGAGTCCGACCGCGGCTCGCAGCCGGCGGCGGGCTTCGCGAATCGCCCCGGCGTTCGACGGCACACCTGCCAGGTCGAGCCAGGCGACGCCGTCGACTCGGACCTCGACCACCGGCGCGAGGTCGTACAGCGCGGAGGCGAGCAGCTCGCGCAGGCGGCTCGAGGCCTCCTCGTCCGGCGGCAGAAAGCTCGCCTGGGGGCAGAGGTGCTCGGCGTGGCGGAGCGGCATGCCG
>DATGEO010000031.1:0-5252 GCA_035310015.1 Candidatus Dormiibacterota bacterium | reverse complement strand
CGACCCGATCACGCGCGAGCCGTACTCGCGCGACGCGCGCCTGATCGCCAAGAAGGCGGAAGAGCACCTGCGCCGCTCGGGGATCGCGGACGTCAGCTACTGGGGCCCCGAGGCCGAGTTCTACCTCTTCAACTCGCTGCGGTTCGACCAGAACGCTCACAGCGGCTACTACTACATCGACTCCGAGGAAGGCATCTGGAACTCGGGCCGCAACTCGGAGGCCAACCTGGCCTTCCGCCCGCGGCACAAGGAGGGCTACTTCCCCGTGCCGCCGACCGACAAGCTGCAGGACCTTCGCTCCGAGATCATGCTCAAGCTGATCGAGGCCGGCGTGCAGGTCGAGGTGCAGCACCACGAGGTCGGCACCGCGGGCCAGGCCGAGATCGACATGCGCTTCGACACGCTCACCAAGATGGGCGACAAGATGATGGTCTACAAGTACGTCATCAAGAACGTCGCGGCGCAGCACGGATACGTCGCGACCTTCATGCCGAAGCCGCTGTTCATGGACAACGGCTCGGGCATGCACGTGCACCAGAGCCTGTGGAAGGACGGCACCAACCTGTTCGCCGACAAGGCCGGCTACGCGGGCCTGAGCCAGACGGCGATCTACTACATCGGCGGACTGCTCAAGCACGCAGCGGCGCTGCTCGCCATCTGCGCGCCGACCACCAACTCCTACCGCCGGCTCGTGCCCGGTTACGAGGCGCCGATCAACCTCGTCTACTCGAAGCGCAACCGATCGGCATGCGTGCGCATCCCGATGTACTCGACGAACCCGAAGACCAAACGAGTCGAGTTCCGCTCGCCGGACCCGGCGGCCAACCCCTACCTGGCGTTCGCGGCCTGCCTGATGGCCGGCCTCGACGGCATCAAGAACCAGATCACCCCGCCCTCTCCGGTCGACAAGGACATCTACGAGCTCGAGGGCGAGGAGAAGGCCAAGATCAAGTCGGTGCCGGGCTCCCTTGCCGAGTCGCTCGACGCGCTCGAGAAGGACCACGCGTTCCTGGTCGAGGGCGGCGTCTTCACCAAGGACGTGATCGACACCTGGATCGAGTACAAGCGCAAGCGCGAGGTCGACCAGGTCGCCCTGCGGCCGCACCCGTGGGAGTTCATGCTCTACTCGGACGTATAAGTCTTGCTCGGGGGGCCTCCGCCGAAATGGCGGGGGCCCTTTCTTTTTTTACCGCTTTTGTGCACAGAAGCAGTGCGTCAGCGCGCGCTGGCACGCGGTTGTGCACAAAAGCAGCGGCCTGGCCGATCTTGTGGAGGTTGGGCTAAAGGCCGAGCATGGCCCGCGCGCGGAGCGCGATCGAGATCGCGACCCGGGTCTCGGGATCGTCCAGGGACAGGCCCGTCAGCGCCTGGATCCGCTCCACCCGGTAGCTCATCGAGTTGATGTGGATGCCCAGCTGCCGCGCCGCCGCCCGCCGCACCCACCTGGCCCCCGACAGCGCCTCGAGGGTCTCCAGCAGCGGCGTGTCGCGCGACTGCGCGTACTTCAGCAGCGGTCCCAGGAGCTCTTCCACGAAGCGCCGCAGCGCGTCCGGCGTCTGCACCTCGAGGAGCAGGCGGAAGGCGCCGAGCGACCGGTAGGACGCGACGCGGCCGTGGCCCCCCGCGCGCCTTGTGAGCCGCAGCGCCTGTCGCGCCTCCAGGTGCGACCGGGCGAGCTCCGCCATCGAGTTGGCGATGTTGCCCACGCCCACCGACGCGGTGCCCGGCTTCATCACCGGCGTCGCGCCGGCGAGGATCTGCGCCGCCAGCCGTTCGGCGGTAGCGAGGTCGGGCGCGACGTCCTCGGGGATCAGGAACACCGCCGACGCCGAACGCACGACCGTCAGCGCGCCCTGCATGCGCGACCGGATGAGCCCGCTGAGCGCCGCATCGAGCCGGTCCTGCCGCCCCGGCGCCGACAGCGCGACCTCGGTCGCGTCGTCGTCCGGCTCGAGGACGACCACCCATGCCTTCGCTGGCAGCCGGTGGCCGAGCCGCTCGGCCTGGCGGGCCAGCCTTTCGGCCTCCACGCTCTCGAGCCCGCCCGCGAGCAGCTCTTCGACCAGGTCACCGCGCAAGCGGCGCTCGACCTCGGCCGTGGCTCGCTCCTTGGAGAGCTCGAGCGCGAGCACGGTCGACCCATGCTCCAGCGCGCGCAAGCGCCCCTGCGCCTCGGCCGACCCATCGACGACGGGAGCGTGGAGGCCGACCCCCAGCAGGCCCAGCAGGTCCGAGCCCGCCCGTACGGGCACGACGTCGATCGGACGGGCGGGACGGCCGGCGGTGATCCGGACCTCGCGCGCCGTGCCGTGGACGGCCTGCTGCGGGACGTGGATTCGCGCCGGCAGCCCTTCGGTGGCGTCGCCCAGCCCGCGGACCCGAAAGCCGTCGGCTGAATAGAGCGCCGCAGGCCCGCCCGCCAGCGCCCCTACCGCCTCGAGGATCGCCTGCGTCCCCGCGCCGTCCAGCGACAGCTTGGTGAACCGCTCGTGGATGTCGTGCGACAGCTGGATCTCCGCCAGCTGCGACTCGAGCCGCCGCTGCAGCTCGCTGCGCTCCAGGATGCCGGCCACCTGGGCGGCGATCGCGCGAAGGAAGTCGATGTCGCCGGCGTTGAAGTCCCGCCGCTCGGCCGCCTGCGCGTTCAGGACGCCGACCAGTCGCGGGCCGGACTCGATCGGCACCGAGAGCATGGAATGGAAGCGATCCTCGTCCAGGCCCGGCACCCATTTCCAGTGCGGGTCGCGGCCGACGTCGGGCGCCACCACCGCCTGCCGCGTCTCGGCGACCCATCCGGTGATGCCCTCGCCCACGCGCATGCGGACCTTGCCGACCATGTTCTCGTTCAGCCCGTTGGTCGCGGTGAGCAGGAGCTCGCCGCCGGGCGGGACGACCAGGTAGAGCGAGCAGACGTCGGTGCCCATGGCCGAAGTGGCCTCGCGAATGATCAGCGCCAGCAGCTCGTCGGGCTTCTGGGTGGATGCCGCGGCCTGGGCGAGGCGGACGAGGAACCCGAGCTCGCGCGCGGCAAGGCTCGAATCCTGAGGCCCACCGGACGCTGAGCGGCCGCTCAGTCGCTCGCGCGTCGCCATCGCGGTTCTCGTGTCAACAACACCATGCCACCCACCCTCCATAGTGTGAGGCAAACTACGCGATGGCTACAGCGCGCACAGGCCCTCAATCGCCACAATGAGATGGTCGTGATCGTGCTCAAGGTGATCGTCGAGATCCTGCTCGCGATCTTCCTGCACCCGCTCGCCTACATCCTCTGCATCATCAACATCGTCACCCGCAAGGACCTCAGCGGCGTGTGGAAGGTTCTCTGGATCCTGATCACGTTCTTCTGGGGCATCGGACCGATCATCTACGTGCTGTTCGGCGGGGGCTCCTTCTGGTAGCGGGCTAGGTCGCGGAGGCCCCGACCAGCATCAGGTCGGCCTGGCAGCAGAAGAAGCCGAGGTCGCCCACTGCAGTCTCATAGGCGGGCTCGTGCTCGTGGGCCGGAAGCACTCAGGCACCGGGCCGAACTGCGCTCCGTCGTTGAAGTCGGTGCGCGGCCACGGCGTGCAGCCGGGCGCGTCGTGGACCGCCTTGTTCGAATGTCCGGTCGAGTCGATGAGCTGGAAGTCGGCGGGGTCGGCGTGCGTGGCAGAGCTGGAGTTGCGGAAGGTCAGCTGCATCGAAACGAGCCCGGCGTCGATCTTCAAATTGCTGACCCAGAGGATGTAGCCCCGAACGTCGATGCACGGCATCGGGTTGCAGGGCGTCGTTTCGGACTGGGCGGTCGGAGCCTGGTACGGCGTCTGGAGCGACATGAACGCGGCCACGCCGACGGCAACCACGACCACGATCGCCGCGGCAATCGCGGCGTACTGGATGAGCCGGCCTCGCCTCACGCGCAGCGTCCGGGCGTCCTGATCACGCGTCGACCGCAGACGGCCCTCCAATCCGCCAGCGCAGCGTGTAGGGGCTCTGCTTCTGGCCGTGCGTCGCCACGTACTCGCCCTCGCCCGCCAGACCCATCAGCGCCCCGGTGCCGCTGCCCGGCAGGACGCTGAGCGAGGCCCGCACCGATCCGCCGCCGAACGTGCCGTCGTGGCGCAGGACGAAGCTGCCGTCGCGATCGGACAGCCGGCCCGTGACCTGCTCGTAGCCCAGGAACGTCCCCGTGTCCTCGGTCAGGTACGACATCACGTAGACCAGCTCCGACGACCCCACGATGTCGCCTTGAAAATCGTTCCTCACCCGCGCCTCGGTGAGCTTGGGCCCGCCATCGGGCTCGCTGTAGCTGGATTCCTCCCATCGGGTGAACTCAAAGACGCCCTCGGCCTTCTGCATAGATCCTCCGTTTCAACCGGCATCCTCGCCTGGTGCCCGCGGAGGGAATCGAACCCCCGACCTTGACGTTAGGACCGTCCTGCTCTATCCCCTGAGCTACGCGGGCGATGGCGAAGTGACCAACAAGAGTATTCACCAGGGCATGGCCGCCGTAGCGCGCGGAGCCCGGACGAACCTGGCGCTGCTCGTGCTGCTTGGGGTGGCGTTCGTCACCGGCTGGCTGGCCTTCGCGTACGCCACGGCACCATCGCGTTGGTCGCTGATCCTCCATGCCACCGGCGGCTTCGCGATCCTTGCGCTGCTGCCGTGGAAGTCGATGATCGCGCGGCGCGGCGTGCGCCGCGGCCGGACCGGGCGTTGGGCTTCGGTCCTCTTCGGAGCGCTCGTGATCGTCTCGCTGGTCGCGGGACTGCTGCACTCGACCGGGCTCGCGGTGAACATCGGCCCGCTGACCGCGATGGACTTCCACGTCGGCGCCGCGATCGCCGCCGTGCCCTTCGCCATCTGGCACGTCGCGGCTCGCCGGATCAGCCTGCGCCCGACCGACCTCTCGAGGCGCGCCGCGCTGCGCGGCGCCGCGGTGCTCGCGGGTGCGTCCGCCGCCTATGCGACGAGCGAGCTCGTGGTGCGCGCGGCCGGTCTCGCCGGCGCGACGCGACGCTTCACCGGCTCCTACGCGGCGGGTTCGTTCGATCCCGACGCGCTGCCGGTCAGCTCCTGGATGTTCGACTCGATTCCGGCCATCGAGCCCGGCGCCTGGAGGCTGAAGACGCCGGACCGGACCTGGACCTACGACGAGATCTCGACCTTCGACGACCGGCTGACCGCGACCCTCGACTGCACGGGCGGCTTCTACTCCACCCAGCAGTGGTCAGGCGCGAGGCTGGACAGGCTGATCGGCGCGCGTGACGGCG
>DATGEO010000030.1:0-2941 GCA_035310015.1 Candidatus Dormiibacterota bacterium | reverse complement strand
TCGAGATTGTTGCGGCAGCGCTCATAGGTCTTGGTGGCCGGGCCGGTCAGCTCATAGACCGTGCGCAGCTGGACGTTGGCATTGTCGATCTCGGCCGAATCCAGCAGCGAGGCCGACAGCATGTCGGCGCCAAAGACCGCCTGCATCATGTCGCGGATCTGGGTGTGGGCGCTCTTGCCCTCGTCGACCTTGGTGGCGACGACGCGGAGGAAATGGAAACCCCGTGCGCCCAGGTGCCCCTCCATGATCTCCAGCGTCTCGACGATCATCCGCAGGAAATGGGCGGTCGATGCGAAGTCCACCGTCGAGGGCGGCGTGGGGATCAGAAGCGCATTGGCCGCGCGGATCACGGCCAGCGACAGCATCCCCAAGGCCGGCGGGGGGTCGAGCAGGACCACGTCGTAGTCGTCAGCCATGCTCTCGACGCCCAGGCGAAGCCGGTCCAGCGATTGCGGATTGCCGCGAAGCCGGGCGGCCGCCTCATACTCCGCCTGGTAGAGGCCGAGGTTCGCCGGAATCAGGTCGATGCCCGTCCAGGCCGTCGAGCGCACGGCGTATTTCAAATCGGGCGGACCAGCGTGCCGGAAGAACGGCAGCAGGGTCTGTTCGTCATCCACCTCGATGTCCGGGTTCAGCCCGAAGATCGTCGTGCTGCTCGCCTGGCTGTCGCAGTCGATGACCGCGACCCGGTAGCCCTTCAGGGCGAGGAACTGGGCGATGTGGCAGGTGAGGGTGCTCTTTCCGACCCCGCCCTTGAAGTTCTGGACGGCGAGGATGAGCGGCGGATCGTCGGGACCTCGGCTGGGCCGCGTTCCGAAGACGTCGCGCATGTGGTTGATCTCGGCGAGGCTGTAGCCTTCCCGCCGGCCCGAGGGACCGAGCCGCGGGGCAGGGAGCCGGCCGTCGGCTTCGGCTTGACGGATGGCCTCGGACGTCCGGCCCACCATCTCGGCGGCCTTGGTGATCGTGAAGCGCAGGTCGACGATCTTTTCCTCGCCGGGCGCGAACACCGTGGCCCGCAGGCGGGTGATGACGTCATGAGCGCGGTCGCTCAGCGCCGACAGGGCGTCGAGGAGAATAGGGCCGGAGGTGGTGTTTTCAGCGATTGCCAGTTTCGCCATGACCGCCCTCCATTGCAAATCTCAGCCGTGATAGCCGGAATTTGCCAAGTTTTCGGTCCAATACAATAAACAAAGGGTTAACAGCGCGCCGAGCCTGAACCCTCAAGGTTCAAGGCGACGGCAAGCCAGCCTCTCAGCGGCGGTCGTTAGAAGAATCTCTTATGGACAAGGTTAGACAGAGTTAGAGCGGTCGAAATTGTCGAAAAACCCTTTGCTTGCCTGGGTTTGCGGCGAGGCCCGGTCACTGAAACCCCGAGCCGTAGGTCACTGATACCCCGTGGGATCAGTCTTCGATCCCCCGTGGAACAGGTCACCGATCCCCCGTGGGCGGGACCTTGCGCTTGTCGAACATCGCATCGACCTCAAGGGCCCGCGCGTCTTCCCGGGCGCGTCGCGCCGAATCGGCTTCGAGCCGGGCCAGGTCGGCCTTGATCTGCGCGCGCTCGACCGCGTCCCGTCGGATGAAGTGGATGGCCGCCGAGCGATCCGCGGCCGTGACGAAACTCAGGGCGTATTCGGGCAGGTCGTTGGCCGCGACGATCTTCTTCAGGAGGTAGGTGAACTGCTTGAGCGGGCTCTCGCTGCCGGTCTTCTCGTGGAGCAGGCTGACCCTACAGGTCCAGCCGGACGGTTGGTCGCCCGCGTGCTTGCGGGCGATGCGGTAGATCGCGCGCTCGAGTCCGCCTGGCAGGGTGAAGTAGTCCGGATGCAGCGTCAGCAGAGCCCGGTCCTTGATGACCCCCTCATAGACCCAGTTCGAGAGCGTCAGCGTCAGGCCCCGCGGCGCGCCCGTCTTCGGATCGGATTCCAGCACCCACTCGTCCAGCCAGCCAAACTGCGCGCGGGTGTTGCGCTTGGTGGCGCGGACCGAGGTCTGGATCGTGGTCGCTTCCAGACGCTGCAGGGCGGCTTGCAGCTCCTTGTAGCCCTTGCCGCCAGTGTCCCGGCGAATGGCCTTCAGGAGGTCATAGGTCGTGGTGTGAAGCGTGCGCGGCAGGTCGTTCTGGCCGGCTTCGCGCATCTGGTTGATGCGCGACGTCGCCCAGATGAGGATGTCGGCGTCCCAGATGGTGGCGATCCCGAAGGCCGGGTTGGCGCTGACATGGACCCACACCTCGCCGTCGGGGCTGGTGTATTCGATGGGCTTGAGACGCTTGCGCTTGGCCAGCGAAAAGAACGGACGCTCCATCACCTCCCGCTGATCCTTCAGCGGTAGGCTGCTCATCCTGGGGACGAACAGATCGAACTCGCGCTCCCGAATCGCCCGCTTAGACATGGCCGACCCCACCACGCGCGCTTGGGTTGGGGAAGGGGAGGGGGCTATGGCCGGCCCCGCGCCCGGAAAGTTGCCCATGGGCAACTTCCGCGAAAACTGCCCGGCGCGTCATAGCCGGAGAACCCGCTTCAGTCGCTCCGCCAGGGCGTCGCGGCGTTCGGGGGAGAGAGCGGCCAGGTTCTGCAAACGCCAGCGGACCGCCGGCAACTCGGCGGCGTGCGGCAGGCCCAGGAGGTCCCATCGCGGTTCGCCGGATTTCACGGACATCAGGAATTGCCGGTCGTCCTGGGTCAGGACGTCGTGCAGGCCCGCGACCAGCGCCTCACGCGCGTCGACCAGCTCGGACAGGGCGACCGGCGCGGTCGTCATGCCAACGAAGTTCCGCTCGAACTCCTGGGTCATGTCCAGCCGGTGTGGATCGAGCACCTCGGCCATCGGCCTGTTGTGGCTGACCAGATAGACCAGGAACGCTTCGATCAGCGGGCGGGTGAGCCCCTCGTTGGCCAGCAGGTCGCGCACGTCGAAGAGGTCGCGCGGATGCTGA